>NZ_CP109432.1:6687775-7002404 GCF_036227065.1 Spirillospora sp. NBC_01491
GTGAGGCGCTGGAGCGGGCGCGGTCGCAGCTGGAGTACACGACGGTCGCGGCGGCGTTCTGCCCGGAGCCCTTCACCATCGCCGATCTGCGGCGGGTGTACGAGGTGGTCTGGGGGGTGGCGCTCGATCCGAGCAACTTCCGCCGGAAGGTCACCCGTGCGGAGAGCTTTCTGGAGCCCACCGGGGAGCGGCGGGTTCCGGAGGCGGGCCGTCCTGCCGCGCTCTACCGGCGGGGGCCGGCGAGGCTGCTTTCGCCGCCTCTGCTCCGCGCGGGGGGTGTGGCGGAGGCGCAGGTTACTGCGGTGGGGTTGCGGTGAACGGGGGCAGGTAGGGGGAGAGGGTGAGGGCCAGGTGGAGGGTGAGGCGGTCCTGGCCGGTGGAGAGGTCGAGGGCGGTGATCTCCTCGATGCGGCGGAGGCGGTGGTAGAGGGTCTGGCGGTGGATGCTGAGGTCGCGGGCGGTGTGCTGGACGCTGCCGGCGCGGTCGAGGAACGCGCGGGCGGTGGCGGCCAGGTCGGGGTGGGCCAGCAGGCGGTCCGCGCCCGGGGTGAGGACGGCCTGGGACAGCGCCTCGTCGGCGGCGCAGCGCAGGAGGCGCAGGACGCCCAGCGAGGTCCAGTCGCGGGTCTCGCCCGTGGCGGCGGCGCGGGCGGCGACGCGGGCGCGGAGCCAGCCCTCGCGGACCTCGGTGAGGGCGTCGCAGGGGCCGTACGAGCCGGCCTGGACGGGTTCGGGGCTGCGTTCGGCGAGGAGGCGGCGGGCCCGCTCGACGACGTCGCCCGCACGGGACATCGGGAACACCAGGACGTGGTCGCGTTCCCAGACGGTGGTGAGGACCGAGCGGGGGAGCAGCCACGGGTTCAGCGGCCGGGGCTCGGGGCCCGGGGCGCGCAGGACGGCGACGGCCAGGGGCGGGGGCAGTGCCTCGGCCAGGTCGGCCGCGGCCTGGCCGCGCACCTCGGGCTGGGCCGACAGGAGGTCGGCGAGCTTCCAGCCGAGATCGTCGCGCTCGCGGGCCTGGCGGGCCATCTGGAGGCCCGCGCGCTCGCAGAGGGGCATGGCCCGCGCGGCGAGCTCGTCGGAGATCGTCCCGCTGTCGTCGAGCAGCCACAGGTAGCCGTAGGTCACGCCGTGCCAGCGCGCGGGCAGGCAGAGACGGCCGAGGACGCCCGCGGCGCGGTCGGCCGGGATCCGGACGGGGCCGGTGGCGCGGGCGATGCCGAAGCGCTCGAACCGGGACCGGACGGCCTCGGTGGCGCGGCGGTGCAGGATCGACTCCATCCGGACGGGGTCGATCGTGTCGCCGTGCGCCGCGTACGCCACGAGGTGGAAGTCGCGGTCCTCCAGCGTCGCCGGGGCGCCCAGCAGGTCGGCGGCGCTTTCCACGATTTCCTGGAGATCGGCGGCCATGTCCCCGATTGTACGTCTGTATGAAGTTCGCGGCCTGGACGGGTGACAGTCGGCTGTAGGGGGACGGGGCTCCGGCTCGTAGCTTGAGAGGCAGGACATCGCAGCTCGGGAGGTCATCGTGGTCAGTCCTGTTCTTCTCGCCGCCGCGCGCAGCGACCGGATCCGCCGGCTGGTCACGGCGGTGCCGCTCACCCGGGGCGTCGTCGACCGGTTCGTCGCCGGCGAGGACCTGGAGGCCGCGCTGAAGGCGGTGCGCGAGCTGATCGGGGACGGGCTGGCGGTGACGCTCGACCACCTCGGTGAGGACACCACCGACCGGGTCCAGGCCGAGGCCACCCGGGACGCCTACCTGGCGCTGTTCGCCGCGTTCGCCGAGCACGGCCTCACCGCGTCCGCCGAGGCGTCGGTGAAGCTGTCGGCGCTCGGCGGGGCGCTGCCCGGCGGCGCGTCCATCGCGCTCGACCACGCCCGCGAGATCGCCGCCGCGGCGGCCCGGCACGGCATGACGGTCACCCTCGACATGGAGGACCACACCACGGTCGACGCGACGCTGGCCGCGCTCGGCAAGCTGCGGACCGACTTCCCCTCGACCGGCGTCGCGATCCAGGCGATGCTGCGCCGGACCGAGGGCGACCTGGCCGACCTCGTCCACGAGGGTTCCCGGGTGCGGCTGGTGAAGGGCGCCTACGCCGAGCCCGAGTCGGTGGCCCACCAGGGCCGCCAGGAGGTCGACCGCGCCTACGTGCGGGCGCTGCGGACGCTGATGGACGGCGACGGTCACCCCATGGTCGCCACCCACGACCCGCGCGTCATCGAGATCGCGCTCGACCTCGCCCGGCGCAACGGGCGGACGACCGACTCGTACGAGTTCCAGATGCTGTACGGGATCCGCGCCGCGGAGCAGCGGCGGCTGGCCGCGTCCGGCGAGCGGATGCGCGTGTACGTCCCGTACGGCTCCGACTGGTACGGCTACTTCATGCGCCGCCTTGCCGAGCGTCCCGCCAACCTCGCCTTCTTCCTGCGGTCGTTCGTCTCCCGCTGACCCCCACCCCCGCCTTCTTCCTGCGCTCTGCCTACTCGTCTCCCGCTGACCCCCCGCCTTCTGCCCCGACCCCTTGAGGAGGACCGTTCCATGGACGCCGTGACCAACGTGCCCGCCCCGGTGAACGAGCCCGTGCTCGGCTACGCCCCCGGGAGCCCCGAGCGGGCCCGGCTGGAGGCCGCGCTCGCCGAGCTCGCGGGCGCCGGCCCGATCGACCTGCCCATGACGATCGGCGGCGAGCGGCGGCTCGGCGCCGGGGCCAAGACCGACGTGGTGCAGCCGCACCGGCACGCCGCCGTGCTCGGCACGTTCGGCACCGCCACCCGGCAGGACGCGCGGGACGCGGTCGACGCGGCGCTCGCCGCGGCACCCGCCTGGCGGGAGCTGTCGTTCGACGACCGCGCCGCGGTCTTCCTCAAGGCCGCCGACCTGCTGGCCGGGCCGTGGCGGGCGCGGATCGCGGCGGCGACGATGCTCGGGCAGTCCAAGACCGCCCAGCAGGCCGAGATCGACAGCCCCTGCGAGCTGATCGACTTCTGGCGGTTCAACGTGCACTTCGCCCGGCAGATCATGGCCGAGCAGCCGATCAGCGGCCCCGGGGTGTGGAACCGGACCGACCACCGGCCGCTGGAGGGGTTCGTCTACGCGATCACCCCGTTCAACTTCACCGCGATCGCCGGGAACCTGCCGACCGCGCCCGCGCTGATGGGCAACGTGGTGGTGTGGAAGCCGTCGCCGACCCAGACCTACTCGGCCGTGCTGCTGATGCGGCTGCTGGAGGAGGCCGGGCTCCCGCCGGGCGTGATCAACCTGGTGACCGGGGACGGCCTGGAGGTGTCGGAGGTCGCGCTGACCCACCCCGACCTCGCCGGGATCCACTTCACCGGCTCGACCGCGACGTTCCAGCACCTGTGGAGGACCGTCGGCGCCAACATCGGCACGTACCGGACCTACCCGAGGCTCGTCGGCGAGACCGGCGGCAAGGACTTCGTGGTCGCGCACCCGTCCGCCGACCGGGAGGCGCTGAAGGCCGCGCTGGTCCGCGGCGCCTACGAGTACCAGGGGCAGAAGTGCTCGGCGGCGTCCCGCGCCTACGTCCCGCGCTCGATCTGGGAGGACGGCTTCAAGGAGGAGCTCGCCGCCGAGGTCGAGTCGCTGAGCATGGGCGACGTCACCGACCTGGGCAACTTCATGGGCGCGGTGATCGACGAGCGGGCGTTCGCCAAGAACCGCGCGGCGATCGAGCGGGCCGAGGCCGACCCGGCGGTCGAGATCGTCGCGGGCGGCACCTGCGACGACTCGGTCGGCTACTTCGTCCGGCCGACCGTGCTGGTCTCCGCCGACCCGGACGACGAGATCTTCAAGACCGAGTACTTCGGGCCGATCCTCGGCGTCCTGGTCTACGAGGACGCGCGGTACGACGAGGTGCTCGCGCAGATGGAGTCGGTCTCGGCGTACGCGCTGACCGGCGCGGTGATCGCGCAGGACCGCGGGGCCATCGCGCACACCATGCGGGTGCTGCGCTACGCGGCCGGCAACTTCTACGTCAACGACAAGCCGACGGGCGCGGTCGTCGGGCAGCAGCCGTTCGGCGGCGCCCGCGCGTCCGGCACCAACGACAAGGCGGGGTCGGCGCAGAACCTGCTGCGCTGGACGTCGCCGCGCTCGATCAAGGAGACCTTCGTCCCGCCCACCGGCCACCGCTACCCGCACATGGGCTGACACCGGCCGCACATCCGACCGACCCCACCCGCACATGGGCCCTCCCGGGGCCCATATGGCCGGCCCGGGCCGTCCGCCACCACTCCTGGCGGACGGCCCGGCGCCGTTCGTCCAGAGGCTCAGGGGCGAACTCAGAGGCCGGGGGAGGGGACGGCGCGGCGGCGGGCCGGTGGTGATCAGGTGGACGGGGCGAGGCCGGTGGCGGGAAGCTTCGTCCAGCCTCGGGTGAACGCCGAGGAGAGCCGTTCGGCCCGGTCGAGGTCGACCCCGACGTGGGGGTGCGCGGCCAGCAGCTCCTCCAGCGCGACGCGGGCCTGGAGCTTGGCCAGGTGCGAGCCGATGCAGAAGTGCACGCCGCTGGCGAAGCCCAGGTGGCGCGGGATCTCGCGGGTCACGTCGAGCCGTCCGGCGGTCGGGCCGAACTCGCGCTCGTCGCGGTTGGCCGCCCCGTACAGCATCATCACCTTCTCGCCGGCGGGGATCTCCACGCCGTGCAGCACCACCGGCCGGGTCGTCGTCCGGGCCAGCCCCTGCACCGACCCCTCCAGCCGCAGGAACTCCAGCAGCGCGTTCGGGATGAGCGCCGGGTCGGCGGCGAGCCTCTCGCGCTGGGCGTGGTCGCCGTCGAGCAGCGCCACGCCGTGCGAGATGAGGTTGCCGGTGGTGTCGTTGCCGCCCGCGACCATGACGAAGCAGAACCCGAGGATGTCCCAGTCGGTGAGCCGCTCGCCGTCCGCCTCGGCGGCGGTCAGCGCGCTGATCAGGTCGCCGGTGGGCGCGGCCCGGCGCGCGGTGATCAGGTCGGTGAAGTACTGGAACATCTCGGCGACCGCCCCGGCCGCGCCGCCCGAATCGAGGGCGCCCGCGTCGAACCCGTCGTCCTGGAGGCGGGTCAGGGCCGTCACCCACGGGCCGAACCGCGCCCGGTCCGGCTCCGGGACGCCCAGCAGGTGCGCCAGCGCGAACGTGGGGAGCGGCGAGGAGAAGTCGCGGTGCAGGTCGGCGGGCTCGCCGTCAGCGACCGTGCGCTCCATCACCGCGATCCGGCCGCGGACGAACTCGCGGAGCAGGTCCTCCAGTGCGCCGACGCGGCGGGGCGTGAAGCCGTGGCCGACCAGCCGCCGGAGCGCGGTGTGCCGGGGCGGGTCGAGCATCACCATCGTCGGCGCCAGCCCGAGCGCGCCGATCTCGTCGGGGTAGAACGTCAGGCCCTCGGCGGACGAGAAGGCCGCCGCGTCCCGCACCGCCGTCCAGACGTCCTCGAACCGCGACAGCGCCCAGAACGGCGGGGCGCCGTGCCGGTGCACGGGCTCCTCGTCGCGGAGCCGGCGGTAGGCGGGGTAGGGATCGGCCTGGAAGTCGGGGTCGAACGGGTCGTACTGGTCGTGTGCGTCGCCCATGGCCCGGCACCCCTCGGTTGTAACGATCACCGTTATTAACGCCTCCTGTTAGTATCACCGCCGTGCCGAGAGACGCAAGAGCGACCAGGGAGCGGCTGCTCCGCGCCGGGGCCCGGCTGTTCGCCGCCGAGGGCGTCGACGCCGCCAGGACCCGCGACATCGTGGCGCTCGCCGGGCAGGGCAACGACTCGGCGATCACCTACCACTTCGGCTCGCGGCGCGGGCTGCTGGAGGCCGTCCTGCGCGCCGGGGTCGACCGGATGGAGCCCGCCCGCCTGGCCGCGCTGCCCCGGCTCGACCCGTCCGACCTGCGCGGCATCGTGGCCGCCGTGGTCGAACCGATCGCCGGCGAGCTGCGCACCGAGGAGGGGCGCGACTTCCTGCGCGTGGTCGCCCAGGTCTCGGGCCGGGCGGGGATCCGCGGCCACGCCGTGCCGGGCCCGATCGAGGGCACCGCGATCGCCCGGCAGCTCGCGCTGCTGGAGGAGTGCTGCCTCGGCTTCCTGCCCGCCGCGCTCGCGCTGGAGCGCATCGCGGTGATGATCGCCTTCCTCGCCGCCGCGCTCGCCGACCGCACCGGACGCGTCGGCCGCGCCGACTGCGCCGACCGTGCCGGGCCTGCGGGCGGCTCGCTGCTCGGCCACGACGCCTTCGTGGTCGACCTGATCGAGATGCTGACCGCGGCGCTCGCGGCCCCCCATCGGGCCGCGCCCGACGGGCTCGCACAGGCGGGCGCCTAGCCGGTTTGCGCAGGCGGGACGGGCCCCATAGAGTTAAGACATCCGACGCGGGGTGGAGCAGTTCGGTAGCTCGCTGGGCTCATAACCCAGAGGTCGCAGGTTCAAATCCTGCCCCCGCTACCAGAAGGAAATGGGCTCGGTCGGTGCAGACACGGTCTGCACCGACCGGGCCTTTCCGCTTCTCCCGAGGACTTGCCCTCCGCGCCTATCCTGAGTGAAGAGGAGGCGGGCAGCCTCGCCGGTCCTGCGGGCGGCTCGCTGCTCGGCCACGACGCCTTCGTGACCGACCTGATCGAGATGCTGACCGCGGCGCTCGCGGCCCCCCATCGGGCCGCGCCCGACGGGCTCGCGCAAGCGGGCGCCTAACCGGTTTGCGCAAGCGGGACGGGCCCCATAGAGTTAAGACATCCGACGCGGGGTGGAGCAGTTCGGTAGCTCGCTGGGCTCATAACCCAGAGGTCGCAGGTTCAAATCCTGCCCCCGCTACCAGAAGGAAATGGGCTCGGTCGGTGCAGACACAGTCTGCACCGACCGGGCCTTTCCGCTTCTCCCGAGGACTCGCCCTCCGCGCCTATCCTGGGTGAATGCGAAACGTCATGGCCGCGTTCCTCGATGTGTGCTGCGTGCTCCTCTTCGTCGCGATCGGACGCTCGTCGCACGAGGAGGCGGGCGGCCTCGCCGGGATGGCGACCACGGCCTGGCCGTTCCTGGCGGGACTGGCGGCCGGGTGGGCGCTGCTGCGGGTGTGGCGGCGTCCGGGGCCGTTCGCGCTGTTCCCGGCGGGCATCGGCGTGTGGGCCGTGACCGTCGCCGTGGGCATGGTGCTGCGCGTGGCGTCCGGGCAGGGCACCGCGTTCTCGTTCATCGTGGTCGCCCTGACGTTCCTCGGGCTCGCGCTGCTCGGCTGGCGGCTGGTGGCCCGGGTGCTGAACTCGATGCGCTCCTCCCGCGACGCGTTCCTGCCCGGCCGCTGACCCGCACGTCCCGCCCCGGCGCACAACTTTCGGGACGGTCCTTGTCACCCGGCTCACAAACCCGCGGGGGCGGTGGCGCTCCACATGACCGGGTGGTCTCTTCGGTCGCCCGGCGTGGTTGACGGCGGCGCCGCCGCGCTGGTGAAGTTACTCGCTAGTCACGTGGGTGGCGGCGGGTACATGAAGGGGGCACCATGGCATCTGGGCTGCGGGACTGGCTGGACAAGCCGAACATCGGACGCGGCGTCCAGCTCGCGACCGACGACGGCGGCTGGGAGTTCCGCGGGTACGGCGAGCTGGCCTCGGGAGCCCGGCGCACAGCCGCCGCGCTGATCGAGGACGGGGTGCGTCCCGGCGACGTCGTGTGCCTGATCCTGCCGACCGACTTCACCTGCATCGAGACCTACTACGCGGTGTGGGCCGCCGGCGCGACCGTCTGCCTGATCACCCCGCCGCTGTTCCAGGACGGCGACGACTACGTGGCGCACGTCGCGGCGATCCTGCGGCAGGCCCGCCCGGCGCTCACCATCGCCTCCGCCGACCTGGCCGGACGCGCCGCCCGCGCGCTCGCGGAGGCCGGGCTTCCCGGCGAACCGTGGCTGCCGCGCCGCGCGGACGCCGAGGCCGAGGTGCGGGTGCCCGGCGAGCTGGCCCTCCTCCAGTTCACCTCCGGTTCCAGCGGCGCCCCGCGCGGCGTCATGGTCACCTGGGAGAACCTGGAGGCCAACTGCGAGCTGATCGCGCGCACCGCCGGGTTCGAGGACGACGACGTGGTCGCCTCCTGGCTGCCGCTCTACCACGACATGGGCCTCATCGGCTGCTTCCTCACCCCGATCGCCCGGCAGGCCGCCCTGCGGCTGATGCGCCCGGACCACTTCATCCGCGACCCGGCCCGCTGGATCCGCTGCTTCGCCGAGGCCGCGCACACGGCGGCGCCGCCCTTCGCGTACGCCTACTGCGCGCGGCGGGTGAAGCCCGAGGAGCTCGAGGGCCTGGACCTGTCCGGCTGGAAGACGGCGATCATCGGCGCCGAGCCGATCGACCCGCACGCGCTGGAGGTCTTCGCCCGGCTGGTCGAGCCGTTCGGGTTCTCCCGCGCCTCGTTCAAGCCCGCCTACGGGATGGCCGAGACGACGCTGCTGGTGACCATGGACCATCCGCGCCGCGACCCGCTGGCGGTCCGTCCGGACGGCGAGTCGCTGGCGTTCGGCGAGAAGGTCCGCGTCCTCGAGCAGCACACCCTCGGCGCGGAGTCGCTCGGCGCCAAGGCCGGCTGGGTCGTCGGGTGCGGGACGCCCGAGGAGGACGTCCCCGTCGAGATCGTCGACGACCAGGGCCGCGACCTGCCCGCCGGCCGGCTCGGCGAGATCGTTGTCGGCGGCGTCTCCGCCTGTCCCGGCTACTACGCGGGCGCGGAGGCCAAGTCGACCCGGTTCATCGAGGGCCGGGTGCACACCGGCGACGCCGGGTTCTTCCACGAGGGCCGGCTGTTCGTGCTCGGCCGGATGGGCGACAGCATCAAGGTGCGGGGCCGCTCGGTCTACGTCGAGGACCTGGAGGCCAAGATCGCCGAGGCGTCCGGGCTGGGCAAGGGCCGGATCGTGGTCGTCGGCGTCCCGGGCGCGGGCACCCGCGGCCTGGCGCTGTTCGCCGAGACCGGCGACGCGTCGTGGGTGGACGGCGTCCGCGAGACGCTGCGCCGCCGGGTCGGCGACGACGTCGAGGTCACCATCGTGGTCGGGACCGGGCTGATCCAGCGCACCTCCAGCGGCAAGCCGCGTCGCCGGTACATGTGGGAGCAGCTCCGGGCCGGACGGATGGAAGGTGCCCGGATCGTCCCCTGACGCCCGGTGCGGCGGTGCAAGATCGGCCCATCCGGGGGCCGTTATTGCTTACCGCGTTGAACAGGGGCAACATGGCGTTGACGCTCTGAGAGGTCGACGATGCCCCCTGTTGCCAAAGCGCTGCTCAGCCTGGGCGCGCGCCTGGGCTCCACCGCCCAGAACGCTCTCGAGGTCGCGCGGTTCGGCGGGCTCGACACCGGCGAGGACGCCTCCCCGTACGACGTGCTGACCGAGCAGCGCACCTACCGGCTGCGCCGCTACTTCCCGCGCGCCGCGGCGTCCGGGGACGGCGCCGGGCGGCCGGTGATGCTGCTCGTCCCGCCGCTGATGATGACCGCCGAGGTGTACGACATCTCCTCGCGGGTCAGCGCGGTGGGCGCGCTGTACGACCGCGGCGTCGACCCGTGGGTGGTCGACTTCGGCGCCCCCGAGCGCGAGCCCGGCGGGCTGGAGCGCACCGTCACCGACCACGTCCTGGCGGTCAGCGACGCCGTCGACCGGGTCCGCGAGATCACCGGACGGGACGTGCACCTCGCCGGCTACTCGCAGGGCGGCATGTTCGTCTACCAGACCGCCGCGTACCGGCGCGGCGAGGGCGTCGCGTCGGTGGTCACGTTCGGCAGCCCCGCCGACACCAGCGTCGGGCTCCCGTTCGGGCTGCCGGGCTGGGTCGCGTCCGACGCGGCCGGCCGCATCCCCGACGCGCTGCTGCGCAGCTTCGCGGTGCCCGGCTGGGTGACCCGGACGGGCTTCCAGCTCCTCAGCCCGGTCAAGTCGGTGCGCAGCCGGGTCGACTTCATCCTCCGGCTGCACGACCGCGAGCGCCTCGCCCCGCGCGAGCGGCAGCGCCGCTTCCTTGAACGCGAGGGCTGGGTGTCGTGGCCGGGCCCGGCGCTGCTCGACTTCGTCCGCCAGTTCATCGCGCACAACCGGATGCTCACCGGCGGCTTCGTCATCGGCGACCGGCTGGTCACGCTGGCCGACATCACCTGCCCGGTGCTCACCTTCGTCGGCGAGGTCGACGAGATCGCCTCGCCGCCGATGGTGCGCGGCATCCGCCGCGCCGCGTCCCGCGCGCAGGTGTACGAGGCGTCGCTGCGCGCCGGGCACTTCGGCCTGGTCGTCGGCGGCCTCGCGGTGACGCAGACCTGGCCCGCCGTCGCTGCCTGGGCGGCCTGGCGCGACGGCCGCGGCGAGCTGCCCGGGATCGTCCACCGGGTCGACGGCGACGAGGAGGCCGCGGCGCCCGCGCTGCCCGGCGGCGCCGCCGGCTACGGGCTCCAGCTCGCGATGGGCGTCGGCTCGAGCGCCGCCCGTTCGGCCGCCGAGACCGCCGCGCGGGCCGTGCGCGGCTCGCGGCAGCTCACCCGCGAGGCCACGCTCAACCTGCCCCGGCTGGCCCGGCTCGAACGCATCCACGCCGACACGCGGATGTCGCTCGGCCTGCTGCTCGACGAGCAGGCGCGCCGCGCCCCGGGCGACGTGTTCTTCCTCTACCAGGGCCGCGCGCACACCCACGCGGCGGCCGAGCGGCGCATCGACGCGATCGTCCGCGGGCTGATCCACGTCGGGGTCCGGCAGGGTGACGCGGTCGGCGTGCTGATGGGGACCCGGCCGACCGCGCTCGCGCTGGTGGCGGCGCTGAGCAGGCTGGGCGCGGTCGCGGTGCTGCTGCGCCCCGACGGCGACCTGGCCCGCGAGGCCGAGCTCGGCCGGATCGGCCGCGTCATCGCCGACCCCGAGCACGCCGCCCGCGCGTCCCGGCTGGACGGCGTGCCCGGCCACCTGCTCGGCGGCGGGGGCGCGACCCGCGAGCTCGGCCTCCCGCTGATGGACATGGAGCGCATCGACCCCGCCCGGGTCGAGCCGCCGGGCTGGTTCCGGCCCAACCCGGGCCGCGCCGGCGACCTGGCGTTCGTGCTGTTCACCGGCGACGGCGAGCGGCTGCGGGCGAGCCGCATCACCAACCGCCGCTGGGCGCTGTCGGCGTTCGGGACGGCCTCGTCGGCGGCGCTGTCACCGGCCGACACCGTCTTCAGCATCACCCCGCTGCAACATCCGTCCGCGCTGCTGATGAGCCTCGGCGGCGCCGTCGCGAGCGGCGCCCGGCTCGCCCTGGCCAGCGCCTACGATCCTGAGACGTTCTGGGACGAGGCGCGCCGCTACGGGGTGACCGTCGCGTCCTACACCTGGACGCTGCTGCGCGACCTGGTGAGCGCGCCGCCGCATCCCGGCGAGCGGCACCACGCCGTGCGGCTGTTCATCGGCTCGGGCATGCCGCGCGGCCTGTGGCGGCGGGTCGAGGAGCGGTTCACGCCCGCCCGGGTGCTGGAGTTCTACGCCTCCACCGAGGGCGAGGCGATCCTGGTCAACCTGAGCGGCAAGAAGCCCGGCTCGCTCGGCCGCCCGATGCCGGGCAGCGCCGAGCTGCGGCTGGCCCGCTACGACCTGGAGGCGGGACGGCTCGCCGCGGGGCCGGGCGGGTTCGCGGCCGAGTGCGGGCCCGGCGAGATCGGCATGCTGCTCGCCCGGATCCGCCCGGCCGCGGTCGCGTCCGCGGTCCGCCCGGTGCGCGGCGTGTTCGCGCCCGAGGACGCTTGGACGATCACCGGTGACCTGTTCCGCCGCGACGAGGGCGGCGACTACTGGCTGGTCGGCCGCGAGGCCGAGCTGATCCGCACGCCCGAGGGGATCGTCCCGCCCGGCCCGATCCGGGACGCGCTCGGCGACCTGCCCTGCGTCGACGCGGTCGCCGTCTACGGCGTCCCGGCCGGCGACGCCGAGCTGGCCGCCGCGGCGATCAGCCTGCGCGCGGGCGCGGCCGGCGAGCTGAAGCCGGTCGACCTGTCCGAGGCGCTGCTGCGGGTCGATCCGGGGCTGCGGCCCGCCGTCGTCCGGATCGTGGACGAGATCCCGGTGACGGGCGGGCACCGGCTGCTGTCCGCGCCGCTGCGCGAGGAGGGCGTCCCGCCCGTGGGCGACGGCCGCACGTACTACCGCGACCGTTCCGGCGCGTACCGGCCGCTCACCGAGTCCGCCCGCCGCCGCCTGCTCCGCGCGCAGACCGCCCGCCAGGCCCGCTGACCGCCCGCCAGGCCCGCTGACCGCCCGCGCCGCGCCCGTTGACCGCTCGCCGCGCCCGCTGACTGCCTGCCACGCCCGCCGCCGGTCCACCTCGCCCCGCGCCCGCGCCGTGCGCCCTCGCTCCGCACGCAGCCGCTTCCGGTGGGCGCGCACATCCGTGCGCGCGCATCGCGTTCGCAGCGGGCACTGACCCCGCCTGGACGAGGCGCAAGTCACCCGGCCGCCGCTATGGACTTCCTGGCGCCCGTTGCGTTACAACAAAGCGACATAATCCGCACCTTTGTTGCACGCCCGGACGGGTCACCTCGTTCCGGGCACCGGAGGGTTCATGGCCACGACCATCCTCGCGCCGCCGCCCGAGGGCAGCGGCCTCAAGCCGGTCCGTGGCGCGGTGGGGGTCCCGTACATCGGGGACACCTTCCAGGTCATGCGGCAGCCGTTCCGGATCGCCCGCAAGCGGTACGAGCAGTTCGGACCGGTCACCTGGGGCTGGCTGCTCGGCCAGCGGACCGTCACCGTCCAGGGGCCGGAGGCCGCCGAGACGGTGCTGGTCAACCGGGACAAGGCGTTCGCCAACGGGCCCGCCTGGAGCTACTTCATCGGCCCGTTCTTCTACCGCGGCATCATGCTCCTGGACTTCGAGGAGCACCTGCACCACCGGCGCATCATGCAGCAGGCGTTCAACAGGCCCCGGCTGCGCGCCTACATGGAGGCGATGGCGCCCGGCATCGCCACCGGCCTGGACGCCTGGGAGCCCGGCCGGGGCTTCACCGTGTACGACCACGTCAAGCAGCTCACCCTGGACCTGGCGGCCGACGTGTTCATGGGCGTCGAGCTGGACCGCGCGGAGGCCGGCCGGATCAACGGCGCGTTCGTCGACGCGGTCCGGGCCGGGACGGCCTACGTGCGCTTCCCGGTCCCCGGGCTGCGGTGGTACAAGGGGCTGCGGGCCCGCAAGGTGCTGGAGGCGTTCTTCCGCGAGCACCTGCCCGCCAAGCGCCGCGACGGCGGCGACGACCTGTTCGCCGCGCTCTGCGAGGCCGAGACCGACGACGGCCACCGGTTCACCGACGAGGACGTCGTCAACCACATGATCTTCGCCCTGATGGCGGCGCACGACACCACCACGATCACCCTGACCACGATGGCGTACTACCTCGCCAAGCACCCCGAGTGGCAGGAGCGGCTGCGGGACGAGTCGCTGGCGCTGGTCGCCGAGCACGGCCGCACCGGGCTGGAGTTCGCCGACCTGGACGCGCTGACCGGCATCGACATGGTGATGAAGGAGGCGCTGCGGCTCGTCGCGCCCGTCCCGGCGCTGCCCCGCCGGGTGGTCAAGGACACCTCGATCCTCGGCTTCCACATCCCCGCCGGGACGACCGTGGTCGTGCCGGCGCTCACCAACCACCACATGGCCGAGTGGTGGCCGGACCCGGAGCGGTTCGACCCCGAGCGGTTCGCGCCGGACCGCCGCGAGGACAAGGTGCACAAGTACGCCTGGGAGCCGTTCGGTGGCGGCGCGCACAAGTGCATCGGCCTCCACTTCGCCGGCATGCAGGTCAAGAGCGTCCTGCACCAGATGCTCCAGCGCTACCGGTGGAGCGTGCCGGCGCGGTACGAATGGCCGCTGGACACCACCTCGCTGCCCTCGCCCAAGGACGGCCTCCCCGTCCGTCTCGACCGTCTCGACCGTTTGGAGCAGAGCCGATGAGCAAGGTCATCGCCGTCACCGGAGGTGCCCGCGGGATCGGGTTCGCGACCGCCCGCGCGCTGAAGGACAAGGGCGCGTCGGTCGTCATCGGCGACATCGACGAGGCCGCCGCCGAGGAGGCGGGGGAGCGGCTCGGCGTCGCCGCGTACCCGCTGGACGTGACCTCGCGCGCGTCGTTCGCCGCGTTCCTGGACCGGGCCGAGGAGCCGGCCGGGCCGCTGGACGTGCTGGTCAACAACGCCGGCATCATGCCGATCGGCCCGGTCACCGGCGAGAGCGACGCCGACGCGCGGCGCTGCATGGACATCAACGTGCACGGCGTGATGATCGGCACCAAGCTCGCTCTCGGCCGGATGCTGCCGCGCGGCGCCGGGCACGTGATCAACATTGCCTCGCTCGCCGGGGTGCTGCCGACGCCGGGCCTCGCGCTCTACAACGCCAGCAAGGCCGCGGTCATCGCCTTCACCGAGGCGACCCGGCTGGAGGTGCTGGACCGCGGGGTGAACGTGAGCGCGGTGCTGCCCACCTTCACCAACACCGAGCTGGTCGCCGGCACCCGCAGCCCCAAGGGGCAGAAGAACTGCGAGCCGGAGGACATCGCCGCCGCCGTGGTCGAGCTCGTCGGCCGTCCGCGCCCGCAGGCGGTCGTTCCGCGCAAGCTGTCCGGGCAGGTGCGGATCGGCGGCCTGGTCCCCGACCGGGTCAAGCGGGCGGTGGCCCGCCGCTACGGCCTCGACAAGATCTTCCTGGAGTACGACGAGGACGCCAGGAAGGGCTACGACGCCAGGATCCGCGCCTGACCCGCCGCCCCCTCCCGGCGGAAGGCGCGACGGGCGTGCGGGGCGTAGCGGACCGCCTCGGGCAGCAGCGGCCACAACCGGTTGCCGCGCCGGACGGCGGCGGCGAAGCGGCGGTGCCGGCGCTCGTCGGCGGCGCTCCACGGCAGGTCGAGGAGCTCGCGCATCCGCGGGTGCAGGCCGCCGACGGTGATGAAGCGGGCGAGCGCGTTCAGCGGCGGCGAGACCGCGCGCCACAGCGGCGCGGGCACCTTCGGCGGGGCGGGCAGGCCCTTGGTGACGTAGCCGACGCCGTAGCGGGCGGTCTTGTGCGGGACGATCTCCTTTTCGAGCATCCGCTCCCAGTACGCCTGGAACGCCTCCCAGTCCTCGGGCATCGCGCGGTCGCTCACCCCGTACATCCGGAACCAGGTCTTGGACTCCTCGTAGATCTGCCGCTTCTGGTCCTCGCGCAGCGGCCGGATGAAGGTCTCGATCCCGTGCAGCATGGTGTCGAGGAACGTGGCGTGCGCCCAGTAGAAGGTCTCGGGATCGAGCGCGTGGTAGCGGGAGTCGTCCGGCATCGTGCCCTTGATCTCGCGGTGGAAGTCGCGGACCCGCTCGCCGGTCCGCCGCGACTCGGGCCCGCCGTAGACGGTGTCGAGGATCGGCCCGGCCGAGCGCTTGAGGCGGGCGAAGGTCTCGGAGAAGAACACCGAGTGGTCCAGGACGCCCTGGCCGAGCGCCGGGAGCATGTTCTGGAGCACCGCCGCCCGCGGCCCCACCAGCAGCATCCGGGTGTCACCGAAGAAGCGCCAGGTCAGGGAGGACGGCCCGAGCGGGGCGGGCCGGGCGTGGGGGGTCTGGTCGGTCATGCGCACCGCCGGGAGGATCAGCCTGGAGGACAGAACTACGAATACTGTAGCTGTGTTGCGGGAAGGAGTACGGAGCGACGTCCTCCCACGGTTAAGGTGCGGCTATGACCATGGACACGACCCCGCTGGCCGGGCTGCTGGCGGCGGCCCCCGACCCCGACGGCCTGGACACCCGGATCCTGGACGCCGCGCTCGCGGAGTTCGAGACCTACGGGCTGCGCCGGGTCAGCGTCGAGGACGTCGCCAAGCGGGCCGGGGTCGCGCGCACCACCATCTACCGGAGGTTCTCCAACAAGGAGCAGCTCCTCCAGGCGGTCATCCTGCGCGAGGTGCACCGCTTCCTGACCTCGATCGCCGATGCGACCGAGGGGCTGCCCACCCCCGAGGACGCGGTGGTCGAGGGCTTCGTCGTCGGCCTGCGCGGCGCCCGCACGCACCCGCTGATGACCCGCGTGCTGGAGAGCGAGCCCGAGGCGTTCCTCCCGCAGCTCAGCATGAACGGCGGCGCGGTCATGCTCGCCGCCCGCGACATCCTCGCCGACCGGCTGCGCCGGGCCCGTCCGGGCGACGGGCAGGACCACGCCACGGTCGCCGAGGTGCTGCTCCGGGTCGCGGTGTCGCTGCTGCTGATTCCGGGCGGCGGGCTCCGGCTCGACGGCGAGGACGCCATCCGCGCGTTCGCCCGCGAGCACCTGACCCGGATGCTGCGCCCGGGGCCACCGCCCGCCTGACCGCCCGCCCGCCCGCTCGACCATTCCGCCGCCCCGCCGGTCTGCCCCGGCCTGCCGGACTCGGTTCGGTCCTTCGGTCCGGCGCGCTTCCGGTCGGGCGGGGGCGTCCCGTACCCTCTGGCTGAGTCGAACTTCGTTCTAGAACCGGAGGCGCGGCATGACTGCGGTCGTCCAGACGGCGTACGGCAAGGTGCGCGGGACCACGCGCGGCGGGATCGCCGCCTTCCTCGGCATCCCCTACGCCGCGCCGCCCTTCGGCGCGAACCGCTTCCAGGCGCCGCGCCCGCCCGAGTCCTGGGACGGCGTCCGCGACGCCACCGAGCCGGGCCCGACCGCGCCCAAGCCCGGCTACCCCAAGCCGTACGACATGCTGCTGCCCGACCCGCAGATCCCGGGCGACGACTGCCTGAACCTCAACGTCTGGACGCCGGAGCCCGCGCCGGGAGGGGCGGGCCTGCCGGTCATGGTGTGGATCCACGGCGGCGCGTTCCGCAACGGGTCCGGGGCCGTGGACGTCTACAACGGCGCCGCGTTCGCCCGCGACGGCGTCGTCTGCGTGACCTTCAACTACCGGCTGGGCGTGGAGGGGTTCGCCAACCTGCCCGGCGCCCCGTCCAACCGCGGCCTGCGCGACCAGATCGCCGCCCTCGAATGGGTCCGCGACAACATCGCCGCGTTCGGCGGCGACCCCGGCCGGGTCACCGTCTTCGGCGAGTCCGCGGGCGCGATGAGCGTCACCACGCTGCTCTCCCTCGACCTCGGGCTGTTCCACCGGGCCATCGCGCAGAGCGGTGCGGGCAACATCGCGCAGGACCCGGACGACGCCATGGTCGTCACCCGCGAGATGGCGTCCCGGCTCGGCGTGGAGCCGACCGCCGCGGGGTTCGCCGCGCTCGCCCCCGCCGCGATCATCCCGGTGCAGGCCGAGATCGCCGCCGCGGTCGCCGCGCTGCCCGATCCGCGCCACTGGGGCCGGACCACCGCGTCCGCCGCGATGTCGCTGATGCCGGTGCTGGACGGCGACCTGTACCCGCGCCGCGCCGAGGACGCCATCGCGGACGGCGCCGGACGCGACGTCGACCTGCTCATCGGCACGACCGCCGAGGAGTTCCGGCTGTTCCTGATGCCGACCGGGCTCGCCGCGATCCTCAACGACGATCTGGTCGACGCCGCCTGCGCGGGCATGGGCGTCCCGCCCGCCGTGGCCGCCGCGTACCGCGACCGTCACACCGGGCAGAGCGCCGGGGAGCTGATGGCCACGCTCATCACCGACCGGATGTTCCGCGTCCCCGCCAACCGCGTCGCCGACGGCCACGCGCCCGCTCCGACCTGGATGTACGAGTTCGGCTGGCGGTCGCCCGACCACGACCTCGGCGCCTGCCACGCGCTGGAGCTCGGGTTCGTCTTCGACAACCTCGGCGCGGGGACCGGGGGATTGGCCGGCCCCAACCCGCCCCAGGAACTGGCCGACACCATGCACCGCGCCTGGATCGACTTCGCCGTGCACGGCGACCCGGGCTGGGAGCGGTTCGGCTCCGACACCCGGATGGTGAAGATCTTCGACGCCGCGGGCGACCCGGTGGTCGGCGACCCGCGCGGCGACGACCGCAAGCTCTGGGACGACGTCCCCTGACCTGGGGCGCCGCGTCGCCTCAGGTCTCCAGCCGCTCCACCACGTGCTCGGCGATCGCCAGGGACGAGGTCGCCGCCGGGGACGGGGCGTTCCGCACGGTCACGACCGGGCCGAGCAGCCCGATCCGGAAGTCGTCCACGAGCGAGCCGTCGAGGTCGACCGCCTGGGCCCGCACCCCGGCCGGAGCCGGCACCACGTCGGCCGCCGCCAGCTCCGGCACGAACCCGCGCGCCTCGGCGACGAACGCCCGCTTGACCGCCGACCCGTACAGCTCCTTCAGACCCGTCCGCCAGTGCCGCCGCGCCAGGCGCCGGGACCCGGGCCAGCGCAGCGTCTCCCACAGCTCGGCGGGACGGACGTCGCGGCGCCGGTAGCCCTCGCGGGCCAGCGCGAGCACGGCGTTCGGCCCGATGTCGACGCCGCCGCCGACCCGCCGGGTGAAGTGCACCCCGAGGAACGGGTAGCGCGGATCGGGCACGGGGTAGATGAGGCCCCTGACCAACTCGTCCCGCGCGGGGACCAGCCGGTAGTACTCGCCGCGGAACGGGACGATCGCGGGCCCGCGGGCGTCGCCGGCGAGCCGCGCCACCCGGTCCGACTGGAGCCCGGCGCACACCACCAGCCGGTCGAAGACCAGCTCCTCGCGCGGCGAGGCGGCCACGACCCGTCCGCCCGCCCGGCGCAGCCGCACCACCTCGAAGCCGAACCGGACGTCGCCGCCGCCGTCGCGGACGTCGTCCGCGAACGCGCGCGCCACCGCCGGGAAGTCGACGATCGCGGTCGTGGGGGAGTGCAGCGCCGCCACGCCCGCCGCGTGCGGCTCGATCTCGCGGAGCCCGCCGCCGGTCAGCCGGCGCAGCCCCGGCACCCCGTTCGCGGCGGCCCGCCGCTCGATCTCGTCGAGCGCGGCCAGCTCGCGCGCGTCACGCGCGACCACGACCTTGCCGCACTCCTCGTACGGCAGGCCCCGGTCGGCGCAGTAGTCCTTCAGCAGGCCGACGCCGCGCCGGCACAGCGTGGCCTTCAGCGAGCCGGGCGCGTAGTAGAGCCCCGCGTGCGCGACGCCGCTGTTGTGGCCGGTCTGGTGCGCCGCCGGACGGTCCTCCTTCTCAAGGACCGTCACCCGCGCGCCGGGATACCGCTGGACGAGCCGCCGCGCCACGGCCAGCCCCAGGATCCCGGCGCCCACCACGCCCATCCGCACCTCGGTCACGTCCGCACCCTAACCGGCCGGACGACGGCGGGAACGGGCGCCGGTGCGGGCTCGGGCGCCGGGCTCGGGCGGCGGTGTCAGCTCCCCAGGCGCTTGCGCCCCTGGCTGCGGACCCGTTTGCGCTGGGACGGGTCGAGCATCAGGTAGCCGACCACCGGCGCCCCGATGACGCCCAGGATGATCAGCGCGCTGAGCCACAAGGGAAAGATCAACAGTGTCAGGAAGCCGACGACGACTCCGCCGATGACGAGTTTGGTCTGGGTCGACATCTCTTAACCTCCGTACGGTCGCCACTGGGACAACGGCCGCCCGGCGACCGTGGTTCCACGATATGTCGCGAGTCAACCGGCGTTCTGACGGGGCGGTACCCAAGAGATCGGGTGCCGCCCCGTTCACGTGCGGGGTTGCTGCTTGACCTGGGGGTTTAGCTGCTCCATGGCGGGCGGGCGGTGTTGATCTTGTCTCACTGGTGCGCGCTGGTTGCCGCTGGTGCTGACTGTTCACGGGCCATGTGCGGGCCATGGCCCGGGACGGTTCGCGCTGGTCACTCGCTGAGGGCGCGCTCTATCACCTTGTTGGCGCGGGTTTCGCTGAGCTGGCTTTCTAGGGGGTTGGTGCCCCAATCGGCCAGAGCGATCCGCACGGTGCCGCATTGGTCGGCGTCGCAGCGTGGATGGCGGGCGGCGGTGTCGAAGGTTCGGACGGGGCGGTTCAGGAGGCGTCCGGCTTGGCGTCCGGCGGCGCGTAGCCGGTCGCGTTCGTCGGGCGAGTGGTAGACGGTGCCGGTTTCGCCGGTTCGCTTTAGCTGGTCGGCGATGACGGCGGCTAGGTCTTCGCTCATCGGGTCCGTCTCCTCCTCGCGCGCTGCGGTTCAAGGATGGCGCGGCGCGGGGTTGGGTGCCAAGTGGGCGCGGTGGTGAGCGTGTCGGAGGGCGCCCTTCGTGCTGGGCGGTGGGTGCGTGGGGTGGTGGCGGCTGCCGGTCCAGCGGCACGGGCGGGCGGAGTGGTGCGTGTCGTGGTGGCGGACCCTGCGGGGGCGTGACACGGCGGCGCGGCATCTGGACCGGCTGGCGCTGGCGTCGGAGCGGCGGGGGTACCGGGGGGTGAAGCTCTACCCGGACCGGAGTACGGCGGTGCACTTCCCGATGCTGCTGTTCACGGTCTGGGGCCCCAAAGAGGACGTCGGAGTTCTGGCAATGGCGCGGGCCGTCCCTGGCGGGTGGGCCTACTTCGACGCGTTCGCCGATCCGTGGTTCCCGTTCGCTCCGTGCCGGGACGTGTGAAGGCGGCTGACCAGGTCGCCGGGCTGATGGAGCACCGGATGTACCCGGGGACCTTCCCGGCCGTGCGGGAGGAGGCGGCGCGGTGAGGATCGTGACGGAGGCGATGGTGTGGGAGGCGAAACAACTCGCCAACCGGGCGGGCGTGGTCGCCCGGCGGGTCAAGACGCAGAGCGAACACCTGGACCTGGCAGCGGCGGGGCTGATGACCGAGCACCTGTGCGAGTGCCTGGACGCGGTGGCGGCGGCGCTGACTTCGGCGCGGGCGAGGGTGCAGCAGATCACCGAGCGGGAGACGACCGAGCAGGCGGGCCGGTCCGGTCCACGATGAACCTCATGGAGACGGCAGCGATGATGGCGGCGTCAGCGCGACCGCTGCACGCGTCGATCAAGTTCGTGACGGCGTCCGGCCGCGCGCGTTGCCGCCGAGCTCACACCGTGATGTTCGCGCGGAGGAGATTGTGGTCCGAGAGGCCGCCGACGTCCTCGACGGCCGCGCTGCTGGTTCTCCCGCCCCGCACGACCACGTGGTCGATCCACTGTGGCTCCGAGCTTGAGGTTTGTGGCCGTGTCGGCAGGGCTTCCGGCGGGAGATCCACGACGTCGTAACCGGGGCCCAGAGCCGACGCCACGGTGGCACGGTCGGTGTTGAAGTCGCCCAGAAGCATCGCTGCCTGTCCCGGTGGAGTGGCGGTCAGCTCGGCCAGGCGTGCCAGCTGGCGCGAGCGTCGCTGATCACCGCTCACGTGGGTCGCGACGACGAGTGTCCCCGCGGTCTCGACGGACAGCACTCCCTTGCCCGGATCGTCCTCGAAGGAGTCGGCGGCCACCTTGCGACTCTGTCCGTCCACCAGAAGCACGAGGTACTCCTCGGGGGCGCGCAGCGGACGGATGGCGTGGCGGGGTGCCGGGACGCGCGGATACCGCAACGTGTGGACGCTTCGTTCGGGCAGTGCGAGGCGGATGCTGGCCAGTTGGTCACCGCTGACCTCCTGAAGCGCGATGACCTGCTCGGTCCGCGTTACCAACCGCGCCGTAACGGCAGCGATCCGCTCCGATTCGTCCGGCCAACGCGCCAGGACATCCTCACTCCAGTTCTCGGCATGGACACGGTGCAGGACGTTCCATGTAGCCACAGTGATCACGGGGCGTGATGGTAGCCACTTATCGGTCGGCGTGTGGCTCCGCGCGGCGCCCTGGTGTCGCGGTGGTGAGGGTGGGCCGGCGGAATGGCGCAGCCACCCCGAAGGGGCGATGTCCTGTGGCATGCGGCCGTCCCGGAGCTTTGGCGGCGGACGATGATCTACGTCTACCGGGCGTTGGCGCGGATCGGGTCGGAGCGGTCCGGGGTGCCGGTTTCGGTGCGGGCGGTGCGGTCGCTGGTGCGGGTCTCCTACGTCAAGGTGGCCGAGTACCAGCGGCGCGGGGCGGTGCACTTTCACGCGGTGATTCGCCTGGATGGGGTGGTGGACGGGGATCGGTCGGTGGTGGTGGCTCCTCCGGTGTGGGCGGATGTGTCGGCGTTGGCGGCGGCGATCCGGGATGCTGCGCCGATCACCAACACCATGTACGGGCAGTTGTGGCGGCGGGCACGGGCCGTCGCGCTGACCGGCCCCGAGCGGGCGGCGGGGCTGGCCCAGCGGCCGTATGACCTGCGGCACGGCTGCGCGTCGCTGCTGCTCAACTCCGGCGTTCCCGCTACCGAGGTCGCGCGGCGCCTGGGGCACTCCCTCACGGTCCTGATGTCCACATACGCGCACTGGTTCACGGGCATGGAGCAAGAGGCAAACCGGCTCATCGACGCGGCTCTAAGCGGCTCTGAGCCCTCCGGGGCCGGTTCCGGCGCTGACGGGCTCCCCACGGGCCAAACCCCCGGAAACGCGGACGCGTAGCCTCGTCTCCGCAGGTCAACCACCTGAAGAGACGAGACCATGCATTCGTCGCGAGTCAGCCGGCGTTCTGACGGGGCGGTACCAAGAGATCGGGTGCCGCCCCGTTCACAAGAACCACATCATGGTCAAGAACACGTCGAGTAGCGGATAGTGCACTGATCGCTCCTCTATCGTGAAACTCAGCGAGGCGGGTCCCCGGCATCGGGGGTCCGGCGGGCCACCTCGTCTTTGTCGTTGCAGGTAGGGCCTGCCCGGGTCGGCGTCGCGACCCTCGCCAGTGGGCGGTTTTGTCGTTGTTCTTGCGCCTGTCGTAGGCGCGGCGCCCAGAGACAAGCGCGGATCGACGCCGGTAGGCCGCAGCGGTCGGCCGGGATCGACCTGGGGGGAAACCATGAGCCTTCAAGTGCTCCCGCTGGCCATCACGATGATGGCGGGACCGCAGATCATGTCCGCCATCATCCTGGTGACCACCGCCCGAGCGGTGCGGGTCTCGCTGGCGTTCCTGCTCGGCGTGCTGATAGCGGTGACCGTGGGCATGGCGATATCGCGTGGCGTCTTCTCGCTGGTGGGCAGCAGTGTGTCGCTGGGCAAGCCCTCCGACAACACCTCGCTGGGGAAGATCATCCAGTACGTGCTGGTCGCCCTGCTGGTGGCCGGGATACTGAGGAACTACGTGAAGCGGGCCACGGTGAAGCCGCCCAAGTGGCTCGGGACCCTGATGAACGCCGGTCCACGCAGGGCCTTCAAGACCGGTCTACTCCTGATCTTCTTGATGCCCTCGGACATCCTGGTGATGCTGACGGTCGGAGCCAACCTCGAACACCACCACGCGGGCTTCGGCTCGGCGGCGGTGTTCATCGCGGCCACCGTCCTGATCGCGGCACTGCCACTGCTCGCTCTGCTGCTGTTCCACCGGCGAGCGCAGGGCGCCATGCCCGCAGTGCGGGACTGGATGAACACCCACAGCTGGCTCATCAACATCATCTGCTGCCTGATCTTCATTGTCATCATCCTGGCCTGACGTCCTCGCTCGGCCAGCAGGGAACCGCCCACGCAAGAGGCCGGACGCGCAGGGAGGCCGGACGCGCAGGGAGATCGTCCGTGCAGGAAGGTCAGACGCGCAGGGAGAGCTGGCCGCCGCCGAGGGTGCGCAGCACCTCGGCGTGGAGGCGGCCGTTGGTGCACACCACGCTGCCGCCATCGGGGCCCGGGACGCCGGACAGGTCGGTGAACATGCCCCCGGCCTCCTCCACGATCACCTGGAGGGCGGCCAGGTCCCACAGCGAGACCTCGGGCTCGGCCGAGACGTCGATCGCGCCCTCGGCCACCATCATGTGCGACCAGAAGTCGCCGAAGGCCCGGGTCCGCCAGACCGCGCGGGTCAGATCGAGGAACCGGTCGAGCCGGTCCTGCTCCTCCCAGCCGCCGAGGCTGGAGAACGACAGCGAGGCGTCCGACAGGTCGTTCACCTGGGAGACCTGGATGCGGGAGGCCCGGGTCAGGCTGCGCCCCGCCCAGGCGCCGCCGCCGCGCGCGGCCCACCAGCGGCGGTTCAGCGAGGGCGCCGACACCACGCCCACCACGATCTCGTCGTGCTCCATCAGCGCGATCAGCGTCGCCCACACCGGCACGCCGCGGACGAAGTTCTTGGTGGCGTCGATCGGGTCGATGATCCAGCAGCGCTGCCCGTAGCCGGTGCGGCCGTACTCCTCGCCCAGCACCGCGTCGCGCGGCCGGGCGCGCTTGAGCGTGCCGCGGATCTGCTCCTCGACGCTGCGGTCGGCGTCACTGACCGGGGTCAGGTCCGGCTTGGTCTCGATCTCCAGATCGAGCGCGCGGAAGCGCCTGGTCGTGATGTCGTCGGCCCCGTCCGCGAGTACGTGCGCGAGACGCAGGTCATCGGAATAGCCCGCCACGACGTGCCACGCTACCGTGCCCGGACCCCGCCCCGACAGGGACCGGGGCAGGCGGTGCCGCGCGGCGGCGGACCGGATTTCGGTCCGGGCCGGGCGCGCTGGCGCGTGCGCCCGCCCGAGCGGCCCGGTAGATGAAAGCATGGGCGCATGGCCCACGATCTTCCCGGGTGGGTGGCCGAGCTGACCGACCCACGCCGGGCGCAGACGCTCGACGAGCTCGCCGACCGGCTCGTTCCCCTGGCCGAGCACGCCATCGACGTGTCCCGCCGGTTGCAGGCCCTGCTGAACGAGCTCAACGACCCGTTCAAACGGGAGGCGCTCTACGGCCGGGTCGAACGGCTCAAGGACCGGGTCGGCGAGGCCCTGGAGGAGATCGCGGGTGAGATCGCGGCCTCCGGGGAGGAGCGGCTCGAACGGGTCTGGGCCGACTGGACCGGACGCACCGGGCCGGACGACCACGCGAGCCGCGAGCGCGAGCTGCGGCGACTGCTCGACAGCGACGTGGTCCCGGTCCTGGCCAGGCAGCAGGAGGAGGTCGCCGAGCGGGTCTCGGCGCGGACGTCGGCCGCGATGGAGACGGCGACGCAGATCCTGCTGACCCGGGTCGAGGAGCTGGCCAAGGCGGTGACCGACCTGATCCACGAGGTGCTGCCGCTGGCCCGCGAGGGCCTCACGCTGGCGAGCCGCATTTCCACGCTGTCCAGCCACGCCCGCAAGTCCGGCCGCGGCCCGATCCCGGACGAGCTGAAGGAGGCCGGCCGGGAGACCGCCCGGGCCTTCGACGAGGCGGTCGCCCGGCTGGAGCTGGAGTGGTCCGCGCTCGGTGCCCGCTCGGCGAGCGTGCGGGCGGCGCTGCGCGGCGCCGAAGAGGCCGCGTTCAGCCAGGTGACCGAGGAGATGACCCGCTGCGTGGAGGAGCTGGCGCCCGAGCACGTCCGGGCGCTGAACGCGGCCGAGGCCAAGGCGCGCAGCCTCTTCGAGGAGCCCTCGCAAGGCTGACCGGGCCGCCCGGCACACCGGCTTCGCCGGGATGCGCAGGTGGCGCGCTCGCAGCCCGCCCGCGTCGCCGGGTCAGGGGGCCCGGAAGGTGCTCAGGAACGTGTCGAAGTACCGCGTGCTCGCGTCCCAGTCCCGCTGGCCCGCGATCAGGAGGGCCTGGTACAGCCCGCCGTTGAACGAGAACAGCCGGTCCCTGACCCGGCCGGGCCGGCCGTCCTTGGTGAAGGTGAACTCCAGCTCGGCCGCGTTCGCGCCCTGGAAGGGGATGTTCTCCCTGAACGCGATCTCCTCGTAGTCGGGATAGTCGGAGCTGTTCTTGAACGACTTGGCGGCGTCCGACAGCCACCGGGCCTCGTTGCCGGTGACCCCGGCGATCCGCTGGAAGGCGATTCCGCGGGCCGCGTCCGGGGCCGGGTCGCGGAACGTCACGTCCCGGCCTTCCGGTTCGGCCTTCCACCCCCGGGGGACGGCCGCGACGAAGGACGGCCCGCGGTACTCCTCGTACCCGGCCGGGACGGACGCGGCCCCGCCGGCCGGCGCGCTCGCCGCGCCGCCGGACCCGGCCGACCCGGCGCTCGGGGACGGGGTCCGTCCGGACGGGTCGCCCGCGCCGTCGACGAAGACCAGGACGGCGACGACCGCGGCGACCAGCGCCACCGCGAAGATCCCCGCCGGGACGATCAGGTTCCAGCGGGCCCGCCGCCGGGCGGGCGAGGACGGGCCCGGGAACGTCGGATCGGGCGACGGGGCCGGAGCGGACGGCAGGGGCGGCGGGGGCGGCAGCGTCGCGTTCCGCGCGCCCGGGTGGAGACCCGCCTGAGGCGGACTCCAGCCGGGGCCGGATCCGACGGCCTCGCGGAGCAGCCGCTCGGCGTCGCCGGGGCTGAGCCGCTCGTCCGGATCCTTGTGCAGCAGCCCGTGCAGCACCGGCGTCAGCGGCCCGGCGAGGCGCACCGGGTCGGGCTCGTCGGTGAGCAGCGCGGCCATCAGCCCCCACACGTCGTCGCGCTGGAACGGCGGGCGGCCCTCGACCGCGGCGTAGAGCGTGGCGCCCAGCGACCACAGGTCGGACGCGGGCGTCGCCCGGCCGCGCCGGGCCTGCTCGGGCGCCAGGTACGCGGGGGAGCCGACGATCGCGCCGGACTGGGTGAGGGTCTGGTCGCCCTCCATCGTGGCGATCCCGAAATCGGTGAGGACGGCCCGCCCGCCGGGGAGCAGGACGTTGCCCGGCTTGACGTCGCGATGCGTCACCCCGGCCGCGTGCGCGGCGCGCAGCGCGTCCAGCAGGTCGAGCCCGATCGAGGCGACCCGGGCGGGCGGCAGCGGCCCGTCCTGCGCGAGGACCCGGTCGAGCGCGGGCGCCCGCACGAGCTGCATCACGATCCAGGGCCGGCCGTCCTCCTCGACCACGTCGAAGACCGTCACGATGCCCGGATGGTGGAGCCGCGCCGCCGACCGCGCCTCCCGCAGGGTGCGCGCCTGGATCCGCTCGACCTGCGCCTCGTCCAGGCCCTGCGGGAGGGCGACCTCCTTGATCGCCACCTCGCGGCCCAGCATCGTGTCGCGGGCCCGCCACACCGCGCCCATCCCGCCCCGGCCGAGCACGTCGATCAGCTCGTAGCGCGCTGCGATCACTTGGGACATAAGAGGACGATACCGACGCGGTCCAGTCTGTGCGGCGAACCGTCCGGGGGCGGCTACTCGGGCTCGCCCTCGCGGGCGGTGAGGAGGCGCCGCAGGGAGTCGAGCCGCGCCTGGCTGGCGTGCCCTTCCGCCACCCAGCCGTCCAGGCCGCAGTCGGACGGACCGGAGCGAAGCGAGGACCGCCCGGCTGTCTGGCGGGGGTCTGGGGGTTGCTCCCCAGGTGAGTCGGAGTCGGACGGACCGGAGCGGAGCGAGGACCGCCCGGCTGTCTGGCGGGGGTCTGGGGGTCGCTCCCCAGGTGAGTCGGAGTCGGCCGGACCGGAGCGAAGCGAGCCGGGGGGGAGGTGGTCGCACATCGGGGGGCAGCGTTCGGCGGCGCCCTCGGCCAGGTCCTCGAACGCGTTGATGACGTTCTCGGGCTTGACGTGCGCGAGCCCGAAGCTCCGCACGCCCGGGGTGTCGATGATCCAGCCGCCGCCGGGGAGCGCCAGCGCGAGCGCCGAGGACGAGGTGTGCCGGCCCCTCCCGGTGACGGCGTTGACGTGGCTGACGGCCCGTTCGGCGTCCGGGACCAGGGCGTTGACCAGGGTCGACTTGCCCACTCCCGAGTGCCCGACCAGCACGCTCGTCCGCCCGGCCAGGTGCTCGCGCGGCCCGTCCAGGTCGCCGCCGTGGCGGGTGACGACGTAGCGGACGCCGAGCGGCGCGTACGCCGCGACCAGGTCGTCCGGGCCGGCGAGGTCGGCCTTGGTCAGGCAGAGCAGCGGGTCCATCCCGGCGTCGTAGGCCGCCACGAGCTGCCGGTCGATCATCCGGGGGCGCGGCTCGGGGTCGGCGAGCGCGGTCACGATGACGAGCTGGTCGGCGTTGGCGACGATGATCCGCTCGAACGGGTCGGTGTCGTCGGCGGTGCGGCGCAGCGAGGAGGTGCGCGGCTCGACCCGCACGATGCGGGCCAGGGTGTCGGGCCGCCCGGACGAGTCGCCGACCAGGGCGACCCGGTCGCCGACCACCACGCCCTTGCGGCCGAGCTCGCGAGCGCGCATCGCGGTCACCGGCCGGTCGCCCACCAGGCAGCGGTAGCGGCCCCGGTCGACCGCGGTCACGAACCCGGCGACCGCGTCGTCGTGCGCGGGCCGGCGGCGGGTGCGCGGACGCGAGCCGCGCCGCCCCGGCCGGACCCGGACGTCGTCCTCGTCGTAGTCCCCCACCTTGCGCGCCATCTACGCCGTCCTCACCAGGTCCGTCCACAGGCCGGTGAAGTCGGGCAGCGTCTTGCCCACCGTCTCGGGGTTCTCCACCTCGACTCCGGGCACGGCCAGTCCCAGCACCGCCGCCGCCATCACCATCCGGTGGTCGTCGTAGGTGTGGAACACGCCGCCGTGCAGCGGGCGCGGCCGGATCTCCAGCCCGTCCGGCAGCTCCCGCACGTCGCCGCCGAGCGCGTTGATCTCGGTGACCAGCGCGGCGAGCCGGTCGGTCTCGTGCCCGCGCAGGTGGGCGATCCCGGTCAGCCGGGACGGTGTCGCGGCCAGCGCGGCCAGCGCGGCGAGCACGGGGGTCAGCTCGCCGACCTCGTGCAGGTCGGCCTCCAGCCCCTGGAACACGCCCGGGAACGTCCCGGAGCCGCGCACCGTCAGCCCGTCCGGGCCGAGCGAGACGTCGGCGCCCATCGCGGCGAGCAGGCCGCGCAGTGCGTCGCCCGGCTGGACGGTGTCGTCCGGCCAGCCGGGCACCGTCACCCGGCCGCCGGTGACCAGGGCGGCGCCGAGGAACTGGGCGGCGTTGGACAGGTCGGGCTCGATGATCCGCTCGCCGCCGAGCAGCGGGCCGGGCGCCACCCGCCACACGTTCTCGCCGGTCTCGACGCCCGCGCCCGCCTCGCGCAGCATCCGGACGGTCATCGCCAGGTGCGGCGTGGACGGGACGGGCGGCCCCTCGTGCCGCACCTCCACGCCCTTGGCGAAGCGCGGCGCGGCCAGCAGCAGCCCGGAGACGAGCTGCGAGGACCCGGACGCGTCGATCGTCACCGGGCCGCCGTCGACCAGCCCGCGCCCGCGGACGGTGAACGGCAGCGCGCCCCGCCCGCCGTCGTCGACCTCCGCGCCGAGCTCGCGCAGCGCCGTGATGATCGGGCCCATCGGCCGCTCCCGGGCGCGCGGGTCGCCGTCGACGGCGACCTCGCCGGCCGCCAGCGCCGCGACCGTCGGCAGGAACCGCATCACCGTGCCCGCGAGCCCCACGTCCACCCGGGCCGGACCGGTCAGCGGGCCCGGCGTGACCAGCCAGTCGGAGCCATCCTCGGCCACCCCGGTCCCGAGCGCGCGCAGCGCGTCCGCCATCAGGTCGGTGTCGCGGCTGCGCAGCGGCCGGACCACCCGCACCGGGGCGGAGGCGAGCGCGCCGAGGACCAGCGCGCGATTGGTCATCGACTTGGACCCGGGCAGCGCCACCGTGGCGTCGACCGCCGTTCGGGCGACCGGCGCGGGCCAGTGCGGTGCGGACGGCGGAGTGAGCGGTGTGGGCATGGACACAGGATATCGGGCCCCGCTCACACCGCCTCGCGGGCGCGATCGGGCCAAGCCTTGGCCGATCCACTAGTTGATCATGGGGTTCGGCCGGGCATGGGGCCTACGTTCGTGCACGCCGGTCGTCGCTGTCGGGGGGAGGCGGACCGTGGACGCTTTGCTGCTGGCGCGCCTCCAGTTCGGGATCACCACCGTCTACCACTTCCTGTTCGTGCCGGTCACGATCGGGATGTCGGTGCTGGTGGCGCTCCTGGAGACCGCGTGGGTGCGCACCGGCAAGGCGCGGTACCTGCGCGCCACCCGGTTCTGGGGAAAGCTGTTCCTGATCAATTTCGGAATGGGGCTGGTCACCGGAATTGTGCAGGAGTTCCAGTTCGGGATGAACTGGAGCGACTACTCGCGGTTCGTCGGCGACATCTTCGGCGCGCCGCTCGCGATCGAGGCGCTGCTGGCCTTCTTCCTGGAATCGACCTTCCTCGGCCTGTGGATCTTCGGCTGGGACCGGCTGCCCGCCAAGGCGCACCTGGCCTGCATGTGGCTGGTCGCGATCGGCACGATCCTGTCGGCCTACTTCATCCTGGCCGCCAACTCGTTCATGCAGCACCCCGTCGGCACCCGCTACAACCCGCAGACGCGCCGCGCCGAGCTGACCGACTTCGGCGCGGTCCTCGGCAACAAGGTCGTCCTGGCCACCTTCCCGCACACCGTCTTCGGCTGCCTGGTGACCGGGGGCGTGCTGATGACCGCCGTGGCCGCCTGGCACCTGGCCCGCCGCCGGAGCCTGGAGGTCTTCCGCGCCTCGCTCCGGCTCGGGCTGGCCGCCACCCTCGTCGGGTTCGTCGGCGTGCTGATCAGCGGGGACCTGCTCGGCAAGGTGATGACCGAGACGCAGCCGATGAAGATGGCCGCCGCCGAGGCGCTGTACGAGACGCGGCAGCCCGCCTCGTTCTCGGTGCTGACCATCGGCACCCTGGACGGGAGCAAGCCCGTCTACCAGCTCGAAGTACCGCGGGTGCTGTCGTTCCTGGCGACCGGCACGTTCGACGGCCGGGTCGAGGGGATCAACGACCTCAACGCCGAGTACCGGCACAGGTACGGGCCGGGCGACTACCGGCCGGTCATCCCCGTCGCCTACTGGGGCTTCCGCGTCATGATCGGCGCGGGCGTGCTCGCGGTGCTGGTCGCGCTGGCCGGGCTCTGGCTGACCCGGCGCGGCCGGCTGCCCGGGCGCCGCTGGGTCTGGACGGTGGCGATCTGGAGCGTCGTGCTGCCGTTCATCGCGCACTCGGCCGGCTGGATCTTCACCGAGATGGCCCGCCAGCCGTGGGTCGTCTTCTCGCTGCTGGAGACCAGGCACGGGGTGTCCCCGTCGGTGCCCGGCGGCACCGTGCTGGCCTCCCTGATCGTGTTCACCCTGGTGTACGGGGCGCTCGCCGTCGTCGAGGTCGGGCTGATGCTGCGCTACGCGCGCAAGGACCCGCCCGACGACCCGCCGCCCGGCAGCACCCCGTCCGGCGACGACCAGCCGATGGCCTTCGCCTACTGACCGCCGTGCCCCGCCCGTCACTCCGGAGGATCCAGTGGAGCTGCACGACCTGTGGTTCGTGGCCATCGCCACGCTGTTCGTGGGCTACTTCTTCCTCGAGGGGTTCGACTTCGGCGTCGGCGTCCTCACCCAGGCGCTGGCCCGGGACGACACCGAGCGGCGGGTACTGATCAACACGATCGCGCCGGTGTGGGACGGCAACGAGGTGTGGCTGATCACCGCGGGCGGCGCGATGTTCGCCGCGTTCCCCGAGTGGTACGCCTCGCTGTTCAGCGGCTTCTACCTGCCGCTGCTGCTGATCCTGGTCGCGTTGATCGTGCGCGGCGTCGCGTTCGAGTACCGCGGCAAGCGCGAGGGGCGGTCCTGGCGCCGCAACTGGGACCTGGCGATCTTCTTCGGGTCGCTGGTCCCGGCGTTCCTGTGGGGGGTGGCGTTCGCCAACATCGTGCGCGGCGTCGCGCTGGACGACCGGCACCTGTACACCGGGGGCTTCTGGGCCCTGCTGAACGTGTACTCGCTGATCGGCGGCGTCACCACGCTGCTGCTGTTCATCTACCACGGCGCCGTGTTCACGGCGCTGAAGACGTCCGGTGGGCTCCGCGACCGGGCCGAGCGGCTCGCCGGGCAGGTCGGGCTCGGCGCGGCCGTCGCGGCGGTCGTGTTCCTGATCTGGACGCAGACGCGGCACGGGTCGGCGGCCAGCGGTGGCACCGCGATCGTCGCGGCCCTCGCCCTGGTCGGCTCGCTGGTGCTGAACCGGATCGGACGGGACGGCTGGGCGTTCGCGCTGTCCGGCGGCGCGGTCGCGTTCGCGGCGATCACGCTGTTCGTGGCGCTGTACCCGGACGTGCTGCCCTCGACGGTCGACCCGGCCAACAGCCTCACCGTGGCGAACGCGGCGGCGACGGACAAGACCCTGGGCATCATGACCTGGGTCGCGGTGATCTTCCTGCCGCTGGTGCTGATCTACCAGGGCTGGACGTACTGGGTGTTCCGCCGCCGCATCGGCGTCCAGAACATCCCGGCCTGAGCCGGTGCCCGGACCCGTGGACGCGCGGCTGCTCCGGCAGGCCCGTGCCACTGCGCCCCACCTCGCCGCCTGCGTGCTGCTCGGCGTGCTCGGCGCCGCCTGCGTCCTCGCCCAGGCGGCGCTCCTCGCGCACGCCATCGCCGCGCTCACCGTCCCGTTCTCCCTGCTCGCGGTCGTCGCGGTGCGGGCCGTCCTCGCCTGGGGCCGCGAGGTCGCCGCCCACCGCGCCGCCGCGGACGTCACGTCGCAGCTCCGCGCCCGGCTGCTCGAACGCCTGACCACCGGCCGTCCCGCGCAGGCGTGCTCCGGCGAGCTGACCGCCCTGGTCACGCGGGGGGTCGACGCGCTCGACCCGTACTTCTCCGGCTACCTCCCGCAGCTCGCCCTGGCGGTCATCGTGCCCGTCGCGATCGTGGGCGCGCTCGCCCAGGCCGACCTGCTCTCCGCGGTGATCGTGCTGGTCACGCTGCCGCTGATCCCGCTGTTCGGCGCGCTCATCGGGATGTGCGCGGCGGCCCGCACCCGCCGCCAGTGGCGCACCTTGGAACTGCTCGCCGGGCACTTCGCCGACGTCGTGGCGGGCCTGCCGACGCTCAAGGCGTTCGGCCGCGCGGACGCGCAGGCCCGGCAGATCGCCCGGGTCGCGGGCGAGCACCGCCGCGCCACCGGCGCCACGCTCAAGCTCGCGTTCTGCTCGGCCCTGGTCCTGGAGATCGCCGCGACCCTCTCGGTCGCGCTGGTCGCCGTCTCGGTCGGCCTCCGGCTGGTGTCGGGGTCCCTCCCGTTCGAGACCGCCCTGTTCGTCCTGATCCTCGCGCCCGAGGCGTACCTGCCGCTCCGCCAGGCCGCCGCCCAGTTCCACGCCGGGCAGGAGGGCGTCGCCGCCGCCGACCGCATCCTGTCCGTCCTGACGCCTCCGCCGGCGTCCGGCGACCCGTCCCTCGAACCCTCCCTCCGGCCGCCCCCTCAGCCGCCCCGGAAGGGACGGCCGTCCGCGAGCGGGCGCATCCAGGCGGACGAGATCGTGGTCGCCCATCCCGGACGGGAGCCGGTGGGGCCGTACTCGCTGACCCTCGAACCCGGGACGCTCACCGCCCTCACCGGGACCTCGGGCATCGGGAAGTCCACCCTCATCGCCGTGCTGCTCGGCTTCACCCGTCCCGCCACCGGACGCGTGCTGGCCGGCGGCGAGGCACTCGACGCGGGCGCCGACGCGGACTGGCGCAGGCAGATCGCCTGGGTGCCGCAGCGGCCGTTCTTCTTCGCCGGAACGATCGCGGACAACATCGCCCTCGCCGTCCCGGACGCCCCCGGCGACGCGGTCCGCCGGGCCGCCGCCGCCACCGGCGTCCTCGACATCACCGCCCTGGACGCGCGGCTCGCCCCCGGCGGCGCCGGGCTCTCCGCGGGGGAGCGGCAGCGCGTCGCCCTCGCCAGGGCCGCGCTCCGCTGCGATCTGCTCGGCACCCCCCTCCTCATCCTGGACGAGCCCACCGCGCACCTCGACGTGCTCACCGAGATCGAGACCACCGAGATCCTCCTCCGCCTGGCGCGAGGCCGCACCGCCCTGATCGTCACGCACCGCCGCACCCTCCTCGACCGCGCCGACCAGGTCGTGGCGCTGGAACCGGCCTCCCTGACCGGCCCCCCGGTACGGGTATGACGACGGCGGTGCGGTTCGGGGCGGCCGTCGCGGCGGGCGCGGGCGCGCTCGGCTGCGGCATCGGGCTGCTGGCCACGTCGGCCTGGCTGATCTCCCGGGCGGCGCAGCATCCGCCCGTCCTGTACCTGATGGTCGCGATCGTGGCGGTGCGGGCGTTCGGGTTCGGCCGCGGCGCGCTGCGGTACGTCGAACGCCTCGTCTCCCACGACGCCGCCCTGCGGGTGCAGGCCCGCACGCGCGTCCGCGTCTTCACCCGCCTCGCCGCGATCACCCCCGCCCTCCCGCACGCCGCCCCGGTCCGCGCCGGGGCCTCCGATGCCGCGCCGGGGACCGGTCCCGCGAGCGACGGACCGCTCGGCCTGGTGCTCGACAACGCGGAGGGCGTCGCCGACCGCTGGCTGCGCGGCGTGCTCCCCATGGCGTCGGCGGGACTCGCGGGGGCCGCCGCCGTCGCCCTCGAAGGGTGGCTGCTGCCCGCCGCGGGCGCCGTCCTGCTGGCCGCGCTCCTGACCGGTGGGGTCCTCGCGCCCTGGCTGGCGCAGCGCGGGGCACGCCGGGCCGCCGGACGCGCCGCGGCCGGACGCGCCGAACTGTCCGCCCGGACCACCGAGGCCCTGCACGGCCTGCCCGAGCTGACCGCCTACGGCGCGCTGCCGGCGCGGCTCGCGGACCTGCGCCGCGCCGACGCGCGGGTCACCGCGTCCGCCGCCCGGTCGGCCTGGACCGCCGGGCTCGGGTCGGGCCTGACCACCCTCGCGACGGGCGGCGCGGTGCTGGGCGCGCTGGCGCTGGGCGTGCCCGCCGTGCGGGACGGCCGGCTGGAGACCGTCCTGCTCGCGGTGATCGTCCTGACCCCGCTGGCCGCGTTCGAGGCCGTCGGCGCGCTGTCGGACGCGGCCCAGCGGCTCCTGCGCGCCCGGACCGACGCCGCCCGCGTCCGGCACGCCCTCGCGACCCCCGCCCCGGTCACCGACCCGGACGCGCCGCGCCCCCTGCCCGCCCCCGCGCGCGGGCACCACCTGCGGGTGGACGGGGTGACCGCCCGCTGGCCCGGCGCCGGGACCGACGCGCTGGCCGAACCGGCGCTGACCCTGGACCTCCCGCCCGGCCGGCGCCTCATGATCACCGGGCCGAACGGGTCCGGGAAGTCGACCCTGGCCGCCGTCCTGGCCCGCCTCCTGGACTACCGCGGCTCGATCACGCTGGACGGGACGGAGCTGCGCGACCTCGCGGGCGGCGACGTGCGGCGGGTGATCGGGCTGTGCGGGCAGGACGCCCACCTCTTCGACACCACCGTCGCCGAGAACGTGCGGCTGGCCCGTCCCGCCGCGTCCGACGCCGACGTCGCCGCCGCCCTCCGCCGCGCGGGCCTCGGCGGCTGGCTGGACGCGCTGCCGGACGGCCTCGCGACCAGGGTGGGGGAGCACGGCACCGCGGTCTCGGGCGGCGAACGGCAGCGCCTCGCGCTCGCCCGCGCCCTGCTCGCCGGTGTGCCGATCCTGATCCTGGACGAGCCGGACGCGCACCTGGACGAGGCGACCGCCGGCACCGTGCTGATCGGCCTGCTCGCCGCCGCCCGGGACCGCACCGTCGTGCTGATCAGCCATCGCGACGCGGTGCCCGGTGCGGACCCCGTCCTCCGCCACGTCGACGAACTCCACACCCTCGGCCCGCTCGCCCGCTGACCGGCGGGACCGACCATGAATAAGGTGCGGCGGGGCTCCGAGAACCCGGAACCCCGCCGCACCGCCGTGTCCACGCGCGCCCGCTGGACGCGACCTGACCCGCTAGGCCCCCGGCAGGGCCGGTTCGGGAGCGGGCCCCTGCACGTACCGGACGGCCTTCACCACCAGCCACCGCACCAGCCGGTAGGCGAGCAGTGCCAGCCCGAGCAGCGGCAGGATCAGCAGCAGGATCTGCAACCCGGCCGTGATCAGCCGGAGCGGGCCGGCCCCGGCCGCGGCGGCCCGGCCCAGTCCCTCGATCATCCGCCAGTCGCTCACCACCAGCTCGGGGACCCGCACCGCGATCAGCGTCAACTGGAAGGCCAGCGCCGGGATGACGGTCAGCACCCACAGCGTGACGATCATCTGCGGCCACCGCTTCAGCGCCTTGAGCCGCTCGTCGGCGGCGCGCCGCAGCAGCGTCCGCCGCAGGATCGGCTTGATGTACTTGAACAGGTCGGGGATGCCGACCAGGTCGGAGATGATGTAGTACCCGTCGAACCGCAGCGTGGGCAGCAGCTGCTGGATGATCTCGAAGTTGACCGTCAGGATGACCAGCAGCAGCGGCTGGAACCCGGTCTGGAGGTACACCAGGGTCAGCCCGACGAGGAAGATCCCGTTGAAGTAGACGCCGCCCAGGTCGGTGCGGATGCGCCCGCCGCGCCCCAGCCGGTACGACTCGGTGATGTCGGTGTAGAAGGCCGGCCACACCAGGTAGATGCCGCAGCCCATCACCCCCGGGCGGACGCCGCTGTAGCGGCAGGCGGCGGCGTGGCCGATCTCGTGGAAGACGCACGAGGCGATCGCCAGGCCCAGCACCATCAGGATGCTCTCCGGCGCCAGGATCGCCCCGTGCAGCGCGTCGCCCACCGACTGGGTGCCGAGCACCCAGACCTCGCTGAGGAAGACGGCGGCGAACGCGAAGATCATCGCCACCGGCGTGAACAGCCAGGAGAACAGCCCGGCCAGGATCCAGGTCGCGGACTCGGGGAACACCGCCAGCTTGAACCGCAGCCCGAGGAAGGTGTCGGGCTTGACCAGCTGCGGGCGGGCCCCGTTGCTGTAGGTGGTGACTCCGAGCGGGGCCAGCTTGCGGTCGACGAGGAACAGGACCTGCTCGCCGGAGATCCGCGCGCCCGCCGCGCGGCTCACCTCGGTGGCCACCGCGTCCAGCGCGATGCGGGGATCGATGGCCCCGGCCAGGTGGCGGTGGTCGTGCAGCGCCTTGACGACCTGGAACAGCAGCGGCGGGAGCCGGACGAGCTGCCGGTTGGGCAGGCTGACGAGCTGCGGCGGTTCGCGGTAGCCGGAGCCCTTGAATTCGCCGACCAGCTCGGCCCCCTCGGTCAGCGTGGGGAGCGTGCAGGGCTCGGCATCGTCGATGGTCGACGTTGCTGGCGTGCTCATGGAACTCTCCGGGAATTCGTGGAATTCATGGGGAAGTGCCGGATCTCGCGCGGGACCGGCGGCGCCATGGTCAATAGCTGTTGGTCACGGCGGGTACGCAGGTCATCGTGGTCTTGGCGCCCTCCGCGAGCAGGCCGGTTCCGAGCAGGCCGGAGGTGCCCGCGTAATACGTCGACTGGCACGCGTAGAACACCTCGGTCCGATGGCCGTCACCGGTCGGCGGGCCGGCCAGCGACAGCAGGACCCGCTCGGGCAGGATTTCGCCGGCGAGCAGGTCGAGCTCTGCGAAACTGAAAGTCTCTTTGTTGTGAGCGCCCATTGTTCTTCCGTGTCGTTCGAGAACGCCTTCCGAATGGTCCTCGGTCGCGGGGCTGGTAAGGGGACCGAAAACCGGGCGAAGGGCTGGCGGATGAACGCCAGCCCTTCTCTATGCCGATGTGAGCTTCCGCTCGTTACAGACCGTGGATCAGTGGCCCGAAACGGCGGTGCCCGGCACGCAGGTGAACGACGAAGCGTCGTTCTGCGCGTGCAGGCCCACGAGCTGGAGCAGCCCGCTGTCGGGACGGCTGATGTTGCTCTGGCAGGCGTTGGAGACGATGGTGGAGCCGCCACCGTCGTGGCCGGAGCCGCCGGCGTTGTTGTTGTTGTAGGAGTCGCCGGGGACGCCCGCCATCACGGTGGACAGGACGGCGCGCTCCGGCAGGACCTCGCCGGCCAGCAGGTCGAGTTCCGCGTAGCTGAAGGACTTCATGATTCCCTTTCCTTGTTGTCACGCCCGGGATCCCGATACGGGCACCGGGTGTCCCCTCTAGCCCCTGGCGGAGCTGGGTATCACTACGTATAACAGCTATTACTGGCCGCAGCAAACGTCGTCTCGGAGTGGCGATTCGAGCCGTTCTTGACGCTCGCCAGGTCGGATTAAAACGGCGAAAGGTGCATAGTGCGCATGTCGTGCTGGGCTATCTCCTGGAAATCGAGGAACATGCGTAATTGGAGATCTGGGGGACGTCGCGGCTGTTTGCCCCCATGAATGCGCGGAGTCGTGCCGGTTAAAGATCAGGAATACGTCGAGCCGATGAGTGGTCTGGATGCCCCATGCGGCCAGATCCGGCCGCCCTCCCCGCAGCGCGGTTTAGCTGTGTCCAGAGGGCGTAGCGCACAACCGCCCACCCGGACCGCCCGCACCGCCCAGCGCTGTGCACCGCCGGACCGCTTGGCGTGTCGCCGACACCCGCGCACGCGGCGCTCGCGTGGGCGTCACCCGCGCATGCCTCACCCGCGCATGCCTCACCCGCGCATGCCTCACCCGCGCACGCGTCACCTGGGCATGCCTCACCCGCGCACGCGGCGCTCGCTTGTGTGTCGGCTGCGCGCTCGTCCATGGCGCGCCTCGATGACGGGCACACGCCGGTGAGGGCGTCCTTTGGCCCGGCCGTCAGGCGCTGTTCGGCCCTGTGCGGCTCGCGCTCATGGAGAGGCGCATCGAAGGCCCGGCGGCCGTCCTCTGGGGGCGTCCCAGATGGAACGGGCGGTCAGCAGGCAGCACGGGGCCGGACCGGTGCGCGGCTCAACGGCGCTCTGAGCCTCTTTCAAGGCTCCCTTCGGAAAGTGGGCCCGCTCAACGTCCGAAGGACGAGCGCGCGGCCTTTCCGGCCTTGGAGGTCCGGACCGCCCTGGCGGCCTTGGTCGCGCCCTTTCCGGCCTTCGCCGCGCCCTTCCCCGCACTCTGCCCGGCCTTCGCCGCCCCCATCGACACCTTGGCCGCCCCCTTGGACGCCTTGGCCGTGCCCAGGGCCGCCCTGCGGCTCCCCTCGCGGCGGACGTCGCGCACTTGGCGGGCCGCCTCCCGGCGGGCGTTCCTGATCTCCGCGGCGGTCTCCCGGCGCAGTGCCTTGGTCTCCGCGCCGGCCCTGATCCGGACCTCGCGGGTCTGCCGCCGGAGGTCGGCGGCACGCGGCGCGCGGCGGGACACGTGGCGCGGCTCGGTGGCCACCATGAGCAGTGCGCCGAACAGGCCGGCGTTCTTGAGCAGGTGCGAGCGCTCGCTGTTGCGGCGCTCGGGGTCGTCCTCGGTCCAGTACCGGTGCTCGGTCGCGAGCGCGGGCACGAGCTGCGCGGCGAGCAGTAGCGTGGTCAGCCTCCGGAACTTGCCGGCCATCAGCAGCGCGCCGGTCCCCAGGCTGAGCGCGCCCTCGATCCGCACGAGGGTCTCCGGATCCTTGGTGGGCAGCCAGTCGAGCCGGTCGACGATCGGCTTGAGCGTGGGCGCGACCTGCTCGGCGCGCGGCGTGGGATCGCGGAGCGTCTCCAGGCCGGTGATGATGTACGGAGCCGCCACGAACGGGCGGGCCAGAGTCGTGATGGGTCGCATGCTCGCGTACATGCCCAGCACGCCGGACATCAAGCACCGGCACGCCGGGCGGCAGTCCGGAAAACTGCCTGGACGCCCCGCTTCGCCCGCTCTGCTCCGTACCGCGCCGTCGGCTCCGTCCGTCCGTACCGTCGGAGGCACGGGGCAGGATGGGGGCATGTGCGGTCGATATGCCACAGCGCGTGCGCGTCAGGAACTCCTGGACCAGTTCCAGGTCCAGGTCGACGCGGTCGAGGGGGATCTCCAGCCGGACTACAACGTCGCCCCGACCAAGGACGTCCCGGCCGTGCTGGTCCGGCGCCCCAAGGACGCCCCGGAGGAGGAGGCCCCGGTCCGCCAGCTCCGGACGGTGCGGTGGGGGCTGGTCCCGTCGTGGGCCAAGGACCTGTCCGTCGGCGCCCGGATGATCAACGCGCGGGCCGAGACGGTGGACGAGAAGCCCGCCTTCCGCCGCGCGTTCGCCCAGCGCCGCTGCCTGCTGCCCGCCGACGGCTACTTCGAGTGGTACACCCTCCAGGACCAGGGGCCCGGAGCCGCGCTCGACCCCGCCCAGCCGCAGAAGAAGGCCAAGAAGCCGCAGAAGCAGCCGTTCTACATCCGCCCCAAGCACGGCGGAGTGATGGCCATGGCCGGCCTCTACGAGCTCTGGAAATCGCCCGAGGGTGAGTGGGTCTGGACCGCCACGGTGATCACCACCGACGCCCCCGACGACGTCGGCCGCATCCACGACCGGATGCCGATGGTCGTCGAGCCCGACCGCTGGGACGCCTGGCTCGACCCGGGCCTGACCGAGGCCGCCGGGGTCCGTGAGCTGCTGGTGCCCGCGATGGCCGGGACGATGGAGGCGTTCCCGGTGTCGAAGGCCGTCAACAATGTCAAGAACAACGGACCGGAACTCATTGAACCCTCTACGAACGGGAACAGTTCTGGCAGCCCTTCCGACACCCTGTTCTGACCGCCGCCGCGCCCCCCCGGGGCGACCGGAGGCGGCCCACCCCCCCGCCCGGGACCCCGCCGGGAGGAGATCGGAGCACCGTGGACAGCGCCGCCGCCCGTGCCCGCCTCGAGTCCATGCTCGCCGACCTGGAGCGGTCGATCGCGATCCTCGGCGACGAGCGCCCCGAACGGGAGAACTCCGCCGCCGACGCCGGCGCGGGCCTCTCCGACAGCGACCGCGTGGAGGCCGCGCTCGACTCGCTCGAACGGCACCGCCGAGGCGTGAACGCGGCCCTGGCCAGGCTCGCCGAGGGCCGGTACGGCCGCTGTCTCGGCTGCGGCGAGCAGGTCCCCGAAGGACGCCTCGAAGCCCGTCCCGACGCCGCCCGCTGCGTCGCCTGCCAGACCGCGCACGACCGCCCCACGCGCTGAGCCCCACGCGCTGGGGCCCCGAGCCCCCACGCGGCGCGCGGCTGGGACCGCGCGCCGCGTGGGCGGGTCAGGGGGTGCGGCGGGCGCTGGCCAGCAGGTGGATGCCGAGGGACTCGTCGCCCGGCGGGGCGTTCAGCTCGGTGCGCACCAGCCGCGGCATGGCCTGGGGGGACGTCTTGAGGACGTGCTCGACCGTCGAGGGCGACAGGACCGTGCGCGGCCTGATCCACTCGACCTCGAGACCGACCTCGGTGAGCAGCTCGCGGAGCTGGTCGGCCCAGAAGCAGCGGGTGATCGTCCCGTCCGGCCAGGGCACCAGCACGACTTCGGCGCTCGGCACGTCCGACAGGTGGGCCCAGCAGTTCTGCTCGGCCAGCAGCGCCATCCCGAGCGTGAGCGAGTCGACCGACAGCAGCACCCGGCCGCCGGGCCGCAGCACCCGCGCGATCTCGGCGACCGTCGACTCGGTGACCAGGTGCCGGGACAGCACCCGGTTCTCGGCCACCACCGCGTCCACGCACTGGTCGTTCAGGAAGGTCAGCGAGCCGGAGTCGGCGATCACCCGCGCAGCGTGCCCGGCCGGACGGCCGCCGCCCGCCTCCCGGATCCTCCCGGCCGCGCGGACGCCGCCGGCCTGGCGGGCCTTCCCGGCGCCGCGGATCCTGCCGGGCCCGCCGCCCTTGCCCGCCTCGCCGCCCTTGCCGGACTGACCGAGCCCCGGATCGAGGACCTCGATCACCGAATGCCCGGCGGCGGTGGCCTGGGTGGCGCTGTGCCCCTGCCCGCCGGACACGTCCAGCACGCGGGAGGGTCTGCGGGGCAGCCACCGGGCGAACTGGGCCTCGGCCACGGCCCAGTAGAACGTCCAATACAGCGCCAGGGTATCGCCGTCTCCCGTCCCGTCTCCTGGGGCGTCGCGCAGGCTGGCGATGGTGGGTTCGGGAGGTCGCGCCGGCACCGGTAGCAACGGTTTGCTCCTGTTCTCGCCGTGTATGAGGACTTCTTCCCCGCCAGGGCCCGGTCATCACCCTGCGTACAGGTCGGGGTGAGGTGTCCCGAACCCGCACGGAACTCGTCCGAAATCGGTCCGCCCATCACTCCCGGTCAGGGAATCGGCGGGCCGGTCCCGGCGTTGCACCGTCTCACAACCGTTTACGCGCGGCGCCAGGACAGGGGTAAAGCCCGGAGGCGCCCGCGGACGGGGAAAGACAGACCAGTACAGCGGAGGTGCAGGCAGATGACCACAGCCGTTGCCGAACACCGTGGCGGAAGGCCGCTGACGGCGCCGCCCGGAGGCGCACCGGCCCCCACCGGCGTCATCAGGCAGCGCGGCCCGATATCGTCTGTGGGGTACGACGCCGCCGGCGTCGCCACAGCCAAGGGGGTGGGTCAGGTACCGGGCACCACGGAGACCGTGGAGCAGCGCCAGGAGCGGTTCCAGCGCGACGTGCTCCCGTTCTTGGACCAGCTGTACTCGGCCGCGCTGCGCATGACGCGCAATCCCGCCGATGCCGAAGATCTCGTGCAGGAGACCTTCGCCAAGGCGTTCGCTTCCTTCCACCAGTTCAAGGAAGGCACGAACCTCAAGGCGTGGCTGTACCGGATCCTGACCAACACGTTCATCAACTCCTACCGCAAGAAGCAGCGCCAGCCCCAGCAGTCGGCCACCGAGGAGATCGAGGACTGGCAGCTCGCGCGGGCCGAGTCGCACACCTCCAGCGGGCTCAAGTCGGCCGAGGCCGAGGCGCTCGAACACCTTCCCGACTCCGACGTCAAGCGGGCCTTGCAGGACCTGCCCGAGGAGTTCCGCATCGCGGTCTACCTCGCCGACGTCGAGGGCTTCGCGTACAAGGAGATCGCCGAGATCATGGGCACGCCCATCGGCACGGTGATGTCGCGTCTGCACCGGGGCCGCCGCCAGTTGCGCGGCATGCTCGAGGACTACGCTCAGGAGCGCGGCCTGTCGCGCGCGAGGGAGGGATCGGCATGAGCCGAGTACGGACCCGCCGCGGTGAGCGGAGCGAGCGCCGGGAGGGCGCGGCCCTCCGTGCGGTGAGCGAGAAGGGTGCGTGAGCCATGAGCTGTGGCGATCACCACGACACCCCGTGCGATGAGGTGCTGGCCCGGGTCTACACCTACCTCGACGGCGAGCTCGACCAGGGCGGCTGCGGTGAGGTGCGCGAGCACCTCGACGAGTGCGGGCCGTGCCTGCGCGAGTACGGCCTCGAGGAGGCCGTCAAGAAGCTGGTGAACAAGTCCTGCGCCTGCGAGTCGGCCCCGGGCGACCTGCGTGCCAAAGTACTCGGCCGCATCGAGCAGGTGTGCAGCGAGATCCGCTCCGGCGACCCCGCCAGGGAGGCCGGAAATCCGGCCGGTGGCGGGATCGGCGACGCGGCCAGGTCGTCCGAGACGGCCTGACCGGGCGCTGACCACGCCCGGACGTGCCGGACCCGCCGTGGGCGGGTCTGGCGGGTCCCGGTCATGGCCGTGCCCCGTCATCGCGGGTGCGGGGCCGGCCCGGCTATCGTGCTCGGGTGCTCGTACTCGTCACCGGCGCGGCCGGTTTCATCGGCTCCCACCTCGTCGACAGGCTGCTCGCCGACGGCCATGAGGTCATCGGCGTGGACGACCTGTCGTCGGGGTCCAACATCCGCCCCGGTGTCGAGCTGTGGCGGATGGACGTGGCCGACCCCGAGCTGGCCGTGCGGACGGCCGAGCGCCGTCCCGAGGTCGTCTGCCATCTGGCCGCGCAGGTCAGCGTGCGGCTGAGCGTGGCCGACCCGCTGCGCGACGCGCGGGTGAACGTCGTCGGCACCGCGGGCGTGCTGGAGGCGGCCCGCACGGCGGGCGCGCGGAAGGTGGTCTTCACCTCCAGCTGTGCGGTGTACGGGGTGCCCGACGCCCTGCCCGTCCCGCCGACCGCCGCGCTGCGTCCCGCGTCGCCGTACGCCGCGTCCAAGGTCTCGGGCGAGGTCTACGCCCAGATGTACGGGGCGCTGCACGGCATCGACTTCACCACCCTGACGCTGGCCAACGTGTACGGCCCGAGGCAGACGCCGGAGGGCGAGGCCGGGGTCATCTCCATCTTCACCGACGCGCTTCTGGCGGGACGTCCGACCAAGGTGTTCGGCGACGGCCGCCAGACCCGCGACTACGTCTTCGTTCAGGACGTCGTCGACGCGTTCGCCCGCGCGACGGGCGAGCGGGGCGGCGGGCAGCGGTTCAACGTGGGAACGGCCCTGCAAACGACCGACCGCGACCTGCATGCGATGGTCGCCGAGGCGGTGGGCGCGGCGGACGAGCCGGAGTTCGCCCCGGCCCGGCTGGGCGACCTGCCCGCGATGTCGGTCGACCCCGGGCCGACCCGCCGGGAACTCGGCTGGGAGCCCCGGGTGGGGCTGCGCGAGGGGCTGGCGGAAACGGTCGCGTGGGCCCGCGAGCGCGGTGGCGCGGCGGGCGACCGGCGCGCCTGAGTCTCACCGAGAACGCCCGGATTGACGTGCACGTGCAGTACGGTTGTGCAGAGCGAGCGTGCGAGTACCCTGTGTGGATCTTCTGGGGCGATTGGTCACCTAAGGTGACGATTACTTCACGCTTTGCTCACGATTTCTCGCATGCCTGTGTGACCTGGGCCTCCCACGTTAGGCTTGTGCCGAATTCAGCGACGGGAACAGGTGCATGCCCTCCGATAGTGGGTATGCGCCCGCCCGGGAAGCCCGGACCATGCCGGTTCGGGTGGCCGGATCTGGCGGTCCGGCCGGCCCGGTGTGGGGGGAGGCAGTAGTCATGCCCGAGCAGGTGGTGACGGCCGGTCTCGACCGGCCTGCCCTGGTGTCGTCGTCGCTGATGATGCCCAAGGGCGTGTCCTGGGTCTAGTCGCGTGCCGGCCGGTGCCGGCCGGCACCGGCGATCCTGGCGGCGGCCCGCTCATTCGTCACTCCCGAGGGGGGCGGCAATGCGTGGACTACCTCTCGCTGCCTGGGCGTACGTCTGCGGTGTGGTGGCCCTCGCGGCCGGCCTCATCGCGACGTCGTCCTTTGCGGAGCTTGACTGGTACAAGCTGGCCGTGCTGGCCGTGCTCTTCCTCATTTGCGACTCCGCGCCCGCTCAGCTCAGCGTCGAACGGGCCAAGGTGTCGCTCAGCTTCGCCGCGAGCCTGGCCGGGGTGGTGCTCCTCGGCCCGGCGGGTGCGGCGCTGCTCGGCCTCTGCGCGGTGGTCACCGGGCAGCGGTTCTTCGCCCCCGTCAAGCGGTTGTTCAACGGCGCGCAGTTCGCGCTCAGCGGCTACACCGCGGGCGTGGTGTTCAACCTGCTCGGCGGGCACCGCTTCGAGGCCGGGCAGACCAGGTGGGTCGAGCATGTCAGCGTGCCGTTCCTCGGCGCGCTGGTCACCTTCGTCCTGGTCAACATGTCCCTGACGGCGGGGGTGCTGCTGCTGAGCCGGCAGGCCGTGCCGCGCGACCTGCTGCGCGGGAGCGGGCAGCTCGCGTCCGGGTGCCTCGGCTACGGCATGTTCGGCCTGCTGATCGCGGGCCTGTGGCAGCGGGTCGGGCCGTTCTCGGCGGTGCTGGTGCTGCTGCCGCTGTTCGTCGCCCGCTGGGCGATGGAGCAGGCGCACGCGCAGCAGCAGGCGCACGCGGCCACCCTCGCCGCGCTCTGCCAGGCGGTCGAGACCAAGGACTACTACACCCGCGGGCACTCCGAGCGGGTCTCCCGCGGCTCGGTGATGATCGCCCAGGAGATCGGGATGCGGCCCGACCGGGTCGAGGCGATCCGCTACGCGGGCATGCTGCACGACGTGGGCAAGCTCGGCGTGCCGACCAAGGTGCTCCAGAAGTCCGGGTCGCTCACCGAGGAGGAGTTCGCCGCGATCCAGCTGCATCCGATGCGCGGGTTGGAGATCGTCCGCGAGATCGGATTCCTCGACGAGGCGCTCGCCGGGATCATGCACCACCACGAGAAGATGAACGGCCGCGGCTACCCGATGGGCCTGGCCGGCGACGAGATCCCCGAGTTCGCCCGGGTCATCTCGGTCGCCGACGCGTTCGACTCGATGACCTCCACGCGGTCCTACCGGGCCGCCAGGACGATCGAGGAGGCCGTGCAGGAGCTGCGCCGGGGGATGGGCGACCACTTCGACCCGGCGATCGTGGAGGCGTTCCTGTGCGCGCTGGACCGTACCGGGTGGGAGCCGCCGCAGCCGGTGGTGCTGCCCGACGACGACGTCGTGGAGACCACCCAGCAGGACCACGACGACCCGAGCGCCCCCATCCGGGTGCGTTGATGCGCGACGTGATGAGCGCGCAGATGCGCACCCGCGAGCGGGCGGCCTGGCAGAGCATCGACTCGGGCCAGCTGCTGCTGATCGCCACCGCCGGGCTGGCGGTGGTCGTCGCGGTCACCCAGGTCGCCGCGGTCGGGCTCGACCAGCCCAACATCGCGATCGTCTTCGGCGTGCTGATCGCGCTCGGCGAGCTGTTCCGGATGGTGATGCCGGGCAACCGCGAGGTCGCCCCGATCGCCAGCGCCGGCGCGATCGGCTACGCGCTGCTGATCGGCACCGGGCCGGACGGCTCCCGCGGCGCGCTGCCGCTGCACGTGGTCCCGGCGGGGCACTCGGCCCTCCAGGTCGTGGCGGTGACCGCGGCGGGCATGCTGGTCGGGTCGCTGCCGCACATCGCGGTGGGCCGCTCGCCCCGGCCCGACGCGATGGCGCGGCGGCTGTTCACCGTGACCGTGGTGGCGCTGTGCTTCCGCCCGGTGGTGTCGGCCCGGCTCGAATGGGAGCTGCTGCTGGCGGTGATGGGCGTCGTGGTGGTGGTGTCGTGCTTCACCGACGTGGTGATCGCGGCGATGATCCGGGCCGAGGCGGTCCGGGCCCGGTTCGGCATCGCGCTGCGTGACGAGATCCGGGCCAAGCTCGCGCTGTGCGCGGCGATCGGCGCCACCGCGATGCTGATCGCGGTGGCCACCACCGCGATGGGCCCGGCCGCGCTGATGGTCTTCACCGCGCCGATCCTGGTCACCCAGTTCGCGTTCCGGCGGTACGCGGGCATCCGCGCGACCTACCTCCAGACCGTGCGGGCCCTGTCCCGGGTCACCGAGGTCGGCGGGTACGTCGAGACGGGGCACTCGCGGCGGGTGTCCCGGCTGGCGGTGGCGATGGGCCGCGAGCTCGGCATGTCCGAGGAGGAGCTGCTCGAACTGGAGTACGCGGCGCTGATGCACGACATCGGGCAGCTCTCGCTCGGCGACCCGATCCCCGGCGGCGCGACCGTGCTGGCCTCGCCGCCCGAGCAGCGCCGCATCGCCGAGCTGGGCGCCGAGGTGATCAAGCAGACCGGGGTGCTCGACCGGGTGGCGCACATCGTCCGGCTCTCGTCCCACCCGTACCGGACCGGGCACGGCGAGGCGCAGCCGCTCCGGCAGGGCGGCGACCCGGCGCACGCCCGGCCGCTGCCGCCGCCGCTCGCCAGCCGCATCATCAAGGTCGCCAACGCCTACGACGACCTGGTCGGCGAGTCGTCCGACCGCGACCGGGGCGCGGCGGTGCTCGAACGGCTGCGCCTCGACTCGGCCTCGGAGTACGACCCGACCGTGGTCGAGGCGCTGAGCCGCGTGGTCGACCGGCGGCTCCGCCAGTAGCGGCGGGCCGCGGGCGGACCGGCGCACAAAACTCCGGGCCGGTATTTGTCGATCTCATGGCCGACGAGGGGGGCGCGTCCCGCTAGTGTCGGCGGCGTCGGTGCGACGGGATCGAGACGGCGAAGGGGAGTCCGCAGGTGTTCGAGTCGGTGCTCGTGGCGAACCGGGGCGAGATCGCCAGCCGGATCATCCACACCGTGCGTTCGATGGGTCTCAAGGCCATCGCGGTGTACTCCGAGGCCGACGCCGACCTGCCGTTCGTCGCCGAGGCGGACGAGGCGATCCTGATCGGCCCGGCGCAGCCCGCCCGCAGCTACCTCAACGTCGCCGCGGTGCTGGAGGCGGCCCGCACCACCAACGCGCAGGCCGTCCACCCCGGGTACGGGTTCCTCGCCGAGAACGCCGGGTTCGCCCGGCAGGTGATCGAGCGGGAGCTGGTCTGGGTGGGGCCGCCGCCGCTGGCGATCGCCCGGATGGGCGACAAGATCAACGCCCGGAACCTGATGAAGGAGGCCGGTGTCCCGGTCTCCGCCGGGGCCTGGGAGCCGGTGCCCGACGCCGACACCGCCGCCGAGGAGGCCGACCGCATCGGCTACCCGGTGATGGTGAAGCCCGCCGCGGGCGCCGGCGGCGTCGGCATGGGCACGGCCCGCGACGAGGCCGGGGTGCGCCGCGTGTACGCGTCCGCCCGGGCCGCCGCCGACCGGTACTTCGCCGGCGGTCCGGGCGAGACCGGCGGCAACGCCGACATCCTGCTCGAACGCTTCGTCCAGGGGGCGCGGCACGTCGAGGTGCAGATCTTCGGCCTGGCGGACGGCACCGTGACCGCCCTCGGTGAGCGCGACTGCTCGGTGCAGCGCCGGTACCAGAAGATCGTCGAGGAGGGCCCGTCGCCCGGCATCACCCCGGCGCTGCGCGAGCGGATGCTGGCCGCGGCCGTGCGCGCGGGCGAGGCGGTCGGCTACCGGGGCGCCGGCACCGTCGAGTTCCTCGTCGACCCGGCCCAGGACTTCTCCTTCCTGGAGATGAACACCCGCCTTCAGGTGGAGCACCCGGTCACCGAGATGACCACCGGCGTCGACCTGGTCGAGCAGCAGCTCCGCGCCGCCGCGGGCGAGCCGGTCGCGCTCGGCCCGCGCGAGCCCCGCGGGCACGCCATCGAGTTCCGGGTGTACGCCGAGGACCCGCAGCGGTTCATGCCCGGACCCGGCAAGATCGAGGTGTGGGAGGAGCCGGTCGGCCCCGGCATCCGCATCGACGCGGGCTACGCCGAGGGCAACACCGTCACCCCGTTCTACGACCCGCTGCTCGCCAAGCTCTGCGTGCACGGCGACGACCGCGCCGCGGCGCTCGGCCGGGCCCGCGCCGCGCTCGGCGCGTTCCGGATCGAGGGGCTCCCGACCAACCTGCCGTTCCTGGCCGAGCTGGTCGACCGTCCCGAGTTCACGGGCGGGACCTATGACACCGGGATCGTGGAACGCATGCGTCCCCTGGCCGTGCTCCCGTGAGATCCAGAGCGGCGGCCTCATCGCGTCGTCGAGTAGCCGGAGGGTACTGTGCCGGTCGTGGACACCTACTGTGACCGTTGCGGGGACCCCGCGGGCGACGCGGGCGGCGCCGATCACGAGGCGTGCCGGGCCGCCCGGCGGATGGAGCCGCCGCGCTACTGCGCGCGGTGCCGCCGCCGCATGGTCGTCCAGGTGACGCCGCAGGGCTGGACGGCCCGCTGCTCCGAGCACGGTGTCCTGGCCTCCACCTGAGCCGAGCGCCGGGGCGGAGGGCCGGGGGCAGCGCGCCGGGCCGGAAGGCCGGGCGCCGGGTCAGAGCGGCAGGACGTAGGTCATCAGGTCGACGCCGGGCACGGGCGACCAGTCGCGGTCCGGTGTGCGGGTGAACCCCATCCGCTCGTAGAGGCGGTGGGCCGAGCCCATGTTCTCCTGCGTCGACAGCCGGACGCGGGCCAGCCCGGTGCCGCGCGCCCGGTCGACGCACGCCTGCACCAGGGCCCGGCCGACGCCCTGGCCGCGGACCCGGTCGAGGACGGCCAGCATCCGGAACTCGGCCTCGTCCGGCCCGGCCAGCTCCGCGTACGGGCTGCTCGGCGGGCAGTAGGCGACCGCTCCGGCGAGGTCGCCGCCGACCTCGGCCACCAGCAGCTCCGACTTCGCGGCGCGGTCGGCGGCGTCGGCGAGCGTGCTCACGTACGGCGACGCGGGCGAGACCAGCCCGCCGTGCACGTACACCTCGACGGTCAGCGCGCCGACCCGCCCGTACTCCGCGGTCCGGACCGGCCGGACGGTGACGCCCTCAGACACCGGTGGTGCTGCGCGGGTAGGCGACCGCCGGGTCGGTGGCGATGTTGACCAGGTACGGGACGCCGGATCCGAACGCCCGGCGCAGCGCCGGGGCGATCTGGTCGGGCCGGGTGACCAGCTCGCCGGCCCCGCCCAGGGCGCGGACGACCTGGTCGTACCGGCACTGCGGCTGGAGGTCGGCGGCCACGTCGTAGCCGTAGAGCATCTGCATCGGGTGTTTCTCCAGCCCCCAGGCGCCATTGTTGCCGACGATCAGCACCACGGGCAGATCGTGCCGGACCAGGGTATCGACGTCCATCAGGGAGAAACCGGCCGCCCCGTCGCCGAGCAGCGCCACCACCTGGGCCGCCGGGCGCGCGATCCGGGCCGCGATCGCGTAGCCGAGGCCGGTGCCGAGGCAGCCGTACGGGCCGGGGTCGAGCCAGCCGCCGGGCCGCGCGGGCTCGATGTGCTTGCCGGCGTAGGAGACGAAGTCGCCGCCGTCGCCGATCACCACCGCGTCGTCGTCCAGGATCCGGGCCAGCTCCCCGTAGATCCGCAGCGGGTGGATCGGGTCGGCGCCCGAGGCCAGCGGTCCGGCGTCGGCGGCGATCGCGGCGCGGGCGGCGTCGCGGAGCGCGGCCGTCCAGGGCGCGTACGCGGCGGGGGAGACGCCGGCGGTGACGCAGGCCGCCGCCAGGTCGGCGAAGATGAGCGCCAGGTCGCCCGCCGCGGCGCCGGCCGTGCCGGTGTGCCGGGCGAGGGCCGAGGGCGCGTCGGCCAGGTGGACGACCTTGGCCGCGCCGCCGCCGAACGACCCGTACCCGAGCCGGAAGTCCAGCGGGGTGCCGGCGACGATGACCAGGTCCGCCTCGGCGAACGCGGTGCGCCGGGCGCGGGTCGCCAGCAGCCCGTGCCCGGCGGGCAGGACGCCGCGGCCCTGCCCGTTGGCGACCACGGGGAGCCGCAGCTCCTCGGCGAACGCGCGGGCGGCCTCGTCGGCGCCGTCCATCCACACGTCCGAGCCGAGCACCAGCACCGGGTGCCGGGCCGCGGCCAGCAGCGCGGCGATGGCCGCGAGCGCGTCCGGGTCCGGCGGCCGGTCCGGCGCGCCCGCCGGCGTCCTCGGGACCAGTTGCTCCGGCGCGGCCGGGCCGAACAGGTGGTCCATGTGCAGGTCGAGGAAGACCGGCCCGCGGTGCGGGTCGGCCGCGGTCTGGAAGGCCCGGGTGACGTCCGAGGTGAGGGTGTCGGGCCCGGCGGCGGTGGTCGCGAGCTTGGTGATCGGCGCGACCAGCGGGGGATGGTCCAGCTCCTGGAGCGCGCCCGAGCCCCAGCGCCCCTGCGGGGCCCGCCCGCCGAGGACGACGACCGGCGAGCCGTTGAAGTGCGCGGACGCGATGCCGCTGACGCCGTTGGTGACGCCGGGTCCGGCGGTGAGGACGGCGAGGCCGGTCCGCCGGGTCAGCCGGGCGGTCCCCTCGGCGGCGAACACGGCGGTCTGCTCGTGCCGGACGTCCAGGATCCGCGGCCTCCCCGAAGCCTTGACCGCGCCGTCGTACAGGGGGAACACATGCCCCCCGGACAAGGTGAACATGGTCTCCACGCCGTGCCGGCGCACCACCGAGATCACGGTGTCGCCACCGTGTGCAGGCTTCATGGACGCACCGTAACAAGCGAACGCTTGTCCGGGGAGTCCCGATCTTGTGTGCGATAGTCGTTAGAGCCTTGACGACGGGTGCCGGACTGCGGCTTGATGGGGCGGTGCCACTCGTGCGGACACTCGTTCTGGAGGCGTGATGCCGATCCCCCGTTCGATCCTCGGCAAGGACGACCCCCGCGACCTGGATCTGGAGGTCGTGGCCGGCACGTGGCCGCAGGAGGTGTCCGGGCACTACGTCGTCAGCACCTCCGACCAGCGCACCCATCCCGTGCACGCGTTCTTCGGCGACGGGATCATGGCGCGGCTGGCGCTGCGTCCGGGCACCGACGGCGCCCCCGCCGGACGGTTCGCCTGGCGGCCCCGGGTGATCGACACGCCCTCGGTGCGGCTGCGGCGCAAGCGTCCCGACCTGTTCACCGCGGGGCCCGTCGGGACGAGCTCGCCCTGGGGCTTCGTCAACTGCGCCAACACCGCGCCGCTGCCCTGGGGCGATCGGCTCTTCGCGACCTGGGACGCGGGCCGCCCGGTCGAGATCGACCCGGTCACCCTGGAGTTCGTCGCCGAGGTCGGGCACCGCGACGACTGGCGGCCCGCGCTCGACCAGGCGGTGCTGCCACTGGTCTCCTCCTCCGCGCATCCGGTCGTCGACCCCGAGCGCGGCTGCCTGTGGAGCGTCAGCCGCGACGTCATGACCGGCGCCTTCTCGGTGATCCGCTACGACGGGACCGGCAAGCACGTCCGGCGCTGGGCGGTCGAGGGCGCGGCGCTCCCGCAGGCCGCCCACACCATCACCCAGACCCGCGACTGGCTGGTGCTGGCCGACACCGCGTACAAGGTCGACACCGACGAGATCTTCGGCGCCGACCGGACCGTCGCCAACAACCCGGGCGGCCCGGTGCTGCTGATCCGCAAGGACGACCTGGACCCGTCCCGCGCCACCGTCCGGTGCCGGGAGTTCCGGATCGCGCCCGAGGTCAACCACTTCTACGCCCGCTACGACGACTCCGACGGCGTCCAGGTCGTCATGGAGCACACGCCCGGCGTGGACATCGGGATGTACCTGCGCGCGGACGACGTGGACGCCCTCGGCCGCCCGGTCGACCCCGCGCTGCGCGGCATGTACTGCCACGGGATGACGCCCGCGCTCACCACCGTCCTGCGGTTCGACCCCGAGACCGGCCGGGTGGACGAGCACGCCCGCGCCCACGACCCCGCGCGCTGGTGGCAGGCCGAGCTGTCGGCGCTCGACTGGAGCATGGAGGGGCAGCTCGCGCCGACCCGGCACCACCTGGTCTTCCTCGGCTTCCATCCCGAGGCGATCAACCAGCGGGCGCTGGCCAACTACGCCGGCCGCGTCGACACCTCGCTGTTCCCGCGCGAGGAGACGCCCGCGGTGCTGGCGAGCCTCGACCGCGACGACCTCGAGCCGCTCGCCGAGTGGACGTTCGCGCTCGACGACTACCCGACCTCGCCCACCTTCGTCCCGCGCGACCCGGGCACCGGGGGCCGCAGCCGGTACGCGGGCGCGCGGCCGGGCGGGCACGACGGCCACCTGGTGGTGGCCGTGCACAACGACGACCGGTTCCGGATCGAGCTGTTCGACGCGGCGGACGTCGCGCGCGGACCGGTCGCGGTGCTCGCCCCGCCGCGCGGCACCACGGTGCCGTTCCTGATCCACTCCGCGTGGATGCCCGAGGCCGTCGCGGCGCCGTCCGGCCTGGACCGGCTCCGGTTCGCCGACGACCTGGACGCCCGGCTGGACGCGCTCGACCCGGAACTGGCGGCCGTCGCGCACGAGGTCGCCGCCGAACTCGACGCGACGGCACACTGACCCCGTGCGCCCCGCCTCCCCACGCCCCGCGCGTTATGCGCGGGCGAGGTCCGCGCAGGTCTTCTCGTCGGGCAGTAGCGGGCGGAGCCGGAGCGAGTAGACCTTGCCCCCGTCCCGCCATACGGAGCGGGGCCTGGGCGGCCCGCTCTCCTTCTGAAGGGACTGGGCGTCGCGTCCGGCGAGGACCGTGCACAGGCCCCCCGGCCCCGGTGCGCCCTTGGCCAGCGGCGCCAGCGTCCACTCCCGAACCTTCTGCCCGTTCCCCGTGGTGGACGTGGTGGGCGTGGCCAGCGCGGCGAGCCGGTCGCCGACGTACGGGCGGCTCGGGGCGGTCTGGTCGGCCTTGGGCCACGTCTCGGGGCGCAGCCGCGTCCAGAACCGCACCGCCGGGTCGCTCCGTCCGTCCGGCTGGACGACGCGGGTGCGCGCCCCGCCCAGGGTGATCTCCAAGGTCATCGCGTCGGCGACCCCGTCCGCCTGGACGGTGCGCGACCGGCCGAGCCCGGCGGCCCTGGCCCCGTCCAGCAGCCGGGTCACCGCCGCAGGCTTCAGCCGGAACTCCACCGGCGCGGCGCCGCCGCCCGGGACGGAGACCGCGCGGCCGTCGGCGTACAGCGAGAAGTCGGGCAGGCTCCCGGGACCGCCCAGTCCGGCGATGCCGCCGCCCTTCCGCCAGCGCAGCACAGCGCCCGCCCCCGCCCCCGTTCCCGCCGGCCCCGGCTGCGGCGGCCGGGCGGAGGACGGGGCGATGGGAAGGGTGGACACCTCGTCGTTCGGTCCGAGGTCGCCGCAGGCGGTGAGGGCCCCCGCCCCCACCAGTAGGGTCACGATCCCCCGATCGATCACATGTCTGGAACGTCCTGACAGATCGGCCATGGGCCTTGGACGTCCCGCCGCGCCCTGGGGTTCCGCTACAAAATCCTCCGGCGAAGACTGTGGGATTCGGCGGGCGACCCGCCGCCGGACCCGCGCTAACCTGCCGCAGGTGAGCGTGCTCGTGGTCACCGGGACCTGCACCGGAGTCGGGAAGACCGTCGTCACCGCCGCGCTGGCCGCCTTGGCGGCGACGCGCGGGACGCCGGTCGCCGTGATCAAGCCAGGGCAGACCGGGCTGGATCCGGGAGAGCCGGGCGACCTCGACACGGTGCGCCGCCTCGCGGCCGTCGGCGACGTCCACGAGTTCGCCCGGTTCCCCGCCGCGCTGTCGCCCGCCGCCGCCGCCCGCCACGCCGGGACACCCCCGGTGCGCCTCGCGGACGTGGCCGAACGCGTCCAGGAGCTGTCCCGCGACCGCCGCCTCGTGCTGGTCGAGGGCGCGGGCGGCCTCCTCGTCCGCTACGACGAGGAGGGCACCACGATCGCCGACCTGGCCCGCTGGCTCGGCGCCGCCGTCGTGGTGGTGGCCCGTCCGGACCTCGGCACGCTCAACCACACCGCGCTCACCCTGGAGGCGATGGCGCACCGCGGCGTCCAGCTCGCCGGCGTGGTCCTCGGGTCCTGGCCGGACGAGCCCGACGAGGCGATGCGCAGCAACATCCGCGACCTGGAGACGATCGCCGCCCGGCCGCTCGCCGGCGCGCTTCCCGCGGGCGCCGCCGCGCTCGGGCCCGCCGAGTTCCTGCTCGCCGCGCACGGGGGCCTCGCCCCGGCGTTCGGCGGCGCGTTCGATGCTGCTACGTTCCGTGACAACAACGGCCTCACTAAGGAGAACCCGTGACCGACATCCTCGACGTGGCCCGCCGCCAGGTGCTGGACGAGGGCAAGGGACTGTCCGCCGCGCAGGCCCTGGAGTGCCTCACCCTCCCCGACGACCGCATCGAGGACCTGCTCGCGCTCGCGCACGAGGTGCGGATGCGCTGGTGCGGCCCGGAGGTCGAGGTCGAGGGGATCATCTCCCTCAAGACCGGCGGCTGCCCCGAGGACTGCCACTTCTGCTCGCAGTCGGGCCAGTTCGAGTCGCCGGTCCGGTCGGTGTGGCTCAACATCCCCGAGCTGGTCGAGGCGGCCAGGGAGACGGCCCGCACGGGGGCGACCGAGTTCTGCATCGTCGCCGCCGTCCGCGGCCCGGACGACCGGCTGATGTCCCAGGTCCGGGACGGGGTCAAGGCGATCAACGACGCCGTCGAGATCAACATCGCCTGCTCCCTCGGCATGCTCACCCAGGCCCAGGTCGACGAGCTCACCGAGCTCGGCGTGCACCGCTACAACCACAACCTGGAGACCGCCCGCTCGCACTTCCCGAACGTGGTCACCACCCACTCGTGGGAGGAGCGCTGGGAGACGCTGCGGATGGTCAAGGAGGCCGGGATGGAGGTGTGCTGCGGCGGCATCGTCGGCATGGGCGAGAGCGTCGAGCAGCGCGCCGAGTTCGCCGCCCAGCTCGCCGAACTGGAGCCCGACGAGGTCCCGCTGAACTTCCTGGCGCCCCGTCCCGGCACCCCGTTCGCCGACCTCCCGCTGGTCGAGGGCACCGAGGCGCTCAAGACCATCGCCACGTTCCGGCTCACCCTGCCCCGCACCATCCTGCGCTACGCCGGCGGACGCGAGCTCACCCTCGGCGACCTCGGCACCCGCGACGGCATGCTCGGCGGCGTCAACGCCATCATCGTCGGCAACTACCTCACCACCCTCGGCCGTCCGGCCGCCAAGGACCTGGACCTGCTGACCGAGCTCCAGATGCCGATCAAGGCCCTCTCCAAGACCCTCTGAGGCCCTGGTCCGGCCAGGTCCGGGCGCCCCCGGCCGAACCCGCCCGAATCCGGCCGTGCCGCGCCGCGCCCTCTACTCCTCGAGCCCGGTCTCCGGCGACCCGGTCTGCCAGGACGTCCACGCACCGGTCTCGATGTCGAGGCCGAACGGTTCCGGCAGGTGGACGGTCTCGCCGAACTCCCACGTCTCCTTGTGGAGGTAGGCGCCGGTGCCTTGGTCGGGGATGGAGTAGAGGGTCGTGCCCGGGGACTTCGGATCGCGGTCGATCAGGAGGTAGTACGGGACCTCGGCCCGTGCGTAGCCGTTCCACTTGGTGGCTCGGTCGCGCCCGTGCCCGCGCTTCGGCCGGCGGTCCTCGCTGGCGTTGGACGGCGAGGTGACCTCGATGACGAGCTCGACCTGATCCGGCACGAGGTAGCGCACCGATGACCGGCGCGCGGTCGCGTAGACCTGCTTGTCCAGAAGGATGAGGTCGGGGATGTACCCCTCTCTGGCGCCGAACAGGTCCACGCCGTTGGCCTGAATGCACTCCCAGGGGAAGTCGGAGTCGGCCGCCTCCATCTTGAAGACGGCTCTGACGATGTCCTGGACGATGCCGCCGTGCTGGAGCAGGGGAGCTGGTGACACGACGATTCTGCCTCCGATGACCTCGACCCGGTGGCCCTCGGGCGCGTGGACGAAGTCATCGAGCTCGCCGCGGACCCACATGTTGTAGGCGGTGTCGGGCAACTGCATCTGCTCGATGTCCACTGGCGTGACGCTCACTTTGGGCGACCCTTCCCTCACGATCTGCTCCGGTCATCGTAGAGAACGTGTGTTCTAAGAGTACCGAGAACAGTGTGATCGGTCGCCGAGAGTAGTCGGTCGGTCAGTTGCGGCGGAGGCGGGTGATGAAGGTGTAGCGGTCGCCGCGGTAGAGGGACTGGGCCCATTCGACCGGCTGGCCGGTGGAGTCGAAGGCGTGCCTGGACAGCAGCAGCATCGGCAGGCCGACGTCGACGCCGAGGAGCTGGGCGTCGTGCGGGGTGGCCAGCACGGTCTCGATCGTCTCCTCGGCCTCGGCCAGGTGGACGTCGTAGGCGGTGGCGAGGGTCTCGTAGAGCGAGCGGTGCCGGGGCAGCTCGCGGCGCAGGCCGGGGAAGCGGCGGGCCGGGAGGTGCGAGGTGTCGACCGACATGGGCTCGCCGTCGGCGAGGCGGAGCCGGTGGATGCGCAGCACCCGCCCGCCGGGACGGATGCTGAGCAGGCCGGCCAGGCGCTCGTCGGCGCTGACGTAGCCGGCCTCCAGGATGCGGGTCTCGGGGCGCAGCCCGTGGTGCCGCATGTCCTCGGTGTAGCTGACGAGGTTGAGCTCCTGGGAGACCTTCGGCTTGGCGACGAAGGTGCCCTTGCCCTGGATCCGCTGGAGCCGCCCCTCGACGACCAGCTCGGACAGGGCCTGCCGGACGGTGGTGCGCGAGGTCTCGTACTTCTCGGCGAGGGCGCGCTCAGGCGGCAGCGGGCTGCCCGGCGGCAGCGACTGGATCAGCTCGACGAGCAGCTCTTTGAGCTTGTAGTACTTGGGGATGCGGGGTGCCTGGGCCGAGTGGTGCCTGCCGATGTCGCTGAGCGGCGCGCGCTCGTAGCCCCCGTGCCGGGGCCCGCCCCTGACCTCCGTCACGGCATCTCCTCACGTTCATCATCGGTTGACCCCGATGTTACGTCTGAAGACTACGGGCGGTAGAGCAGGCCACGTCCGCCAGAGCGGTCTCCAGCATTGTGAGGTCCGCCTCGCTGACCGAGGCGCGCGCGGTGAGGCGCAGGCAGGCCCGTCCCTCGGGGACCGACGGCGGCCGGAAGCAGCCGACGCGGACGCCATGGTCAGCACAGATCCCGGCGGCGCGGACCGCCGCGGCCGGTTCGCCGAGGTACACCGGGACGACGGCCGCGGCGGGGACGGCGGTCTCCAGTCCGGATCCGGCCGCCAGCGCGGCCATCCGCCGGGCCCGCTCGCGGGCGCGGGCGGGCAGCGCGGGATCGGTCTCCAGGATGCCGAGCGCAGCGAGGGCCGCGCCCGCCGCGGGCGGGTTGAGGCCGGTGTCGAAGATGAACGCGCGGCCGGTGTCGACCAGCGCGCCGATCACTTCGGGGGCGCCGAGGACCGCGCCGCCCTGGGCGCCCAGCGACTTGGACAGGGTGAGGGTGAGGACGACGTCCGGCTCGCCGGCGAGGCCCGCGGCGTGCGCGGCGCCCCGGCCGCCGTCGCCGACGACGCCGAGCGCGTGCGCCTCGTCGACGACCAGCAGGGCGCGGTGCGCGCGGGCGGCGCGGTGCAGCCCGGCGAGGGGCGCCAGGTCGCCGTCCACGGAGAAGACGGCGTCGGTGACGACCAGGGCGTGTTCTTCGTCACGGCCGGCCAGTGCCCGCTCGGCGGCGGCGGCGTCCCGGTGCGGGACGATCACCACCCGGGCCCGCGACAGCCGGCAGGCGTCCACGATCGAAGCGTGGTTGACCTGGTCGGACACCACCAGCGTGCCGGGCCCCGCCAGGGTGGCGACGGCGCCGAGGTTGGCCAGGAAGCCGGACGAGAAGACCAGCCCGGCGGCGCTGCCGGTGAACGCGGCCAGCCGTCGGTCGAGCTCGGCGTGCAGCTCGGTGGTGCCGGTGACCAGACGGGACCCGGTCGAGCCGGTGCCCCACTCCCGGGCCGCCGCCACGGCGCCGTCGATCAGCCGCGGGTCGCGGGCGAGCCCCAGATAGTCGTTGGACGCCAGATCGACCAGCCCGTCGTGGTCGCTGCCGCGGGGGCGCAGCGTGCGCCGCAGTCCCGCGTCGGCGCGGCGCGCGGCCGCGTCCCGGAACCTGGCCAGTGCGTCCTGTCCTGCGGTCATGCGGGCATCCTGCCAGCCCGGGGACGCGCGGGGGGACGGAGGGAGGGCACGAAATCGGATGGGCGATGATGGTCGCGTGCCTACCTTGACCGATCTGGTCCGCGACCACACCGACCTCACCGACACCGACCTGGAGTGGTTGCACGCCCTGGTCTCGGACTGGCAGCTCCTGGCCGACCTCTCCTTCGCCGACCTGCTGTTGTGGGTGCCGCTGCGGCCCGGCGACGACCCGTCCCCCGGCGGCGCGGGCGGCGCGGGCGGTGCGGGGGACGTCGGGGTGGACACGAGCGCGACCGTGCCGGGGTGGGTGGCGATCGCGCAGATGCGCCCGACCACCGGGCCGACGGCCTACTCGGGCGACCTGGTCGGGAAGGTGGTGCGCACCGGGCGGCGCGGGCTGATCGACGTCGCGTGGCGGGAGCAGCGCATCGTCCGGGAGGGCGACCCGGAGTGGGGCAGCGGCATCCCGGTGCGGGAGGAGTCCATCCCGGTGCGGCGCGGCGACAAGGTGCTCGGCGTGATCCAGCGCAGCACCAACCTCAGCTCCGCCCGGACGCCGAGCCGGCTGGAGCTGACCTACCTCCAGAGCGCCAGCGACCTCGCGCAGATGATCTCCGAGGGACGCTTCCCGGCGCCGGGGGAGGAGCCCAACCTCGTCCGCTCGCCGCGTGTGGGCGACGGGCTGATCCGGCTCGACCGGCCGGGACGGGTGACCTACGCCAGCCCGAACGCGCAGTCGGCGTTCCGGCGGCTCGGCTACCCGACCGACCTGGTCGGGGAGTCGCTCGGCCTGGTCACCACCGAGCTGTGCGACACCGGCGAGCCGCTGGAGGAGGCGCTGAGCGTGATCCTCAGCGGCCGGGCGCCGCGCGAGGTGGAGGTCGAGGCGCACGGGTCGATCATGCAGCTCCGCACGATCCCGCTGGTGGTGGGCGATGACCGGATCGGCGCCATCGTGCTGTGCCGCGACGTCACCGAGCTGCGGTGGCGGGACCGGGAGCTGATGACCAAGGACGCCACCATCCGGGAGATCCACCACCGGGTGAAGAACAACCTCCAGACGGTGGCGGCGCTGCTGAGGCTCCAGGCCCGGCGGCTGCGGATCCCGGAGGGGCGGGCGGCGCTGGACGAGGCGGTGCGCCGGGTCGGGTCCATCGCGATCGTGCACGAGACGCTGTCGCTCACCCCGGACGAGCTGATCGACTTCGACGACATCGCGGACCGGGTGATCACGATGGCGGGCGAGGTGTCCACCCCGGAGACGCGGGTCACGCCGAAGCGGACCGGGAGCTTCGGGGTGCTGCCCGCCGAGATCGCGACGCCGCTGGCGATGGCGCTCACCGAACTCCTCCAGAACGCGCTGGAGCACGGCCTGTCGAACCGGTTCGGGACGCTGGAGGTGGTGGCGTGGCGCTACGGCGATGGCCGCGCGGCGCACGATCCGGCGGTCGTGGACGTGTGGGGGGAGTGGCCGGGCGGCGCCGCGGAGGGGCCGAACCGTCCGCCGGAGGGGCCGGGCGGGTCGGGCCTGGCTGATCCGGCGGGTCCCGCGGGCCCGGCGTCCCGGCCCGAGGAGGCGGGCAAGCGGTTGGTCGCGGTCGTGGTGGACGACGGGGTGGGGCTGCCCGCCGACTTCGACGTGGAGAGCAGCAACAGCCTCGGCCTCCAGATCGTCCGGACGCTGATCGTGGGCGAGCTGGGCGGACGGCTGGACTTTCGCGCCCGGTCGGGCGGCGGCACCGAGGTCGTGGTGGACGTCCCGCTCGACCAGCACCACCGTCCGGGCCCGCCCGCCCGCTGATCCGCCGTCGCCGTCGCCGTCGCCGTCGCCGTCGCCGTCGCCATCGGGCCGGGCGGGCCGGGTGGTCGCCCGGTGCGGTCGTGCCGGCGCGGTGTCCGGTCGGGCGGGCATGACAAGCGCCCGTGGCGAAGGCCACGGGCGCTTGATGTCAGGTCGCGCGGGTGGTGTGCTGCTGCTCTCCGGCCGTTGGGTTCGGAGGCGGTACCACGTCCGCGGAACGGGCCGCCGGGTGCGGCGGCGGTGGTGTGCCGGAGCCGGGTCAGGCTCCGGCAGCCGCGTTGGCGCGGGCGCGGGCACGGGCGGTGCGGCGCTTGAGGGCGCGGCGCTCGTCCTCGCCCATCGCGCCCCAGACGCCCGAGTCCTGGCCGGACTCCAGCGCCCAGCGTAGGCACGCGTCGTTCACGTCACAGCGCCTGCATACTTGCTTGGCCTCTTCGATCTGTAGGATCGCGGGCCCGGTGTTTCCGATCGGAAAGAACAACTCGGGGTCCACGTCACGGCAGGCTGCGCGGTGGCGCCAGTCCATGCGGTCCACTCCTCTGTCAGCGTGGCGGAGAAACTCCACTTGTGAACGGTTTCACATGTCGCGAACACCCCGAGCCTGATCGGGCTCGGTCACGGGGGTGATGTGGGGTTCGGCGGCGCTGCGATCAGAGGGCCGGCGGCGTTGGGGCCCCTGTCGGCTGGCGCACTTTGAGCGTGTCAGGGGGGTGTGGCCAGGCGCAAGACCCTCGAGAAGGGATTCTCAAAGTATGGGTGTCGCATGTGTCACATCAGTGGGTCGGGCCTGTTGCTTTGTTGTTAACAGGTGGTGCGCACGTCCTCAGATGACAATGCGCACGGCCTTGGGCACCGCCCGGAAGGTGATCGAATCCTCTTCACCAAGGTAGTCGCCGTCCAGTTGAAAAGCCACTGGGCGGTCGGCGCGCAAAGTGAACTCGGCCGCGTCGTGCGCGTTGAGGACATGCTCACCCTGGACCGGACGGGTCCGCGCGACCAGCATCTGGGTGAGCGCGCCCAGGGTCGGGGCGAGCCCGAGGGAACGCATCCCGAACACGTCCAGGCCGTCGTTGAATCCGGCCAGCGGGCTCGGATTCAACGGCAGCGGGCCAAGGTAGGTCCAGGGTGTGGCATTGGACACGAAGGCGAGGAACAGGCCCGTTCTGGTCGGGCGTCCGGGCGCCTCCAGCGTCAATGCGGGACGGCGCCGATCGGTGCCCGAGAAGAAATGCCGGACCGCCGTCCGCACATAGAGTGACGGGTCGGCCCTGGATCCTCGATGCCGGTGCCGTTCCACCTCGCGCACGACCTCGGCGTCCAATCCGACTCCGGCGCAGAAGGTGAAATAGCGCGGCGGCGCGCCGGCGTGCTCGGCGGTGCCGAGCCCCACGGTGCGGTGCCGGCCGGCGCGCAGCGCGCTCAGCACCACCCGGGTCGCGCCGACCGGGTCGTTGGGCAGGCCGAGCGCGCGGGCGAACACGTTGGCGCTGCCGCTCGGCAGCACCGCCAGCGCCGGCAGCTCGGGGGAGGGGCCCTGGGCGAGCAGGCCGTTGACCGCCTCGTTCACGGTGCCGTCGCCGCCGAGGGCCACCACGACGTCGTAGCCCTCGTCGGCGGCCCGCCGGGCCAGCTCGGTCGCGTGGCCGCGGTGGCCGGTCTCGGCGACCAGGAGGTCGAGGTCGCCGGTGAAGGCCCGGACCAGGAGGTCACGGGCCCGCCGAGAGGTCGAGGTCGCCTTGGGATTGGCGATGAGCATGGCGCGCACGGCGCCAGCGTATCCATGGTGGCCGCGTTCCCCGCGCGGGCGAGTAGGGTTTCGGGTTGTGTCCAAGCGTTCCAGCACCGTGCTCGCCGCCGCCGCCCTCGAGGCCGCGGAGGGAGTGGCCGCCGTCGGATTCGGCGGCTACGTCGGCGTGGAGACGGCCATCGGCTCGGCCGTCGATCCCGTGAGCGCCATCGGGGTGACCGTGCTGGCCCTGGCCGGCGGGATCGGGATGCTGGCCTGCGCCCGCGGCCTGCTGCGCGGGCAGCAGGGCAGCCGCGCGCCCACGGTGCTGACCCAGCTCTTCGCGCTGCCGGTGGCCTGGTCGCTGTGGCAGAGCGATCAGGCGTTCACCGCGATCCCGCTCGGTGTGGTCGCCGCGCTGACCCTGGTGCTGGTGCTCAGCCCGCCCAGCACCGCGTGGCTGGTGCACGGAGGCGAGGACGACGGCCCGGACGACGAGGACGGCGCTCCCGCGGACGGCGGCCCGGACGACGACGGAGCCGGCTCGGCCAAGGGCTCGGGCTCGGGCCAAGAGCGCGGCTAAGGCTCCAGCGAGGGCACCGGGCCGGGATCGGATGACCGGACGCCCCGCGGAGGGGCGCCGGGATCACTCGTCGGCGGTGAGGCCCTCGCGGAGCTGCGCGAGCGTGCGGGCCAGCAGCCGGGACACGTGCATCTGGGAGATACCGAGCTCGGCGGCGATCTGCGACTGGGTCATGTTGCCGAAGAACCTGAGCAGGAGGATCTTCTTCTCCCGCGCGGGCAGCTTCTCCAGCAGCGGCTTGAGGGACTCGCGGTACTCCACGCCCTCCAGCGACTCGTCGATCATGCCGAGCGAGTCGGCCACCGCGGGCGCGTCCTCGTCACCGGAGTCGGGGGCGTCCAGCGACACCGTGGAGTAGGCGTTCGCGGACTCCAGGCCCTCGAGCACCTCCTCCTCGGTCATCTGGAGGTGCGCGGCGAGCTCGCTGACGGTGGGCGCGCGGCCCTCGCGCTGGGCCAGGTCGCTGATCGCCTTGGTCAGCGACAGCTTCAGCTCCTGGAGCCGGCGCGGTACCCGGACCGCCCAGCCCTTGTCGCGGAAGTGCCGCTTGATCTCGCCGACGATGGTGGGCGTGGCGTAGGTCGAGAACTCCACGCCGCGGCCGAGGTCGAACCGGTCGATCGACTTGATCAGCCCGATGGTGGCGACCTGGATCAGGTCGTCGAGCCACTCGCCGCGGTTGCGGAACCGGCGGGCGAGGTACTCCACCAGCGGCAGGTGCAGCTCGACCAGCTGGTCGCGGATGCGCTGGCGCTCGGCGTCGCCCTCGGGCAGCTCGGCGAGGCGCACGAACAGCGCGCGGGCCCGGGCGCGGTCGGGGACCGCGCTGTCGGACCGCTCGTTGCTCGCGCCCGAGCCCGCGATCGTCGTTTTCTCCGTCACGGGGCCCCCGCCGCGCCGCGTCGCTTCTGGAGCGTCACGGTGACCCTGTCGTCGGCGCCCACCTGGGCGTCGACCTCGCCGGCCAGGGACGACAGGACGGTCCAGGCGAAGGTGTCGCGGCTGGGCTCCATGCCGTCCACGGTCAGCACCGACACCGAGATGCGCATGGCCTCTCCGGTCAGCTCGAACTCGCAGGTCAGATCGGTCCCGGGGACCGCCTGGGCGAGCAGCATGGCGCACGCCTCGTCCACCGCTATGCGGAGGTCCTCGATCTCGTCCAGCGTGAAGTCCAGTCTGGCCGCCAGCCCCGCCGTGGCGGTCCGCAGGACGGACAGATAGGCGCTCGCGGCGGGCAACCTCACGGTCACCACGTCACGAACGGACAACTTGGTACTGGACGGCATTGCAGCGGTTTCCTCGGTCACGTCACTCCCTCGCAGGATGGTCCCGCACCTTTGAAACTACCGCCTGCGGAGGCCCTCGCGAGACTTCGCCGCGCGTGGCTTCTCACCAATGTCCGTGGCGAGCTGACCGAAAGCCCATCAAACGTCGTACGGCGGAGAAAATCGTCACCCTTCCCGTGTGGCGGGTACCACCGCGGGAGTGGCGGAGAGCCGGTCTCCGGGGGGCAGCAGCGCCCCGCGGTGCCCGATGACACGGGCGGCGAGGCAGGCCGCGGCCTCCGCCGCCCCGCGCGGGCGGGCGCCGCCGAGCCGGGCCGCGAGGTACCCGCCGTTGAACGCGTCGCCCGCCGCCGTGGTGTCGACGACCCGGACCCCGGGGACGGCCGGAACCTCCACCAGCCCGCCCGCGCCGGGGCCGTCAGGACCCGGATCGTCCGCGCCGTCCGGGCTTGCGATCACGCAGCCGCGCGCGCCGAGCTTGATCACGATCTCGGCGACGCCGGCGGCGCGCAGCCGGCGGGCCGTGTCGGCGGCGGTCGCGTCGCCGAACACGGCGCGGTCGTCGGCCAGGGTCGGCAGGGCGATGTCGGTGCGGGCGAGCACGGCGGACATGGCCCGCGCCGCCGCCGCGGGCGAGGGCCAGCCGGCCGGGCGGTAGTTGCCGTCGAAGGAGACCAGGCCGCCCCGGCGGCGGGTCTCGTCCAGCACGTCCAGGAGCCGCTCACGGGCCGCGTCGCCGAGGATCGACAGGGTGATCCCGGACAGGTGCACCAGGTCGGACGCGGCGACGGCGGCGTCGATCCCGGCCCCGTGCTCCGGGCCGAACAGGCCGCGCGCCGCCGACTGCGACCGGTAGTAGTGGAAGGTCCGCTCGCCGTGGTCGTCGGTGCGGATCAGGTAGAGCCCGGCCTGCCCGCCCGTCCGGACCCGGGTGAGCGCCGCGCCGACCCCGTGCGCGGCCCAGGACGCCCGCATCCGGTCGCTGTAGGGGTCGTCGCCGGTGATCGTCACGAACTGCGCGTCGACCCGGCCCGGTGCGGCGCTCCGGGCCAGGTAGGCGGCGGTGTTGAGGACGTCGCCCGCGTAGCCGACCGCCAGCCGGTCGGACGCGACGTGGCTCAGTTCGATCATGCATTCGCCGATGAGCGCGACCCGGGCCGGTCCGGGCCTGCCGAGCGTTTCCAGGGCGGCCATGGGCGCTCTCCTCTCGCCGGGGTTCCTGGGGAACGGGGATCGAATGCAGGAGACGATACATCTAGACAGCAAGTGATCTGATGACTAAGACTGCGGGGGCGAGCCCGGGGTCCGCGGGGGAGGAGAGCGATGAGCGAGTTCGAGGGCAGGGTCGCCCTGGTCACCGGGGGGTCGCTCGGCATCGGCCGGGCCGTGGTCGAGCGGCTGGCCGGGGACGGCGCCGCGGTGGTGTTCTGCGGGATCGAGGACGACGCCGTCCGCGCGGCGCAGGACGCGTCGCGGAGCGCCGGCCACGAGGTCGCCGGGGTGGTCGCCGACGTGACCGACGCCGCGCAGGCGCGCGGTCTGGTCGCGGAGGCCGTCTCCCGGTACGGGGGCCTGGACGTGGTGGCGACCTGCGCGGGCGTCCAGCGGTACGGGACCGTCGAGGACACCTCCGAGGAGGTGTGGGACGAGGTCCTGGACGTCAATCTCAAGGGCGTCTTCCTCACCTGCCGGGCCGCGGTGCCCGAGCTACGCCGGCGCGGCGGCGGCACGATCGTCACCATGTCGTCGGTGCAGGCGTTCGTGTCGCAGGCGCGGGTCGCCGCCTACAGCGCCAGCAAGGCCGCGATCAACGCGCTGACCCGGTCGATGGCGCTCGACCACGCCGCCGACGGGATCCGCGCCAACGCGGTGTGCCCGGGGTCGGTCGACACCCCCATGCTGCGCTGGGCCGCCGACCTGTTCCGCGGCGAGACCTCCCAGGACGCGCAGGTCGCCGAGTGGGGCCGGGCCCATCCGCTCGGACGGGTGGCGACCGCTGCCGAGGTCGCCGAGGTGGTGGCCTTCCTCGCCGGACCGCGCTCGTCGTTCGTCACCGGGGCCGAGCACCGCGTGGACGGCGGCCTGCTCGCCCGCAACCCGGCCGCCCTCCCCGAGGTCTAGCGCCCCGACCGCCGAGCCGTCGGCAACTCCCGCACACCCGTCCCAACGCCTGTTCCACGTTTTCCACGCCTGTTCCCACACCCGTTCCCCCTGACCGGAGGTTCGCATGCAGGAATCCGCCCCCTCCCACCCCCGCCCGTCCAGGCGGCTCGGCGCCGCGGTCGCGGTGGCGGCGCTGGCCGCCGGGGTCGCCGTCCTCCCGGCCGCCGCGCGGGCCGACGCGCCCCGCGCCGCCGGGCCCGTCTGCGCGGGCGAGCCGGCGCCCGTGTTCGGCGCCGCAAAGCCGGACGGCGCCGAGAACGCCAAGTTCACCGCCTACGGCAACGACAACACCCGGCTGGACGACTGGACGGGCGCCGACACCACCTACTCCCTCAAGCTGTCCGACGGCCGTACCGTGTTCGCCTACTCCGACACCTTCCTCGGCAAGGTCGACGCCGACGGGTCGCGGCCGGTCGTCACCGACGAGGGCGGGACGACGCCGTTCCTCAACAACTCCTTCGTGGTCGAGGGGACGGACGGGTCGCTCAGCACCGTCCACCGGGGACCGGCGTCCGACCCGGTCGAGCCGATGCCGCCCTCGCAGGCGGCCCACTGGTACTGGGCGGGCGACCTGACCGAGAGCGGCGGCGAGGTGCAGCAGCTCTACCGCGAGTACTACGACCCGGACCCCGGCAACAACGACCCGTGGGACCTGCGGTGGAAGCGCAACGTCCTCGCGCGCTTCGCGCCCGGCTCCATGGCGGCCCCGACCGAGGTGCGGGACGCGCCGTCGGTCACGGGCGTCCAGTGGGGGTCGGCGCTGCTCAAGGACGGCGGCCACACCTATGTCTACGGGACCGAGGACTTCACCGACCCCGAGACGAAGGTCAACACCAAGTACCTGCACGTCGCCCGGGTGAAGGGCACCGACCTGCGCGGCGCCTGGAGCTACCGGACCGCCGCGGGGTGGTCGGCGACGGAGGCCGACTCGGCGCGGCTGATGAGCGGGGTGTCCAACGAGTTCAGCGTCACCAGGCGCGGCTCGCACTACATCCTGATCTCCCAGGACACCAAGGAGTACGTCAGCACCGAGATCGACGCGTACCTGTCGTGCTCGGCGGCGGGCCCGTTCACCGGCGAGCGGACCGTCTACAACACGCCCGAGACCGGCGCGTCCGGCACGTACGGGAACGCGGACGTCTACACCTACAACGCTCACGCGCACGCCTCGCTGAGCAGCGCGAACACCCTGGTGGTGTCGTACAACGTCAACTCGCTCGACAAGACCGAGGGCGAGGAGAACGACAACTACACCGATGTCAGCATCTACCGCGCGCGGTTCGTCGACGTGCCCGTGACCGGCTGACGCGCCGCCGTGGATCCGGAACTGCGCGCCGCGATCGCGGGCCTGCCCTACGTCGGCCTGGCCGATCCGCGTGCCGCCCGCGCCGCCATGCGCGAGCTGGTGGCCGTGCTGGTGGAGCCGGCGGCGGACGGCCGCGTGGAGGTCACGGGCCGGGAGGTCCCGGGCCCACCCGGAGCGCCGCCCGTCCCGGTGCGCGTCTACCGGCCGCGGCGGGCCCGGCGTCCGGCGCCGGTGCTCGTGTACTTCCACGGTGGCGGGTTCGTCACCGGCGACCTGGAGAACGAGCACCGGCGCTGCCTGGACGTCGCCGCCGAGGAGGGGATCGCGGTGGTGTCGGCCGAGTACCGGCTCGCGCCCGAGCATCCCTTCCCGGCGGGTTTCGACGACTGCTATGCCGTGACGTGCTGGACGCATCGGCACGCGGCGGAGTTCGGCGGTGACCCGGCGCGGATCGCGGTCGGCGGCGGCAGCGCCGGCGGCGCGCTCGCGGCCGGGGTCGCGCTGCGGGCGCGGGACGAGGACGGGCCGCCGCTGGCGTTCCAGCTCCTCCTCTACCCGGTGCTCGACGACCGCATGGACACGCCGTCGATGCGGGCGTACACCGAGCCGCCCCTGTTCAACCGGACGGACGTGACGCACATGTGGCGGCACTACCTGGGCGGTCTCGCGGAGGCGCCGCCCTATGCGGCGCCGGCCCGCGCGGCCGACCTGTCCGGCCTGCCGCCCGCGTACGTGCTCGCCGCCGAAGCCGATCCGCTGCGCGACGAGGACCTCGCCTACGCGCTGCGCCTCATCGCGGCCGGGGTGCCGACCGAGCTGCGGCACGTGCCGGGCGTCTATCACGGCTTCGACGGCGTGACCTCGGCGGAGGTGGCGCGGCGCGCGCTCGCGGAGCAGCGCGCGGTGCTGCGCCGGGCCCTGGACAGCGTCGTAGACTAAGTGATTAGATGATTTTACTTCTTCTGGAGTGAGGTGGCGATGTCCCAGGATGTGGCCCGGCCCAGCCTTTCGGACGCTCTGACCGAGCGGATGCTGGAGCTGATCAGGTCGGGCGGCCTGCGCCCCGGTGACCGGCTGCCGTCGGCGCGGGAGCTCTCGCAGCGGTTCGCGGTGACCACGCCGACCCTGCGCGAGGCGCTGCGCCGGCTGGAGGCCACCGGCGCCGTCCAGCTCCGGCACGGCTCGGGCATCTATGTGGGCACCGACCTGGAACGGGTGGTGATCCCCAACCCGAACGTCCGGGAGCTCGACACCGACCGGCTGCTGGACCTGCTGGACGCCCGGCTGCTGATCGAGCCGCCGCTGGCCGCGCGGGCCGCCCGCCGGTCCGAGCCCGCCGTCCTCGACCGGCTCCGCGCGGTCCTGGACGACGCGGCCCGGCACCTCACCGTCGACGACGACGGGCTGCACGAGGCCAGCATGGCCTTCCACCGGGAGGCCGCCGCCGCGGCGGGCAACTCGGTCCTGGACGAGGTCATCGACTCGCTGCTGTCGGTGCACGGCTCCGAACAGCGCGAGATACAGCGGATCTTCGATGACCGCCGCCGCGACTTCGAGGAGCACCGGGCGATCCTCGGTGCGATCGAGCGCGGCGACGGCGACGCGGCCGAGGGGCTCATGCGGGACCACCTCGCCGTGGTCAAGCACGTGATCGAGGAACGTCTCGACCGGGCCTGACCCGCCTCCCGCCTCCCGCCTCCAGCCCCCCAACTCAACCGACGCACTCGACGCACCGACGCACCGGCCGCTCAGGTCAGGCGCGCGGCGACCCCCCGCCGCGGGCCCCCTTCAACGACCCCTCCAACACCGATCTCTCTGGGCACCCACCCCCCCGACAAGGAGGCCCACATGTTGTCGTCGAAGCCAATGCGGGTGACCGCACTCACCATGGGCGCGCTGCTCATCGCCACAGGCTGCGGGTCCGGCGGCGACTCGGGCGGGAAGAAGTCCGAGCTCAGGCTGTACAACGACAAGGGCGCCTGGAAGCCCTTCTTCCAGCAGATGGGCGTCCTGTCCAAGCAGCAGACCGGGCTCGGCGTCACGCCGGTGGGCTACACCGACGAGCCGACGTACACGGCCTTCATCAAGACCTCGTTCCGCACCAAGGTCAAGCCGGACCTGTTCACCTGGTCCACCGGGGGACGGCTCAAGGAGATCGTCGACCAGAAGCAGGTGTCGGACACCTCGGCGATCTGGGCGGAGGGCGTCAAGAACGGCGACCTGTCGCCGAGCCTCCAGAAGTACTACACCGTCGGCGGCAAGCAGTACTGCGTCCCGCTGAACACCGCCTACTGGGGCATGTTCTACAACAAGAAGATCTTCGCGAAGTACGGCCTCAAGCCGCCCACCAGCTGGGACGGTCTGATCAAGATCGCCGACACGCTGAAGGCCAAGGGCCAGGTGCCCTTCCACCACACCTCGCCGACCTCGCTGTTCTCCTTCGCCTGGTTCGAGCAGATCCTGGCCGGCACCGACCCCGACCTGTACGACCGGCTCTCCACCGGGCAGGCGTCCTACACCGACCCGGGCGTCGTCGCGGCGATGGAGCGCTGGAAGTCGATGATCCAGGCCGGGTACTTCAACACCCCCGGCGACAAGGCCGACCCGGCCGACCACTTCAAGTCCGGCAAGGCCGCCATGGTCCTGAACGGCACCTGGTTCAACACCTCCATGACCCAGCGCGGGCTCAAGCAGGGCGAGGACTACGGGTTCTTCTTCGTCCCGAACGCTAACCCGGCGCTGCCGAAGACCTCGCTGGTCTTCGAGAGCGGGCCGCTCTGCTCGCTGCGCAAGGCCCCCGACACCGCCGCCAGCACCAAGTTCCTCAACTGGTGGGTCACCCCCGCCGCGCAGGAGAAGTGGGCCAACACGCGCGGCGACGTGTCCGGCAATCCGCGGGTGAAGGTCGCCGACCCCGAGCTCGACCGCGTCACCAAGGAGGCGGCGAAGGAGGAGAGGAACCGGCTCGTCCCGCGCTACTTCGAGGCCGCGCCGCCGCCGGTGCTCACCGAGGCGCTGAGCGGGTTCGACGGGTTCCTCGGCAAGCCCGACACCTACATGAAGGTGCTCCAGGACATCCAGAAGGTGAACGCGGAGTACTGGAAGTCGCACAAGGCCGGAAGCTGAGCGGCGCATGACGACCCCCACGGTCCTCCCGGACCGCGCGGTGGCCGCCGCCGGGGCCGCGGCGAGCCCCGGCGGCCCCGGCCGGCCGGGCCGCTTCGCGCTGTTCGGACGCCTCCGCTACCTGTACATCTCGCCGGCCGTGGTGTTCGTCGCGGTCCTGCTCTACCTGCCGTTCGTCTGGACGGCGTACCTGAGCCTGACCACCTACGACGGGCTCGGCTCGGCGGAGTTCACCGGGCTCGACAACTACGTCCGGATGTTCCACGACGAGGCGCTGCTGACCTCGATCCGCAACACGCTGCTGTGGGTGGTGGGCACGACCGTCCTGCCGGTCGGCCTCGGCCTGCTCGTCGCGGTCCTGTCCTACGACCTCAAGGGCGGCGGCTGGTTCCGGCTGCCGTTCCTGCTGCCGTACGCGATGTCCGGCGCGGGGCTCGGCCTGATCTGGGGCTTCATCCTCCAGCCGGACGGCATGGCCAACCAGGTGCTGACCTTCTTCGGGATGCCCGGCGGGGACACCGAGTTCCTCCAGGACGGCCCGCGCAACACGATCGCGATGATCGTGGTGTGGGCGTGGCAGCAGCTCGGCGTGAACATGCTGCTGTTCGTGGTCGGACTCCAGTCGATCCCGCGGGCGCCGATCGAGGCCGCCCGGATCGACGGGGCGTCCGGCTGGCGGATGTTCCGGCACGTCATCTGGCCGTTGATGCGCCCCCTCACCACCGTGGTGTTCGGGCTGGCCCTGGTGGCGAGCCTGAAGACCTTCGACATCGTCTGGGTGATGACCCAGGGCGGGCCCGGCCGCACCTCCGAGACCCTCGCGGTGACGATGTACCGCGACGTGTTCGCGGCCGACGACTACGGCTACGGCTCGGCGGTCGCGGTGCTGCTGACCACCATCACGGGCCTGGCGTCCTACGTCTACCTGCGCCGCCAGGCCGGCCGGGAGGAGGGCTGATGCGCGCGCGGAGGCTGAACGGGACGGTGCGCCGCGGCGTGCTGGTCGTGCTGGGGCTGGCGTGGCTGTTCCCCACCTACCTGATCGTCGCGAACGCGGTCCGCCCGGCGACCGAGTACGACGCGACCGACGCGGTACGGCCGCCGACCTCGATGGGGCTGTTCGACAACATCTCCGAGGCGTGGGAGCGGACCGCCGTCGGGCAGACGCTGTTCAGCACGGCGCTGTACGCGGTGGTCGCGCCGCTGCTGGCGGTGCTGGTGGGCGCGCTGGCCGGGTACGCGATCGTGGTGCTGCGGCTCAGGCACGGCTTCGCCTGGTTCGTGGTGATCTTCGCGGGCACCGTGGTGCCGTTCCAGATGCTGCTGGTCCCGCTGTTCATCGGCTACAGCAAGGTGTCGCTGTACGACAACCGGCTCGGCCTGATCCTGGTCTACACGGCGATCAACGTGCCGCTGGCCGCGCTGGTGATGCGCAACTTCTTCGGCAACATGGCCGTCTCGATCTACGAGGCGGCCCGGATGGACGGCGCGTCCACCTTCCGCATCTTCTGGCGGATCTACGTGCCGCTGTCGGCCTCGGCCCTCGCCGCGGTGTTCATCCTGGAGTTCACCTACGTCTGGAACGACCTGCTGTTCGGGCTGACGCTGTCGCAGACCGAGACCGTCCGGCCGGTGTGGGCGGAGCTGTCCGCGCTCACCACCGACGTGTACGCCGGGACGCCCGTGCCGATCGCGCTGGCCGCCGGGCTGGTGGTCTCGCTGCCGACGGTGGTGCTGTTCCTGGCGACCCAGCGGCTGTTCACCCGCGGGCTCACGCTCGCGCAGTTCTGACGATCATTCGAGAAGGGGGAGACGGCCTCAGATGACGAGTCGTCTGTTGCAGGCGAGCCTCGGCTCGCCCGACTATGACGGGATCCGCGACGCCCTGCGCCGCGACACCTCCACCGAGGTGCTCGCGGTGCGCGGGCTCGCGGTCCGCGCCGCCGTCCTGCCGCTGTTCAAGCGGGACGCGGCCGGGGACCTGGCCCAGGCCGTCCGGATCACCGTGACGGGCGACGGGGCGGCCGGCCTGGACCTGGCCCTGCGGGACGGCGACGGCGAGCCCGTCGCCTCCGGCACGGTCCCGGCTGGCCCGGACGCCGCGGCGGGCGCCGGACGCACCGTCACGCTGCTGGTCCCCGAGGTGGACGGCCCGCGCCGGTTCACCCTGGAGGTGCGCGACGGCGACGGCCTCGTCGGCGCCGCGCCGCTGGAGGTCACCCCGCAGCGCAAGTGGAGCGTCTTCGTCGTCCACCACTCGCACCTCGACATCGGCTACACCGACACGCAGGGCACCGTCCTGCGGCACCACCTCGACTACCTTGATGCCGCGCTGCGGCTGGCCCGGGAGACCGACGGGCGGCCGGACGACGCGCGGTTCCGCTGGTCGGTGGAGTCGTCGATGCCCGCGCTGCAATGGCTGGCGACCCGTCCCCGCGAGCTGGTCGGCGAGTTCGCCGAGCGGGCCCGCGCGGGCGACATCGAGGTCACCGCGTTCCCGATGCAGCTGCACACCGAGGCGTGCTCGACCGAGGAGCTGTACCGGCAGCTCCGCTTCGTCGACGACCTGCGGCGCCGGCACGGCATCGAGGTCCGCTCGGCGATGCACACCGACATCCCGGGCGCGGTCGTCGGCGTGGTCGACGCGCTCAACGCCGCCGGGGTGCGGTACCTGGCCGCCGCGCACAACTGGGCCGGACGGTCGGTGCCCTACATCACCGGCGGCGACAAGCTCGGCCGCCCGTTCCGCTGGCGCTCGCCCGGCGGCGGCGAGCTGATCGTGTGGTTCACCGACACCCCGCACGGCATGGCCTACATGGAGGGCAACACCGTCGGCCTCGTCGACGGCTACGACCTCGCCGAGGACCTGCTGCCCCGCTACCTCGGGTCGCTCGCCGACCGCCCCTACCCGTACGGGCCGGGCACGTTCGGCTGGTACGCGGCCCCCGGGCAGGTCGGCGCCGCCAAGGACCCCGACGTGCTGGACGCCGTCCACCTGCGGGTGCAGGGCGCGCACGCCGACAATGCCGGACCGTCGATCGTGCCCGCCGACATCGCGCTGCGCTGGAACCGGACCTGGGCCTACCCGCGGCTGCGGACGGCCACCAACGCCGAGTTCTTCGAGCACGTCGAGGAGCACCACGCCGACCGGCTCCAGACCCACGAGGGCGACTGGACCGACTGGTGGGCCGACGGGCTCGGCTCCGGCGCCCGGCCGCTCGGCCACGTCCGCCGCGCGCAGAACATCCTGCGGTCCGCCGAGACCCTGCACGCCCTGGCCGACGGCCGCGGCGGCGAGGGCGGCGGCGCCGAGGCCGCGCTCGACGCGGCCTACGACCGGGCCGCGCTGTTCGACGAGCACACCTGGGGCGCCGCCAACCCCTGGGAGGACGCGGAGGAGGGCGGCGACTCCGGCGGCCTCCAGTGGACCCGCAAGTCGCAGGTCGGCTACCAGGCCCACGACGACGCCCTCGACCTGCTCCAGTCGGGCGCCCAGCGGCTCGGCGCGACGTTCGAGCCCTGCTCCGATCCGGACGCGCTGGCCTCGTTCGTCGTGGTCAACCCGGGCACGGCCGCCCGCACCGACGTCGTGCGGGCCTTTCTGCCGCGCGACGTGGTCGCCTCCGATGTGCCGATCCAGCTGATCGACGCGCGCACGGGCGACCCCGTCCCGCACCGGGAGGAGGAGGTCGACCCGGACGTGTGGCCGACCCGCCCGATCGGCCGGCACCTGGACGCGGTCCTGCCCGCCCTGGCCGGCCACGGCTACACCCGGCTCGACGTCCTCCCCGCGGACGAGGACACCCCCGCGCCCGCGCCCACCGACCTCGGCTCGGACGGGACGATCGAGAACGAGTTCTACCGCGTCGTGTTCGACCTGAAGGAGGGCCACCTCGCCTCGGTGTTCGACAAGACCGCCGGGCGCGAGCTGGTGAACGGCGACGCCGTCGCCGGGTTCGGGCAGTACGTCTACGACCGGTACGCGACGGCGCCGCACCACAACCATCTGTCCGGGCACATGCTCGTCCACGACACCACCCTGCTCGGCGACCGCGCCATCGGCACGCACGCCACCGTCGCGCGCTGCGAGCGCACCCCGGCGGGGGAGCGGCTGGTGGTGGAGCTGCGCGGCAAGGGCGTCGACTGGCTGCGGGTGACCCTCGACCTGTACGCCGGCGTGCCCCGCCTGGACCTGCGCTACCAGCTCGGCAAGCAGCCGACCGCGGGCAAGGAGGCGGTGTTCTTCGCCTTCCCGTTCGCGGTGGACGGGCCGCCCGCCGCGTGGGAGCTGACCGGCGGCGTCGGCGGTACCGGCGTGCCGAGCGTGCCGGGCTCGGCCGAGCACATGCGCCCGATCCGGCACTGGGTCGCGTTCGAGGACCCGGAGCTGACCGTGGCGTGGGCGACGCTGGAGGCCCCGCTCGTCCAGTTCGGCTCCATCCACATGCCGTACGCGCCGTTCCCGCCCACGCTGGAGAACGAGGACGGCACCGTCTACTCGTGGGCGCTCAACAACATCTGGGACACCAACTTCCCGTCCCAGCAGCAGGGCGAGACGACGTTCCGCTACGCGATCGCGTCGGGTCCCGGCGGGCGGCCGGGGCATCGCCTCGGCGCGGCGACGGCGGCCGGGCTCACCGATCCGTTCGTGGCGACCCTGGCGACCGGCGGAGCGGCCGGGGACGGGGCGGCCGGGAGCGGCGGGGCCGGGGGCGGCGTGCGCACGGCCGAGCCGCTGGCCCCGGGCGAGCCCGTCGAGATGGCGGGGAGGTTCCTCACGGTCGACGACCCGGACGTGCTGATCACCTCGGTCGGACGTCCCCGGCACGGCAAGGACGGCCTGGTCGTCCGGCTCCAGTCGCTCGCCGCCGGCCCGGTGGAGACCGGGCTCCGGGTGCCCGGCGCGGTGACCGCCACCGTCACCGCGGGCCTGGAGCGGGACGCGCGCGACCTGCCGGTCCGGGACGGGACCATCACGGTGCGGCTGCCCGCCCGCGGGATCGCCGCCGTCACCATCCAGCGCTGAGGACGAACACACCATGAAGATCACCGGTATCCGGGCCACCACGGTCGCCGTGCCCCTGGAGGCGCCGCTGCTGCACAGCAACGGCGCGCACTGGGGCCGGTTCGTCCGGACGATCGTGGAGGTCGAGGCCGACAACGGGCTGGTCGGCCTCGGCGAGATGGGCGGCGGCGGGGAGGGCTCCGAGGCGGCGTTCCAGGCGCTGGCCCCCTACCTGGAGGGGCACGACCCGTTCGAGCTGGAGGCGCTCCGCTTCAAGATCGCCAACCCGACCGCCAGCCTCTACAACAACCGCACCCAGATGCTCGCCGCGATCGAGTTCGCCTGCCTGGACCTGATCGGCAAGCACCTCGGCGTGCCCGTGCACGACCTGCTCGGCGGGCGGATCCGCGACAGCGTCCCGTTCGCGTCCTACCTGTTCTTCCGCCCGCCCGGCCCCGGCGGGACGGTGCCGGAGGTGCGCACGCCCGAGCAGCTCGTCGAGCACGCCCGCGCGCTCAAGCGGCGGCACGGGTTCACCGTGCACAAGCTCAAGGGCGGGGTGTTCCCGCCCGAGCACGAGCTGGAGTGCTACCGGGCGCTCGCCGCCGCGTTCCCCGGCGACCGGCTCCGCTACGACCCGAACGCGGTGCTCAGCCTGGACGAGGGGCTGCGCTTCGGGAAGGCGATCGAGGACCTCGACAACGACTACCTGGAGGACCCCGTCCTCGGGCTGGAGGGGCTGCGCGCGATCCGGGAGCGCGTCAACGTCCCGCTCGCCACCAACACCGTCGTGGTCAACTTCGAGCAGCTCGCCGCCAACGTGCTGCGCCGCGCCGCCGACGTGGTCCTGCTCGACACCACGTTCTGGGGCGGGATCCGGGCGTGCGTGAAGGCGGCCGGGGTCTGCGAGACGTTCCAGCTCGGCGTGGCCGTGCACTCGTCCGGCGAGCTGGGCATCCAGCTCGCGACCATGCTGCACCTCGGCGCGGTCCTGCCCAACCTCACCTACTCCGCCGACGCGCACTACCACCACCTGGCGGACGACGTGATCGAGGGCGGGCCCCTGCCGTACGAGGACGGCCGCATCGCCGTCCCGTCCGGCCCCGGCCTGGGCGTCACCCTCGACCGCGGGAAGCTCGCCGAGTACGCCGAGCTGTACGAAGAGCTCGGCGGCTACCCCTACGACCGGGACCCGGGCCGTCCCGGCTGGTACCCGATCGTCCCGAACGAGCGCTGGGCCGACGCGGAGTCACCGCTGGCGCCCATCGGCTGACGCCGCCTGACGCCGGAGGCCGGCCCCGCACCTGCGGGGCCGGCCTCCGGTACCGGATGGCGGACGGGTCAGTTCGGTCCCTTGTCCGTCCACTCCGCGACCTCGTACGCGTCGTAGCCGACCAGTTCACCGGGCTTGTGGAACCGGTCGGGCTGGTCCTTGACCTCCAGGCTGTCCGGCTTGCCGTCGTCCCCGGGGCGGAGCTTCTTGGAGCCGTGCGGCGGCTTCACCACCATGTCCTGGATGGCCAGTAGGGACCCGTTGGCGGGATTGATGATCCACTCCCGCCGGTAGGTGCCGAGTTGCTTGGGCGCGGTGTAGAGGCCGAGGGGCGTGGTCGATCCCACCGGGAGGGAGATCATCGTTCCGGTGCGGCCGAGCGGGTCGGTCGCCCTGCCCCCGGTCTTGATGCCGGGCAGGGTGGCGAGCATCCGGAACGCCGCCGCCCGCACCTTCGGCGGGGCGGGCGCCTGGCCGAGCAGCGAGCCGGCCACGTCGCTCAGCGCCCGGTTGCGCTCGGCGCCCTTCAGGGCCCGCATCGGCTCGGGCTTCGACTCCGTGGAGACCACGCGCCAGTCGCCCTTGAGATCCAGCAGGTAGTCCTCCAGCGCCTTGGCCTCGGTCGGCAGCGCGACCACCTGCTGCGGCGTCAGCCCGAAGTACTCTCGGCCGGTCTCCGCCCGCAGGCCGGTGGGCTTCTTCGGCGGGGTCATCGGGTTCATGAACACGACGCCCTCCTGCCCGTCGACCGGGATGGCCACCTCCTTGGGGGACCCGGCCGCCTCCCACTTGCGCCTGTCATCGGCGGTCAGCGGGCGGCCGAAGTCCTCCATGGCGCCGCTCCACCTGCCGCTCTTGTCGATCCAGGCCTCGTACCGCTGCTGGGCATCCACCTTGTAGTGCTTCGCCCTGGTCTTGCCGACCGCGTTGATCTCCCCATGGACGTACCTGGTGTGCCAGTACGCGCCGTCCGGCGCCTTCTGCGCGTTCGTGGCGGCCACCAGCAGCGCGTTGCCCAGCACCGGCGTCTCACCGGTGGACGGCTTCCCGTCCGAGGTCATGGAGATGGCGGCCACCGACCCGCCGACCACGGCGGCCGTCGCCGCCAGGCTCACCATCGAGATCTTGAGGCCGCGCCGGGACCGCCGCGCGGGCGCGGGCCGCCGCCAGTTGGTGCGCAGGGCGAGCCGGTCGGGGTTCTCCTGCTCGGCCAGCGTGGTCCGCATCCCCCGCAGGGCGTCGAGTTCATCCATCGTTCTTCTCCTCGGGAAGGGCCTTGCGGAGCTTGGCCCGGGTGCGGTGGATCTTGGCCTTGACGGTGCCGAGCGGCAGGTTCAGCGCCGTCGCGATCTCGGCGTACGAGAACTCGCCCCAGGCGAAGAGCAGCAGCGCGTTCCGGTCCTTGGCGCTCAGCCCGGCGAGCGCCTTGGCGAGCGCGGGTCCGAGCGCCGCCGCCGACGCGCGCTCACTGGCGGCGTCGGCGAGGCCGTCCTCGGCGGGGTCCACTCCGGTCCGGGCGAACGCCCGGTACATCCGGGACTCCTGCCGGTGGTGCCTGGCGATCAGGTTGCTGGCGATGCCCCACAACCACGCGCCGAACTCCGAGCGCCCGTCGAAGGTGTCCCGCCGCCGGAACGCGATCGCGAACGCCTCCGACACGAGGTCATCGGCCAGGGGAGGCCCGAGCCGCCGCTTGAGGTAGGCGTGCAGGCGCGGCGAATGCCGGCGGAACAGCTCCCCGAACGCCTCGGGGTCCTCCAGGGAGGCCGCGACGATCGACGCGTCGTCCAGGTCCTCCCTGGGAAGGCTCACCACTCTGGCCGTTGCCATGGATGGGTGTGTCCCTTCATGGGTGCTTCCTTCAGATCCAAGGTGCTGACATCCACCTCTCTCCCGAAGCCCGCCCCAGGGTTGCGCCCCGCGCCGGAGTTTCCGCGAGGCCGCGCGTCACACCTGGTCGTTCGTGGGGATCACGGCGAGGACGCGGGTGCCGTCGCCGGCGGAGCTGGTGACGGTGAGCTCGCCGCCGAGTTCGGCCAGGCGCTTGCGCATGCCGTCGAGGCCGAAGCCGCGGGACGCGCCGACGACGAAGCCGCGGCCGTCGTCGGTGATCTCCAGCTCGATGCCGTGCGGCTCCCGGGCGAGGACGACGCCGACGGTCGAGGCGGCGGCGTGCTTGCGCACGTTGGCCAGCGACTCCTGGGCGCAGCGCAGGAGCGCGATCCGGGTCTGCTGGTCGCACTCGACGTCGGGGAGCTCGGCGCCGACGGTGAGCCCGGTGTCCTCGGCGAACCGGTCCAGGGTGCGGCGCAGGGCCTGGGCGACCGAGCCCTGCACGACCTGCGGGGCCGAGCCGACCAGGACCCGTGCCTCCGCGAGGTTCTCGCGGGCCGTTCGTTCGATCGAGAGCAGTTGCTGGGCGCTCTTGCCGGAGCCCGCGCCGATGCCCGCGCGAGCCGCCTCGGCCAGCACGATGATGGACGCGAAGCCCTGCGCGAGGGTGTCGTGGATCTCCCGCGCGAACCGTTCGCGCTCCTGCGCGGCGCCCTCGCGGCGGTTGGCCTCGGCGAGCTGCCGCTGGGTCTTCTCCAGCTCCGCGCCCAGGCGGCGGGCGCGCTCGTCGCTCTGCCGGATGTACCAGTGCATCAGAAGGCCGACCAGGACGCCCGCGACGTACCCGATGCAGGTGAAGACGGCGTTTCCGGCGGAGAACTCGTCGCTGGCGATTCCGCCGGCGAAGGTGACCGCCGCGGCGGCGCCGCTCAGGGCGATCGCCCGCCGCGGCCCGCCCGCGAAGATCCAGAACTGGGGCAGGGAGATGATGAACATCGCGGCGCCCCCGTTCAGCAGGTACGACTGGGCGCCCAGCCCGAGCGCGAGCACCGCGAGGAAGACCTGCGGGCGCAGGACGGGGTTGCGGGGGAAGAACCGGAGGACCGCGTAACAGGTTCCGAGCACGGCCAGCAGCGCCAACGACCAGTACCTCGTCGCGGCCGGACGGTCCGCCAGCAGGGCGATGCCCGGCGGGACCAGGCCGAAGACCAGCCAGAGCGCGGAGTACCCGAGGTGGAGCCGCCGCAACTGGGACCGGTCGATGGGCTGCGGGGCCGGAATCATGCCGATCAGCCTACTTTCGCCGGCGGACGGTCAGCGGGCTCCGCGCCCGGAGGCGCTACGGCGTGCGGAGGACGGCGTAGACGACCTTGCCGCCGCGCTCCGGCCGGCATCCCGACGTCTCCGCGAGGCTCCCGATGATGCCGAGACCCCACCCGCCGGGATCGTCCGCGTCCGGATCGAAGACGCCCGGCGCCTCGAAGTCGGGGACACGCGGGACGGGCAGGTCCGGCGAGGGGTCCCACAGTTCCAGCGCCAGCCCGCCGGCGACGCGGAAGACGCGGAGGTCGAGCCGCTCGTACGGCGCCGCCGTGAGGGCGTTGGTCACCATCTCCGAGATCAGGAGCGCGGCGCTGTGCGCGGTGTCCGGCGTGCAGCCCCACTTCAAGGCGGTCGCCTCCACGATCCGCCGCGCCTCGATCACCGAGGCGGGCGACGCCAGAAAGCTGCGCAGCACCGCCCCCTGCGCCACCTGGACGCCGCTCACCGCCCGTCCCACCGAACCGCGCAGGCGCGAACACCCGCCAGATTTATCCTGATCCAGGGGAATTCGCCGAACCGAGACCTATTCACATTCATGAGTTCCGCCCTCTTCGGGTCTCCTCCGCCGGAGGGAGAGAAGGGCCCGCCGCCGGATCAATTGCTGTGTTCCGCGTCACAGGCTCGGTCCAGCGCCCTACGCTTGTCACGTTTGCCAGCACATTTGGAAAAACCACGGGACAGCGGAGGTTGATCGATCATGGTCAGAAAGTCGCCGGAACCGAAGACTTCGCTCTACGCGTTCATGGCCTACTACCTGCGGTTTCTTCGAATGCGGCACCGCATGACCCAGACTCAGGTGGGCGAGATCATCGGCTGTACCTACAGCCAAATTTCCAAGTACGAGGCGGGGACGAAACAACTCGACGAAAAGCAGTGCGAATCGCTCGATGAGGCATGGAATATCGGCGGGCTGTTCTCGATCATGCTCGTCTACGCGAAGTGGGGCCCGGACCTGAACTGGCCGGCGCGACTCTTGCGCTACCAGATCCAGGCGTCCGTCCTGCGGATCTTCTCCAACAACCTGATCCCGCTCCCGTTCCAGACCGAGGACTACGCCCGGGGGCTGCTGGGAGCGGGCTACGCGGCCAGGCTGATCGACGATGTCGAATCCGCTGTCGCGAAACGGATGGAGATCCAGGCGCGGATCCTCGACGGTGACCCCGAGATCTGGCTGGTGCTGGACGAGATGGCCCTCCGGCCCATGGGTCCTCCCGAAGTAATGCGGGAGCAGTACAACCGGCTCCTGGAGCTGGAGCGCCTGCCGAACGTATCCATTCGCATGCTTCCGTTGAGCGCCACGCCGAACATCGGGGTGGACGGGTCATTTTGGTGCTTCGAACTGCCCAATCGCCGACTGGCCGCATTCTCCGGCACGGCGCTCGACGTCGGCCGGGTCATCGACGACCAGACAGAGGTGGCTGGCGTGGCAGTACGATTCGAACGGATCGCGGCACGGGCCTGGAGCGAAGACCAGACCCGCGAGCACATAGCGAAGATGGGTGAGAAGTAGTGACCATCTGGCGGAAGAGCAGCCACAGTGGAAGCGGCGGCACCACGGAGTGCGTCGAGCTTGCGGATCTGGACGCGGCTGTGGGCATCCGTGACAGTAGGAACCCCTCGGGTCCGCACCTGTCGGTCGCCAGACGCGATCTGGCCGCGCTCGTTGGACGGGTCAAGTCCGGCGAGCTGGAGATCCGCTAGCAGGGGAGTGGCTCTGGTGTGGATGTGGATGGAGAGGACATGGTCGTGATGGACGTTCCTGCCCCCCGATGGCGCAAGAGCAGCTACAGCGGTGGTGGCGGCACCACGGAGTGCGTCGAGTTGGCGGACCTGGATGCGGCTGTGGGTATCCGTGACAGCAAGAACCCCTCGGGCCCCCACCTGTCGGTCGCCAGGCGCGACCTGGCCTCGATCGTCGGCCGGATCAAGTTCGGCGAGCTAGACCTTCGCTAGTGCCTCGTCCAGAAACGTTCTTCGGGTAATTGGTCTTTAGGTGGATGCGGCCCAGGCTGCTTTCGAGTCGAGACTCGGAGGTGCTGTGGTGGGGCGTCTCCCGGAGGTGTTCGTCTGTCCTGTGTCGATGGCCGGGGGCCGGCGGTTGCAGCGGATCGGGCGGACGGCCAAAGATCCGGTGCAGCTGCGGCGGGCGATCGTGGTGCTGATGTCGGCGCAGGGACAGCCCGTGCCCGACATCGCGCATCCGCTGGATTGCTCGCCGGAATATACGTGCGCGGTGTGATCCACGACGGCAATGATCTCGGCCCGTGCCCTAATCGTGTTGACCGCCCCCGGCAGGAAGTGCTGGAGTCGGCATGTGGACAGCATCCCCGCCAACCGGCAGTACTGGAACCAGATCAGTCGCGCCTACCAGCACGAGCACGACCCGCAGATCGGCGCCGCGCCCCGGCTGTGGGGCATGTACGCCATCCCCGACGCGCACCTGCACGCCCTGGGCGACGTTACCGGCAAGCGCGTCCTCGAACTCGGCTGCGGCGCCGGCCAGTGGTCCAGGTCGCTCGCCGCCGAGGGCGCCACCGTGGTCGGGCTCGACCTGTCCGAAGCCCAACTCGCCGCAGCAGCCCGCGCGATGGGAGCCGCCCGCTACCCGCTGGTGCAAGGCGCCGCCGAACTGCTCCCGTTCGCCGCCGGCAGCTTCGACCTGGTGTTCTGCGACCATGGCGGGCTTAGCTGGGCGCCCCCGCACCTGGCCGTCCCGCAGGCCGCACGCGTCCTGCGCCGCGGCGGGCGCCTGGTGTTCAACGCCGCCAGCCCATGGTTCGAAGCCTGCTACGACGACGACGCCCGCCGCGTGACCACTACGCTGAACCACGACTACTTCGGGCTGAACACCATCGCCGAAGAGCACGGCGCGGCCAGCTATCAACTCACCTACGGCGACTGGATCAAGACCCTGCGCGGCGCGGGGCTCGTCATCGACGACCTTATCGAGCCGCGGCCCGAACCCGGAACACTTAACGGCTACAACGAAACCGACCCGCCCGACTGGGCACACCACTGGCCAGCAGAAATGCTCTGGATAACCCACAAGCCGTAAACACCGCCGCACCGAGACGTGAATGTTTACCATCGAGTCTGCGGCGTTCAGATTAGCTGATTGTGTCGAATTTATGGCACGGCTCCAGATTAGCGCGAAGCTGTCGAGGCTCTTACCCCCGTCAGGCGCATGCGACGCGCACGAGATCACACGTTTGATCTAGTGCCTTGTCAGGCAACGTTGATCTTGTAATCGGCTGATCTCCATGGATTCCGAATCACGGGCATGAGATGCCCAGGATCCAGATCTAACACGTCAATGACGCACGCGGCATCAATGTGCGGGGCCCTGCGTGAGCTGAGGGCGGTCACGCCGGGCGGGGGAGGGGCCGGTATGGCCGTCCCGTGCTGAACGAATCCCCGCATCTCATCCGGCTTCGCGTCGAAGACGCCCACGACCCAAGTGCCGCGCCCGGCCACCGCCTTCACAGGGCCGGGGGAAGACTGCCGCCACCGCCCCACCTGCGATGATCGTGGGCCGGACGCGTCCAGCAGGATGGAGAACCCGCCGAGCTGAGGCACGAGCAGCTTCCAGCGGCTGCGGCGTACCCAGCGTGGAGGCGATCGGCGCGGCCGTGTCGGGGCGGTCGCCGCGGCTTCGCGTGAACCCATCCGTGGGTTTTTGAGAACAACCAGCGTGAGTGACCTACCTCCGGCTGAAGGGATGCCATGACGCGTTCGCAGAGAGAGCTCCCATGACGGCCGCGGCGATCGATCCCGGCAGGGCTCAGGAGCTTGACGACGCGGAACTGATCACGCTGTCGCTCGAGGAGCCGGAATGGTTCTCGGCGCTGTTCGACCGGCACGGCCGCCGGATCTACGACTATGCCGCCCGGCGGCTGGGAGGCCACGCCGCTGAGGACATCGTCGCCGAGACGTTCTTCATCGCCTTCCGCGGTCGTTCCTCCTATGACCGGACGCGGTCGATGGCGCGGCCCTGGCTCTATGGCATCGCGACGAACCTGATCGCCCGCCACCGGCGCGCCGAGGAGCGCTACTACCGCACGTTCCAGCGCACCGGGCTGGACCCGCTGCCCGAGCCGATGGCCGACGTCGTGGTCACCCGGGTCGCCGCGCAGGTCGAGGAGCGCCGCCTGGCGGGCGCGCTGAGAAAGCTGTCACGTGGTGACCGCGACGTGCTGCTGCTGGTCGCGTGGGGCGACCTGACCTACGAGGAGGTCGCGGCGGCGCTGGACCTGAAGGTCGGCACGGTGCGCTCGCGGCTGCACCGGGCGCGGCGCAAGGCGCGCGCGGCGCTCGGTGAGACGGACCCGGTGAAGGAGCAGATGTGATGAACGACCTCAAAATGATCAAGGAGTGGCGGGCCGGCACGCCGCCGATGCCGGCCGCGGTGGAGGAGTCCATCCGCGCCCGGCTGGGCGCGCTGGCGACCGGCGCCGAAGCACCGCGGCGGCGGCCCCGGCGGCGGCCCCGGCGGTCCTATCGCCGTCCCGTTCTCGGCGCCCTGCTCGCGGGCGGCGTCGCGGCGGCGGTCGGCATCACCCTGCTGGGCGGGGACCCCGGCGACGGCCCGCAGGACGGCATGTCCGCCCGTACCGTCCTGCTCAGTGCCGCCGAGAAGGCGCAGCGGCAGCCCGAGACCACCGGCCGCTACTGGCACACCGTCACGAACTCCAAGTTCTTGTTGGGCAGTCTGGCCACCAGCGACGACGGGCCGCCCCGGTTCCGGATGTACGAGCGGAAACAACTCGAGTACTGGGCCTCGCCGAACCCCGAAAGGAAGGACTGGAGCGCGACGACCAACCTCGGGATGGAGCCGGTGATCAAGGCCGACGAGGACGCCTGGAAGCGCCTCAAGTGCCCGGACTTCCTCATGCCCGCGCCGGGTGACGGCGACTGCACGACGATGCTCAAGCCCGGCCGCCGCAAGATCGAGACGGGAGACCTCAACTACTCGTTCGTCAACTTTGACGGCAAGAAAGTCACGTTCCAGCAGATCGCCGACCTGCCCACCGACCCGGTCCGGCTGCGGGAGGCACTGAACCGCCTCCTTGGCTACAAGGCCGGCGACGAGAAGGTGTTCGAGCTCGGGACGGGCCTGGTGTCAGAGGCCCCGGCACCCCCCAGGGTGCGGGCGGCGGCGTTCCGGATGATCGCGGAGCTGCCCTCCGTCCGGACCCTCGGTGAGCTCACCGACCCGCTCGGCCGCAAGGGCACGGCCGTCGCGCTGAAGGTCAGCCGCGACGCCGAGGCCGTCGAGACGCGGTTGATCGTCGACCCGGCCGCCGGGCGGGCGCTGACGAGTTACAGCGTCGCGCTGAACAACGGCGACGGCCTCCACGGGACGGGTATCAAGACCGGGGAGATCCAGACCTCGTCCTCCGTGATCGAGGCCGGCTGGACGAACTCCCACCCCTGATCCCCAGCGAACGGCGGCGTGCCCCTGGTGATCGAGATGACTCGATCACCAGGGGCACGCTCGTGCTCATCCCCGCCTCGATGAGCTCCGGCCGGGTCGCGAGTCTGTTCCGGTGCCGTCGTGGGACGCTGCCCGGCACGAGCCTTCGTCGCCCGTCCGCTCCGTCAACCGGAGTGCACGTCTCTTGACACCGGGTGGCCGGCCGGCTCGAGCTCAGCCCGCAGACAGCGCCGACGGCGCTGGTAGGAGATGGTCGCGGCGGCCATGAGCGGTGCCCAGGCGATCCACGATGCTGCCGGTCCAGCGACTCGCCCGACTCCCCTCACAGAGTCGACCAGATCCCCCGCACGGGTGAGTCCGCCACCGGGGACGTGGGCTGAGGCATGTCCCGCAAAAGGAGCAGGATCAGCCGCGGTGATGCTCCGAACCATGGCGACTGAGTCTCCCGCGGCCTCCCATCTCCAGTGATCACATGGGTCACCGGCATGATGAGCCCGTGATGAACAGCGCAGACATGCATCCGGACCAGATCCCGGGCTACCAGGGCGGCCCGCTCGCTCACCTTCCCGAGCTTCTCAACGAGCCCTTGTTCTGGCTGGGACACCTCTACCCCTGCGTGCACAGTGAGGAGGCCGAGGAACTCTTGTTCGGTGCGGACTACGACGCCGCGGAGGACTTCCACCGCCAGTTGTCCAGGCGCTTGGACTGGCCGACCTTCACCGTCCCCGTCGCGGCCGGTCGTCTGCACATCATCTACCGCAACCTTGAGGGCGACAGGGGCACCGACTACCTCCTGCGCCATCCCGACTGGGACCGCGCTGAACTCATCGCCAGAAATGACGGCCACTTCATGGGCCCTGGCCTGTCCTGGCCCGAGCTGACAGCAGCTGCAGGCAACAGCCTGGACGGTGGCTCGACCACCAACCCTGACAGCCGGCTGCTTCTCCTGCTGCCCGCGTTCGCGGACCTGGCCGTGCCCGACGTAGCAGCCGAGCGCCTGGCAGCCGCGCTACGCGCCCGCACCGCCGTCGAGAACCCCGAACAACTCGCGGCCACCCTGCTGGAAGACCAGGGCCCCTGTGGTCCCACCCACTGGACGACGACCAACGACGGCCAATGGATCAACGACGGCCACTACTCATACCGCAACCCCACCAACAAATTCGCCCTGCCGGCGGAGCGGCTCGCCCGTGTGACGGCCGCGCTGGCGTCCTGATCCACACCGCCCTGGGACCATTTTGCATCTCCTTCAAGGCGCGTAGCCTCAACCTCCAAGCCCTGCGCTGCCAAGCACCCGAGATCGATCACGGGACAGCGCTTATGGGATCGGGCAGAGCGGCTCTCTTGCCAGTTCATCACTGGCGAGTCGTGGCAGTCGGCGGTGTTTTGATAAGAATAGTGCCTATGAGGACCACCGTTCATCGCGTCCGGCTCGGACTGGAGGAGTTCCGGATCATCCGCGCGGCCGACCCGCTCACCCGTGCGCGACTCGTCGGTCAGGATCCCGCGCGGGGCGGGTTGCAGATGAACGTGGACGCGGGCGCCGCGCGATATATCGGCATGCTGTGGCTGCTGGCCGCACGCTCACCGCGCTCGCTGATCTACCTGCCCCTCCGCGGCGGTGCGCTTCCGGCGGGCGGATCCCCACCGGAAGAGCCCCCTCTTGATCTGGTGCTGCTCCACCATTCGCTACAGTTCAAGCCGCATCACTGGAAACGGTTGCGAGGACGTCTCGGGTGCGGAGCAAAAAGTACGGTGCGGGTCTCTGTGAATGACCTGCCCGGCGATAGTGCCATTGACTACGACGCCCGCCGTCACCGAGGACATCGTGACGTGTTCCACCAGCACGTCCACGCCGAGTCGCTGTTCATGGTCGGAAGTGCGAAGGTGTTCCGTGAAACGGCGGGCCTGTTCTTCGATATCGTCAAGCGCGGCCACGACTACCGTCCCCCTGCCGAGCTGCGGCAGGACTTCAACCTCCACTACTGCACAGAGCTCGGGGACCCTCTGGTGGGCGGTGGGCGAGAGATTCATATCGAATACACCCGCCGGTGGGCTCGCTGACCCTTCCGACATCGCCTCGAAGGTGCTCACCGGACGGACCAGTGCAGGCCGAGCTCCAGGCCCCGCGGAGCCCGGGGGCCTCCCGAAGGCGATCCCGGCGGATCAGGCGCCGATCGCGCCCGCGCTGGTCCTCGGCGCCTTGCGCACCGTGTATTCGTGGCTTCGCTTCTCGTCCGCGTAAATGTGGCATCTGACCGCTCGGACGTTGGTGTCCGCGGCCGTTTTGCGGCGCCGGGATCGCGCTCCGCCGCCTGACCGCGGACGGCCGGCGCGGATGGTTCGGCGATTGGCCGCACCCGGCCAGCGAGGGGGGAGGTGCGAACGGCGACCGGCGGATCCGCATCGGAGTGGGGGATTCGTCAGTTGTTCACCACTTTGGGAGACCGCTTGAGTGCGGAGCAATCGTCCGGAGCCGCAGAACCCGGCTCCGGACCTCGACCTGGCTCTGGATCCGGCTCCGAGTCGGCGCCACGCCCCGGCGGGCTTCAGCCGCTCGGATCCGACGACCCGTCCGTCGTTGGCGCGTACCGGCTGACGGGACGGCTCGGGCTGGGCGGGATGGGGGCGGTCTACCTCGGGTCCGACGAGGCGGGCCGGCAGGTCGCGGTCAAGGTGATCCGGCGGGAACTGGCCCTGGAGAAGTCCTTCCGGGACCGCTTCGCGGAGGAGGTCGCCAACGCCCGGCGGGTCGCCCCGTTCTGCACCGCGCGGGTGCTCGACCACGGCGAGGCCGACGGCGTCCCCTACATGGTCACCGAGTACATCCGGGGCCCGTCGCTCGCGGAGTACATCGAGGAGCACGGGGCCATGGCCGCCGCGTCGGTGCGCGCCATGGCCGTGGGCATCGCGACCGCGCTCACCGCGATCCACACGGCGCGGCTCGTCCACCGCGACCTCAAACCCCGGAACGTGATCCTCGGCGCCCAGGGGCCCCGCATCATCGACTTCGGCATCGCCCGCGCCCTGGACTCCGGCACGCACCACACCCGGACGGGCGCCGTCATCGGCAGCCCCGGCTGGATCGCTCCAGAGCAGATCTTCGAAGAGCGCGTCGGCATCGCGGGCGACCTCTTCGCCTGGGGCTGCCTGGTCACTTTCGCCGCGACCGGGCGGCATCCGCACGGCCGCGGCAGCATGGTGGTGCTCGCCACGCGGGCCCGTCAGGGCATGCACGATCTCCACGGGGTGCCGGAGAGCCTCCAGGCGCTGGTGGCCGGCGCCCTCGAACCCGACCCGGCGGCGCGGCCCACCGCCGAGGACCTGCTGCTGCACCTCGTCGGCACGCAGGATCCGCGGTCCGCCGCCGACACCGTGGTCAACGCGTCCTGGACGCCGGGTCCGGTGCCCCCGCCGCCCGCACATCCGCCGTCGGCCGCGCTTTCGCGAACGCGTCCGCCGCGCAGACCGGCCATCGGCCCTCCCGTCCGCGTCGGTCGCCGTCGCCGGATGGCGGTCCGCCTGGCGGCTCTCGGCCTGGTGGCCGCCGTCGGCGGGTCCGGCGTCGCGTTCGCGCTGCGCGGCGACGGCGGCGGCGGGGACGGGCCGGCTCAGAAGCAGCCCCCCTCGTCCGCCCCCAGCGCGGCGAAGCTCGTCAGGGTCGAGGACGCGTGCAGCCTGGTGCCCAGCACGTTGATCACCGAGCTGATGGGCGCGGGGGCGTCGGCGGTGCCGACGAGCAAGGCCCCGGTGCAGCAGGACGGCGACGGTGCCGCGACCGGCTGCAACTGGGGGTCCGTGCGGCAGCCGGGCTCGGCGACCCAGCAGGTCCGGTCGCTCATCGTGAACGTCATCGTCCGGCTCGACGCCCCCGAGCGCAGCGGTGCGGTCAAGGCGGGCACCGACTTCGCGAGCTTCGGGGACGAGGCCGAGAAGGTCGAGGGCAAGGTGTCCGACGGCCTCCGCTACGGGCGCATCGCCTGGCCCTCGGGGGTCTCGGATGAGACCTTCGTCATCACCCGCGTGAATGCCGCGGCCGGATCCGCCGCGTTCGGCGGATCGATGCTCTACGGACGGACCGGCAACGTCAGCCTCCAGGTCAAGTACGGGGGAGAGGACCATCCGTCCGCCGAATCGTCCCGATCGGGACAGGCCCGCCCCCTTGACCAGCAGGTCGCGCGGGAAGCGGCCGAAGAGGTCGGCCGCGCCGTCGTGGCAAGCCTCGCCCAATGCGCCAAGTGCCGGGAGTGACATGGAACCGTCCGAGCCCACCAGTGTGGACCACTCCGCCGCGACCGTCGCCCCGAGCGGGCGGCGCGGACGGGCCTGGCGCCGTCCCGCCGCCGCGTCCGCGGTCACCGCCGTCGTGACGGGCGGCGCGGTCCTCGCCGCCGCCGCGTTCATGGACCCCGTGCAGGAGCTTCCGCCGCCCGCCGCCGCGTCCTCCCCGGCACGCGCCAGGGGCGGCCACATCCAGCGGGTGGTCGAACCGTGCGCCCTGCTGACCGGCGCGACGGCGCAGCGGCTGGTTCCGAAGGCGGAGATCAGACCCAGCGTGGACGAGCACGTGACGTACTGCACCTGGTCGACCGGATTGGGGGTGGAGGCGGCGAAGTACCGGTCCCTGGAGCTCCGCGTGCATCCGTATGCGGCCGAGAACGGAATGACCGACGTCGCGGTGGCGGCGTCGGTCCTGGCAAGCACGCGCTCGCGCTGGCGGGCACGCGCCAACACGAAGGAGGAGCTCAACGCCTTCGGGGCGCGAGCCGACTTCGACTACGGTCCCGTGGCCCTGGTCCCGGGACTCGGCGAGGAGGCGGCCTTCCAGCACCAGATCCACTGGGGCGAGCTGGCCGGCTTCGGCACCGGGACCGTGGAGCTGACCACCAGGCAGGAGAACGTCGTGGTGGACGTGGTGTACGGCAACAACAGCTCCGAAACGGAGAAGACGGGCTCTGCCGTCGGGGTCAAGGAGTTGAAGGAAGCCGCCGTGGCCGCCGCCCGCGAGGCGCTCGCCCACCTGCGGACGTGCGAGTTCTGCATCAGATGACCTCCATCAGGAAGCCCGACCGGGAGCGCCCATGAGCTCGCACCACCCCGCACACGATGCCGCCGACGAACCATCGGCACCCCGCGAGGAGGCGGACCCACGTCATCGGCCGTTGGCGCCGGAGGGGGACGCGGCGGCCACGCGTGAGGAGCTGATCTCCAGAGACAGGCCCGGGTCGTACAAGGAGCCGCCACCAGGCCGTTGGGCGACGCCGCACCGCTGGGAGGCGGAACCCCATGGGCCGGCGACCACGCAGGACCGGGTGATGGCACCTGGCGCGGGCGGATCGCCGAGACAACCGTGGTGGCCCACGATCCTGGCGGTCGTGGTCACCGCGCTGCTCGTGGGCGGCGGCGGGGGAACCTGGCTGCTGCTCGGCCGCGCCGACGCGGCGGGACGCGCGACGATCACCCGGGTCGGCGACGCGTGCCCGCTCGTGCCCGGTGAACTCCTCGCGCGCGTGGTGCCCAAGCCCGCCGCCGCGGTCAGGGCGAAGAGCGGCAGCGGGGACTCGGCCAAGACCGTCTGCGCGTGGAAGGCCCAGACCCAGCCCCAGGTTCCTGACCAGAAGGTCAGGAACCTCTCGGTCGAGATCACCGTCCGGCAGGACGATCGGGCGACGATGGGCAGCGCCAAGGAGAAGACGTTCTACGCGGGCAGACGGCAGCGTAACGAGCGGCTCCTGAATACGACGTCGGGCTCCGCGGTCTTCGGAAAGGTCATCGCTGCCGAGGGAGTGGGCGACGAGGCCTACACCCTCTACAACAAGAACGAGAAGGGGGCGTTCCCCCGGGGAGGCGCGTTCTTGATGGCACGGTTCCAGAACGTCGATGTGCTCATCTCCCTGGACGGCATGGACATTCCGTCCGAGTCCAGAACGCCGACCCTCGACGCGCGGCCCCTGGACGAGCAGACCGCCAGACGCACGGTAACGGACCTGGGCCGCCGCGTCGTCCAGGGGCTGGCGGCCTGTGGCGGCAGGTGCCGTTGAGCCGCCGGCTCTCACCTGGAACGGACCTTGGCCTCGATGCGCGTCCACTCAGGCTTCGGTGCGCTTCTCCAGCCGGCTGCCGCGCGGCAGGGTGACGGCCATGACGCTGCTGGGGACGTCCAGCTCGATGCGGTGCCATCGTCCGCGCGGGACGATGGCGGCGGTTCCGGCCGGCAGCCTGATCTCTTCCTCCGCTTCCCCCGGCCGTTCCGGACGGAGGCAGAGGCGGATCTTCCCGATCAGGCACGACACGATCTCCTCGGCCTCGGGGTGGACCTCCCAGTGGTCGGCGTGGACGTCGGTGTCGCTCTTGGCATGGAAGGCCACGAGCTGCCAGCCGTCCGGCTCGGAGTCCACGGTTCTCTTCTTGGCGCGCACCTGACCGTCCTGGTGAAGGTGGACGGCGGACGCGAAGAGGTCGATCGGGGTGACGGTCATGCCGGGACGTCCTTCTTGTGGTGGTCGTCGGTGTGCTCGGCGGGTGCCGGCGGGCCGGTCCGGGGCAGGACGGTGAGGGCGATGAGGACGGCGGTGAGCAGGAGCGCGGCGCCGAGGGTCAGGGCGAGCGCGTACCCGGCGTTGAGGGCCTCGGGTGTCGTGGCCTGGCCGGTGCGGTTGTGCGCGACGGTGCCGAGGGCGGCCAGTCCGAGCGAGGCGCCGATCTGGCGTGAGCTGTTGAGCAGGCCGGAGGCGGTGCCGGTCTCGTGGAGCGCGACGCCGGTGGTGGCGAGGGAGACGATTGGTCCGAGGCAGATCCCCAGGCCGACGCTGACGATGATCGAGGGCACGAGGACGTCGGTGCTGAAGGCGCCGTCCGGGCTGATCAGGCCGAGCCAGGCGAACCCGGTCGCGGCCAGCAGCCCGCCGATGCCGAGCAGGGTCCGGGGAGCGAGGCGGTAGCCGAGCCTGACGGCGAGCACGGCGCCGGCGATCGCGCCGAGGGCCAGCGGCAGGAACATGACCCCGGTCAGCGCCGGCCCCGTCCCGAGGACTCGTTGCAGGTAGAGGGAGATGAAGTAGAAGGCCGAGCTCAAGGCCGCGCCGGCCAGGAGGTTGTAGGCGTTCACGCCGGCGACCGAGCGGTTGGCGAACAGGCCGAGCCGGATCAGCGGGTCGCGGGTCGTGGTGCGCTCGACGAGGACGAAGGCGGCCAGCAGTACGGCGGCGGCGGCCAGGGTCGTCAGGGTGACCGGCGAGGTCCACGCGTACCGGTCGGTGCGGACGATGCCGAACACCAGCAGGGTCATGCCCGCCGTGGCCAGGACGGCGCCGAGCACGTCCGGACGGCCGCCGCGGGCCGGGGGCGGGCCGGCGGCGACACCGCGCCAGGCCAGGGCCAGCGCGCCGGCGGCCATCGGCACGTTCACCAACATCACCCAGCGCCAGCTCGCGTACTCGGTGAGCAGGCCGCCGATCAGGACGCCGAAGGCGCCTCCGGCGGCGTTCATCGCGCTCCATATGCCGAAGGCCCGGACGCGGGCCCGGCCCGTGGGGAACGTCGCGGTCAGCAGCGACAGCGCGGCCGGGGCCAGCGCGGCGGCCCCGATGCCCTGCGCGACGCGGGCGGCGACCAGATGGCCGGGTGCCTGCGCGAAGCCGCCGAGGAGGGAGGCGAGGCCGAACAGGCCGAGCCCGAGCAGCAGGACCCGCTTGCGGCCGTACCGGTCGGCGGCCTTGCCGCCCAGCAGGAGCAGCCCGCCGAAGGTGAGCGCGTAGGCGTGGATCACCCAGGTCAGGCCCACCTCGCTGAAGCCGAGGCCGGCGGCGATCTGCGGGAGGCCGACGTTCACCACCGACAGGTCCAGCGACACCATGAACTGCACGACGGCCACCACGGCGAGGGTGAGCCCGGGACGGGCGTCCTTGACTCGGATTGTGTACATGCCGGACATCGTGCTTTCCGGGCCGGTCGGTGGTCATCGTGCCCGGGGAGACTCCTCCGCCCGGCACCGGGGAAGTAGGTTCGGCCCCACTACTGCGCTGGGAGTAGTGAGGTGTTCCGACTTGCTGCGGAGGAGTTCCGGCGAAAACGGCCATAACCTTCATGAATGAGGTTGATGGAGCGGTGGCGTCCGCTCGCCCAGGACGGCCTGCTCGCCGCGGTGCTGGCCGTCCTGCTCTCGGTCGTCGTGTCCGTCACGCCGGACGGGGGCGTGCTGGATCTCGCGGCCGTCCTCGCCGGCTCGCTCGTGCTCGTCGCCCGGCAACCGGCGCCGCTGGTGGCGTTGCTCGTCAGCACGGTCTGCATGCTCGTGGTCGCGGTGCACATCCAGCCGGGCCCGACCGCCGCGTTCCCCGTGCTGGCCGCGGTGTTCGCCGCGGTGAGCGCCCGCCACCGGCTGGCCGCGGCGCTGGCGGGCACGGCCTTCCTGAGCGCCGGGCTGGTGGCGGACCTGATCGGCGACGACGGAGCCGTGCGGAGTCTCCAGGACACCTCACTGCTGGTCGGCTGGTTCGTGGCGGCCGGTGTGGCGGCGACGGTGGCCCGGCACCGGCAGGCGTACCTGGAGGAGGCCGAGCGGCGGGCCGCCGAGGCCGAGCGCACCCGCGAGGAGGCGGCCGGGCGCCGCGCGGGCGAGGAGCGGCTGCGCATCGCCAGGGAACTGCACGACTCGCTCACCCACAGCATCTCGATCATCAAGGTCCAGGCCGGGGTGGCCGTCCACGTGGCGCGCAAGCGCGGCGAGGACGTGCCCCCCGCGCTGCTGGCCATCCAGGACGCCAGCGGCGACGCCATGCGCGAGCTGCGCGCCACCCTGGAGGTGCTGCGCGACTCCGACCACCCCGACGGCGAGGCCCTGGCCAGCGGGCTCGACCGGCTCGACGACCTGGTGGAACGGGCCCGCTCGACCGGGCTGGCGGCCACGGTGACGATCTCGGGCACGCGGCGGGACCTGCCGGCCGAGACGGACCGGGCCGCGTACCGGATCGTCCAGGAGGCGCTCACCAACGTCTCCAGGCACGCCGGCGGGGCGGGCGCGGCGGTGCGCATCGACTACGCGGACGGGGAGCTGGTCGTGCGGATCGACGATGACGGCGAGGCCGACCCGGACGCGCCGCCCGTGCCCGGCACTGGGCTGCTCGGCATGCGCGAGCGCGTCGCGGCGCTCGGCGGCCAGCTGCGCGCCGAGCCCCGCCCCGAGGGCGGCTTCACTGTGCGCGCCGAGCTTCCCCTGGGAGGACCCTCGTGATCCGCGTGCTGCTCGTGGACGACCAGGCGCTCATCCGCGGCGGCTTCCGGGCCCTGCTGGAGATCGAGGACGGCATCGAGGTGGTGGCCGAGGCCGCGAACGGCGAGCGGGGCGTCGCGCTCGCCCGCGAGCACCGGCCCGACGTCGCCCTCGTCGACATCCAGATGCCGGTGATGGACGGCATCGAGGCGACCCGGCTGATCGCCGCCGACGAGCGGCTGGCCGGCGTGCACGTCGTGATCCTCACCAACTACGGCCTCGACGAGTACGTCTTCAACGCGCTCCGCGCCGGCGCCTGCGGCTTCATGGTCAAGGACACCGAGCCCGCCGACCTGCTCCAGGGCGTCAGGGTCGCGGCCCGCGGCGACGCGCTGCTGTCCCCCGCGATCACCCGCCGCCTGATCGGCGAGTACGTCGCCCGCCGCCCCCAGCCCGCGCCCGAGGGGCTCGGCGTGCTGACCAACCGCGAGCGCGAGGTCACCGCGCTGGTGGCCCGCGGCCTGTCCAACGACGAGATCGCCGCCCACATGGTGATCAGCCCGACCACCGCGAAGACGCACGTCAGCAGGGCGATGACCAAGCTGCACGCCCGGGACCGCGCCCAGCTCGTGGTGTTCGCCTACGAGTCCGGTCTGGTCACTCCGCGGCGCGGCTGACCCCGTCCGGCGGCAGGCCGAGCGACCTGACCAGGTCGACCATCTCGGCGCGGTGCAGTGCGGCCGGATTGCCCGCGACGGGGTGGATGTGGCCGTCGATCTCCAGGGCGACCAGGCCGTGCATGCGGCCCCAGACGCGCAGCGCGAGCGCCGCCGCGGCGGGGGGCACGTCCGGGAGGTCCGCCTGGATCTTCGCGACGTAGTCGGGGTGGAGGTCGGACCAGGAGGTGTCCTCGGGCTGGTGCCGCCGGGCGTGCGGCCACGCGTCGGCCACCAGGCGGGTGAGGCCGCTGCACACCCGGCGGGCCGACACGTCCACCGGCCCGTCCTCGGGGGGCTGGTAACCGGGGACGGGGCGGCCGTAGAAGAGCCGGAAGCCCTCCGGGTGGGCCAGCGCCCACTCCCTCAGGGCCCGGCCCCAGGCCAGCAGCCTGCCGCCGGGATCGGTGCCCGGCACGGCGTCGCCGGCGGTCTCCAGCGCCTCCGCGAGCGAGGCGCCGATCCCGCTGATCAGCGCCGTGATCAGGTCGTCCCGGGTGGGGAAGTAGCTGTAGATCGCGCGTGGCGTCATCCCCATCTCGCGGGCGATGCCGCGCAGCGAGATCGCCCCGGGCCCCTCCTCGGCCAGCTGCCGCAGCGCGATGGTCTCGATCTCCAGGCTCGTCTCCGCCCGCAGCCGCTCGCGGCGGCTCAGCACGGCCCCGCCGCGTCCGCCCTCGTCCTTGGTCACGTTGTGCAGGATACAGGAGTGCATTAATCTCCAGCGTGTCAGAAGTACACGCCGTGTCCAAAGGAAGCAGGGAAACATCATGCCCGCTTACGCCATCGTCGGAGTCGACGTGCTCGACCAGGAGGCCGGCCTGGCCTACGCCGCCGTGGCCCAGCCGTCCATCCTCGGCCACGGGGGCCGCTACCTGGTGGCGGGCCCGACGCCCGAGCCCGTCGAGGGCACCTGGGACTTCTCCCGGCTCCTGGTCATCGAGTTCCCCGACATGGACCGGATCCAGGAGTGGTACGAGTCCCCCGAGTACCGGAAGGCCCGGGAGATCCGGAAGGACGCGGCCCGGGTGCAGATGCTGTTCGTCGAGGGCTCGCCGCCCGAGGGCTTCACCCTCCCGGCGTAGCCGGTGCGGTGGCCGGGGTGCGCTTCTGGGTGACGTAGAAGCGGGCCACGGCCGCCAGGACGGCGGTGATGACGAGCCAGGCGATCAACGTCCGCCAGAAGCTCTCGGCCGGGCCGCTGAAGAGCGCGGAGACGAGCCCGCCGCCGAACAGGCCGGGCGCCAGGCCCAGGGTGGCGATCATGCCCGGTGTCGGCGCGGCGCGGTGGCGGCACAGCCGCCAGCCGCACGCGGCCGTCATGAGGAGGGCGGCGGGGATGGTGATCAGCGCCATGATGAGGAGCCGCGCCCGCATGTCGGCCGGGGCGTCCTGGGTCTTCTGGGAGTCGCCCTTCGCCGCGATCTCGGTCACCAGGCCGCGCCAGACGGTGCCGGTGACCCGGTCGCCCTCTTCGAGATCGGTCAGGACGGCGTGGTTGGAGTAGAACGTCTCCCGCTTGACGCCGTCCGCGCCCGTCAGGAGCACCCGGTCCGACTTGCTCCTGCTGGAGGTCAGCTCGATGCCGGACGCGGTGAACTCCTGCGTCCAGCGACATTCGGCGGGCGCGGTCGGAGCGGCCGGGCAGCGCGGCGCCGCCTGGTAGGCGCGCAGGTCGCGGGTGCCGCCCGGTGCTTCGGCCGCCACGAAGAGACCGACGAGCACCGCCACCGCGAGGCCGATGAGCAGGGCGAGCACCGTCGCGACGGTGTTGCGCAGGATCCAGGACGGAGAGAAGGGGGACATGTCCCTATTGTCCCATTCCAGTGCGTCCGGTCAGGATCCGCTGTGCTGGTGCGACTCGGGCATCCGGCCGTCCGGGTGGACCCACAGCAGGACGTTGGCGGGCCGCGCCGCCCCCGCCTCCTCCCACTCCCGCCGGAAGAACGCGAGCACGTCCCGGTCCGAGTGGCGCAGGCTGAAATGGGTCAGGACGAACAGGGTCTCCGGATGGGCCTCGACGACCGGCCGGAGCCGGCTCCACACGGTGTGCCCGATCCGGTCCGCGCGATCGAGCTCGGTGTCGTCCAGGAAGGTGCACTCGGTGATGACGACCGGATACTCGAACAGCCACGGGTTCCGCGCGAACACGTTCACATGCGTGTCGCCGAGGAACGCGAACAGCGGCCGGCGGACCTCGTGCTCGACCTCGGCGCCCTCCTTGCGCCTGCCCGCCATGATCCGGCCGAACTCCGCGCCCCTGCCCTCCTGCACCAGCGACCGCCGCAGCTCCTCGAACTCCGGCCGCAGCGCCTTGCGCCGCTCCGAGAAGGCGTACCCCACGCAGGGCACCTTGTGCTCGCACTCGACCACCCGCACATGATGCCCCTGGCGCCCGAACACGAACTCGTCGTCCTGCCGCACGCCGTGCAGCCGATGGCCCTCCGCCAAGCCGGGGTCGAAGGCCGCCCCGTGGTTCAGCTCGGCGGACGCGCGCAGGTACCGCTCCACGTAGGGGACCGCCTCGGCGGGCAGATAGATGTCGGTGCCGGACGCCTTGGCGGCGAGAAAGTCGAGGTCCTTGGAATGGTCGTGGTGGGTGTGGGTCAGGAACACCGTGTCCACCTGCCGTCCCTCGCACAACCCGGCGTCGAGGCTGCATCGGAGCTCCGGGATGTGGAAGAACGTCTTGTCGTTCGCGCGGGAATAGCCGCTGAGGGTGAACTCGGTTCCGGGAATTTGCCACGTCTTCCACTGCCGGAACGGATGTCCCCGCTCCAGCAGCTCGGGATGGTCGGCCGGCCGCACCGGAGTCTGGGGCATGGGAGGCGCCTTTCACGAACCGTCGCGGACGGCGCTCACCCGCCGTCGTGATCAAGTGTCGGAGATCGTAGCGGCCGGCCCGCCGCGCGCACGACGGGATTTCCCGTCCCGTCCAGTACCGCGTCGCGGTCGCGGATGGGACAGGTGAAGGCGGGGGCGCGCCGGGTGGGCGGACACCCGGCGCGCCCCCGCCTGGGGAACTCTGCCCGTCAGTTCCGGCGGGCGATGATGGGAAGGGCGTGGTCGTCGTCGCCGACGCCGCCGACGGCCCAGACGCCGCCGCCGGGGATGGACTCCACCCCGGAGATCGACAACTCGCCCGTGGCGGGGAGGGTGTCGGACCCCCAGCGCTTTCCGTCCCAGCGCAGTGCGAGCCCCTCGTAGGGAGGACGGCCGGGGGAGAAGGTGTCGCCGACGGCGAGGAGCCCGCTGCCGTCACGCGCCAGATCGAAGATGTCGCCGCGTTCGGCCGGGGACGGGGTGGTCGCCCACTCGCGGCCGTTCCAGTGCATCAGGAGCGGACGCCGCAGCTCGTCCCCGTCCGGCTTGACCTTGCTCATACCCGTCGCCCACACGTCGTTCGGACCCATGATCCGGACGCTGCTGAGCCGCTTCGTCCACTGGTCCGACTTCGGCGCGGGCGACTGCTTCCAGGCCCGGCCGTCCCAGTGCAGGAAGATCAGGCCCTCGGGCCGTTCGTAGTCGATGTCGTAATCGGTCCCCACGGCCCACACGTCGTTCGGGCCGCGGGCGTCGATGCTGTTCAGGCTGAAGTAGGTGCCCAGGTCGGGCAGAGCGATGTTCGTCCACCGCCGGCCGTCCCACCGCTGGACGAAGCCCCGCATCTCATCCGGTTTCGTGTCGAAGTCGCCGACGAGCCAGGCCTCGTGCTCGTTGACCGTCTTGACGGTGGTGGGGGACGACTGCCTGGCACCGGGGATCGCCCCGTAGTCGGTGGGCGTCCAGCTCTTGCCGTCCCAGTGCAGCAGCCCGCAGTCCGTCGAGGCCCACGCGTCCTTCGCGGTCGACGCGCTGACGGCGTTGATCCGGCCCATGCGCGGCACCGCGACCTTGCTCCAGGCCCGTCCGTTCCACCGCAGCATCATCGAGGGGAAGCTGTCACGCCCGTTGCAGTCGTCCGCCTTCACCCTCGGGCGGGTGAGGGGGGGCTGGCCGAGGATGGGATCCGGACCGGTGTCGTCGCTGACCTCGAACCCCGCGGCCCACGCGTCGTTCCGGCCCATCGTCGCGACGTCGCTGAGGACCGCGCGTCCCTTCAGGGCGGGGAGCTCGTAGGTCTGCCACGCGGATCTCCCCCCGGGGGCCGGCGTCGCCGACGCGGCGTACGGGACGGCGGTCAGGGCCACCGGGACGGCCGCGGCGGCGGCCATCCGGAGCGCGTTACGTCGTGTCTTCAACGCTGGCCCGCCTTGTCGACGACCTTCGCGGTGAGCCGGGTGAGCGAGTAGGTCACGATGCCGTTCGGGACCTTGAACGCGGGGTCGACGCCCTTGGTGATCGACTTCGGCGCGTTGTGGCCGTTGCTCACCGTCCGCTGCCCGACCATCAGGTAGGTCGTCGGGTCGAGGAGGTACTGCTCCCCGAAGCCGTGCGACACCGCCACGGCGGGACGCCCCGCGCCGTCCTTGACCTTGCGGTCGACGCGGACCCCCGGGATCGTGGCGATGACCCGGTACAGGTCCGCCTGGGTTTTCGGCGCGATGCCCACCGGAGTGTCCCAGAGCAACTGCGCGACGGTGCCGAAGACCTCGCCGTCCCGGTCCGGGTGGGTCCAGTCCTTGCGGTTCGTGGCGTTCACGTCCGCGTAGAACTTGGCGCGCATGGCCTTGGAGCCGGCGGGCAGGGTCCCGATCCTGCCGTACTTGGACCGCGGGCCTGTGTTCCGGTAGACGACCAGCTTGCCGCCCTGGAAACCGGCGTCGCGGGCACCGTCCCACCGGAACCAGTGCTCGCCGGTCACCGGGCGCTTGCCGTGCTCGGCGCCGATCCCGGACTCCAGCGTCTTCTCGTACACCCACTGGTCGGGACGCGGCATCGCCTTCGGACGCACCTCGACGGACTGCGCGGCCTTGTTCAGCACCTCCGTCGCGCTCACCATCTGCATGGCGGGCGGTCGCGTCGGGTCGCTCGCGCCCGCTCCGAGGGTCGCCACACCCGCGGTCACGGCGGCGGCCGTCACCGCGGCGACCGCCGAGGCGGCGCCCACGCGGTTGCGCAGCCGCCGGCGGCGGCCCCGCGCGACGCCCCCGTCCACCAGGTCGGTGACTCTCGGCTCCATCGTGCCGGCGGTCCGGCGCATCTCCTCGGCGAGCTGCTCTTCCATGTTCATCGTCGATCCCCTCTTGTCATCCGTCATCGGTGCAGGGTCTTCAGCTCTTCGCCGAACTCGGCGCGGAGCCGGTCCAGCGCCCGCATGCTGCGGTTGCGGACCGCCCCGCTGCTCAGCCGCAGGAGCGATGCGACCTCCTCGACGCTCTGGTCCTCCCAGTAGCGCAGGACCAGCACGGCGCGGTCCTGCGCGGAGAGTCGCGCCAGGACGTCCAGCAGCGTCATCCGGAGTTCCTGATCGCCTCCGGTGGCGGCGGTGTCGGGCATCCGGTCCCGGGGCGTCTCCCGGTTGCTGCGCTTGCGCATGTGGGACAGGTAGGTGCGCATCAGCACCTTGCGGGCGTACGCCTCCGTGTTGTCCGCCCGCTGCGCACGCCGCCAGGACGCGTACAGCTTGCCGAGCGTCGTCTGCACCAGGTCCTCGGCCAGATGCCAGTCGTTGCACAGCAGTCGGGCGGTACGGAACAAGGAGGCGCCGCGCGTGGTGGCGAACTCCTGAAACCCGTCCGGATCTTTGGCCATCGGGCCCTTCCCCAAGCGTCGTCCGTTGGTGTTCTACTCACCAAGACGCCATGGGCGGCCGGTTACGTCACAGCCGGGGCGGAGGTGCCGGAAAAGTTTTCGGGAACGGGTCCGCCCCACCGGGCAGGAGCTCACCCGGTGGGGCGGACGGGGGACGGACGGGCCCGGCGTCAGGCGCGGGCGGCCTTGGCGAGGGCGTCGCCGGTGAGGCGGTAGACGGTCCATTCGTCCTGCGGGCGGGCGCCCAGGGACTCGTAGAAGCCGATGGCCGGGGTGTTCCAGTCGAGCACCGACCACTCGACTCGGCCGTAGCCGCGCTCGCCCGCGATGCGGGCCAGCTCGGTCAGCAGCGCCCTGCCGTGCCCCCGGCCTCGGACGGACGGGTCGACGTACAGGTCCTCGAGGTAGATGCCGTGGCTGCCGAGCCAGGTCGAGAACGTGAGGAACCACAGCGCGAACCCGACGACCTCGCCTTCGTGCTCGGCCACGTGCGCGAACACCTTCGGGTCGGCGCCGAACAGGTGCGCGCGCACCTGCTCTTCGGTGGCCGTCGCCTCGTGCAGGGCGCGCTCGTACTCGGCCAGCTCGCGGATGAGCCGGAGGATGGCGGGGACGTCGTCGGAAGTCGCGGGCCGGATCATGTGCACAGGCTAGCGAGGCCGGATGACCGGCACCGACGCCGCGGGGGGCCGTCCGCGTGCGGACGGCCCCCCGCGGGGCCCGGGGGCGCGCCTGGTGGGCGCGCGCCCCCGGGGCGAGCCGGGTCAGCCCTGCTTGGTCGCCTTGAAGATCTCGTCGATCTCAGCGATCTTGCCCAGCAGGTCGTCGGCGGTCTTGACGTCGACGCTGCCCTTGGTGCCGGCCGCGCCGGCCAGCTTGGTGGCCTCGTTGAACAGCCCGTGGAGCTGCGGGTACTTCTCGAAGTGCGGCGGCTTGAAGTAGTCGGTCCACAGCACCCAGAGGTGCTCCTTGACCAGGTTGGAGCGTTGCTCCTTGATCACGATGGCGCGGGCCCGGAACTCCGGGTCCTGGTTGGCCGCGTACTTCTCCGCGATCGCCTTGACCGACTCGGCCTCGATCCTGGCCTGAGCCGGGTCGTAGACGCCGCACGGCAGGTCACAGTGCGCGGAAGCGGTGGTCTTCGGACGCAGAAGGTTGACGAGCACCTGCGTATCCCTTCCCTCGTAACGGATCATGCTCAGGGCATTGACATTACTCTGGTGATCTCGGCCGCGTAGCCGCAGGGTGCTCGGTATTTCGGCCTAGGCCCAGGTTGGGTGGAGGGCCGGGTGAAGGTTGGGGGAGGGAGGGCGGATGCGCGTGCGGAGTCCGATTCCGGCTGCTGTCTGCGTCGCGGCGGCGGGCGCGATCGCCGTCGCCGGCCGCAGGAGGCTGCGCCGGGTGGAGGTGGTGGGGGAGTCGATGCTCCCGGCGCTGCGTCCCGGAGACTGGCTCCTGGTGCTGAACCGGGCGCGCGTCTCCGAGGGGGACGCCGTCGTCGCCCTCCACCCGGACGACCCGGGCCTGCTCATCGTCAAGCGCGCGGCGCACCGCACCGCCGGCGGGTGGTGGCTGGAGAGCGACAACCAGCGGGCACCGGGACGCCGCGATAGCTGGGACTTCGGTGCCGTCCCCGACGACCGCGTGGTGGGACGCGTCGTGGCGCGCTTCCGGCCCCCCGGACGGCCCGCGCCCCGGTAGCCGGACGGCCCGCGCCCCGGTAGGGGCACGGGCCGTGGAAGGCTGCGGGAGGGGGTCAGATCCGGTTGACGCCCTCGCGGCGGGCCTGCGCGGCGACGGCGGCGGTCACCGCTGGCGCCACCCGCTCGTCGAACGGGTTGGGGATCACGTAGTCGGCGGTCACGTCGTCGCCGACGATGCCGGCCAGCGCGTCGGCCGCCGCCAGCTTCATCCCCTCGGTGATCGAGTGCGCCCGCACGTCCAGCGCGCCGCGGAAGATGCCGGGGAAGGCCAGCACGTTGTTGATCTGGTTGGGGAAGTCGCTGCGGCCGGTGGCGACGACGCGGGCGTGCCGGCGGGCGACCTCGGGCGCGACCTCGGGGGTCGGGTTGGACAGCGCGAACACCATCGCGTCCGGCGCCATCGTCGCGATGCACGACTCCTGGACGGTGCTGCCGGACAGGCCGATGAACACGTCGGCGCCGCGCAGCGCCTCCTCGGTGGAGCCGGTCAGCCGGGACCGGTTGGTGATCGCCGCGATCCGCCGCTTGATCGGGTTGAGCCCGTCGCGGCCCTCGTAGATCAGGCCCTTGCTGTCCGACAGCGCGATGTCGCCGATGCCGGCCTCGATCAGGATGGTGGAGACCGCGATGCCGGACGCGCCGGCGCCGGCGACCACCGCGCGCAGCTCCGACAGCGGCTTGCCGATCAGCCGCGCGGCGCTCTTGAGCGCGGCCAGGACCACGATCGCGGTGCCGTGCTGGTCGTCGTGGAAGACCGGGATGTCCAGCGCCTCGCGGAGCCGGTCCTCGATCTCGAAGCAGCGGGGGGCGCTGATGTCCTCCAGGTTGATCCCGCCGAAGCTGGGCGCCATCCGGATCACCGTGTCGACGATCTCGTCGACCCCGGTGCAGCCGAGCGCGATCGGCACCGAGTCGACGCCGGCGAACTCCTTGAACAGCAGCGACTTGCCCTCCATCACGGGCATCGACGCGGCCGGGCCGATGTCGCCGAGCCCGAGCACCGCGGTGCCGTCGGTGACGACGGCCACCACCTTGGAGGTCCAGGTGTAGTCGTAGGCCAGCTCGGGGTGCTCGGCGATCGCGGTGCAGACCCGCGCCACCCCGGGGGTGTAGGCGAGGGAGAGGTCGTCGGCGTTGCGCACCGGGATGGTGGAGCGCATCTCCAGCTTGCCGCCGCGGTGCAGCGGGAACGCCGGATCGTCGTCGTACGGATGCGGTTCGGTGGGATTGGGCTCGGCAGCCACAGCGACCCCTGTCAGTGAAAGTTGGCTTCGGGCGATGCCGCCGCGGTGGTGTGGTCTGGTTGCCAATCACCTGGAGGTCATCTCGCGACGTACGGGGGTCACCCGTTGTCCGATTGTGCCATACCCTCCGCGGCGTTCCGCGGAGCGGGACGGTGGCGGCCGTCACGTCCGCGCCGGGACGACCGCCGGACGGTGAGGGAGATTACGGCGCGGAAGACCGCGCGGAGCGGGTCCGGTCCAGGTCGACGCGGATCCGCCCCGGCGTCCTTGTTGTCCGATCGTGTCGGAGCCTTAATCCATAAAGTGCCGGGTGTGCGCCAAGATGTGCACCTGACTGCGGATCTGCCCAGGATCCACTGAACCGATCTGGAGGGGGACCTGTGACCACCGGTTCTCTGCGCCGCCGCGCCGTCGCGGCGGGCGCACTCGTGCTGACGGGCGCCCTCGCGCTGTCGGCGTGCGGCGAGAAGGACGACTCCACCGAGCCGAAGACGTCGGTGACCCCGAAGACCGGGGCCGACCAGGCGCTGGCCGCCAAGGTCCCCGCCGACGTCAAGTCCGACGGCACCCTCGCCGTCGGCACCGACGCCACCTACGCGCCGATGGAGTTCCTCGACAGCGACAACAAGACCGTGATCGGCTTCGACGCGGACGTGATCGGCGCCGTGGCCGCCAAGCTCGGGCTGAAGGCCGCCTTCACCCCGGCGCCGTTCGACTCGGTCATCCCGGGCGTCCAGTCGGGCAAGACCGAGGCCGCGATCTCCTCGTTCACCATCAACCCCGACCGCATGAAGCAGGTCAACATGGTGAGCTACTTCCAGGGCAGCACCCAGTGGCTGGTCAAGACCGGCAACCCGGCCAAGATCGACATCAACGCGGCGTGCGGCAAGAAGGTCGCGGTGCAGAAGGCCACCACCCAGGCCGACGAGGACGTCCCCAAGCGCCAGGACGCCTGCAAGAAGGCCGGCGGCCCCGCCATCTCGGTCGACCCCTACCAGGGCCAGGACCAGGCGACCACGGCCGTGGCGAGCGGCAAGGACGACGCGATGCTGGCCGACGGCCCGGTGATCCAGTACGCGGTCAAGAAGCTGAACGGCCAGCTCGAGACGCTGGGCGAGCCCTACGACCCGTTCGACTACGGCATCGTGGTCAAGAAGGAGCAGGCCCAGCTCGCCGAGGCGGTCCAGGGCGCGGTGCAGGCGCTGATCGCGGACGGCACGATCAAGGGCATCGCGGACAAGTGGGGGCTGAAGACCGGCATGCTGGCCACCTCCAAGATCAACCCCTGACGCGATGGCCGACCTGACCAAGACGGGCGGGCCGGCGGGGGGACGGGCGCGGCCGGAGGCCATCAAGGCCGTGCCCGTCCGGCACCCCGGCCGCTGGGCCGCCTGCGCCGTCCTGCTCGTGCTCGCCGCGATGTTCGTGCACATGCTGGTCACGAACAAGGCGTTCGACTGGGCCTTCATCGTCGACAACGCGTTCCGGCCGAGCGTGATCGAGGGCGTCCGCACCACGGTGCTGCTCACCGTGCTGGCGATGGTGATCGGCATCGTCCTCGGCGTCGTCCTGGCGGTGATGCGGCTGTCGCCGAACCCGCTGGTCAGCGGGGTCTCGTGGCTCTACACCTGGTTCTTCCGGGCGGCGCCGCGGCTGGTGCTGGCGATCCTGTTCGGCAACATGGCGATCCTCTACACCGAGATCGAGTTCGGGCTGCCCTTCGACGCGCAGCTCGCCGACCTGCTCGGCGTGGACATCGACGGGACGCTGTTCAGCATCGACACCCGGACGTTCCTGACCGGCTTCATGGCGGGCCTGCTGGCGCTGGCGCTGTCGGAGGCCGCCTACATGGCCGAGATCGTCCGGGCCGGGATCATGTCGGTCGACCCCGGCCAGCACGAGGCCGCCGCCGCGCTCGGCATGTCCCGGCTGCGGATCATGCGCCGGGTGGTGCTGCCGCAGGCGATGCGGGTGATCATCCCGCCGACCGGCAACGAGACCATCGCGATGCTCAAGGACACCTCGCTGGTGGCGTTCGTGCCGGTCACCAACGAGCTGTTCTTCCGCCTCCAGGCGGTCGGGAACCGCACCTTCCACCCGTTCCCGATGCTGGTCGCGGCGGTCGGCTGGTACGTGGCGATCACCAGCGTGCTGCTACTGGGGCAGTACTTCATCGAACGGCACTTCGCCCGCGGCACGGCCGGGTCCGCCCGGCCGCGGCGGCGGAGGCCGTGGCCGGCCCGTGGCACCGGGACCGGCGGCGGGACGGGAGCCGAGGCATGAGCGAGCCCACCGGGCGGGACACCCCGCCGGCCGAGGACACCCCACCGGCCGGAACCGGCGCGCCGGGCGGGGCCGCCGCACTGGGCGGGGACGCCCCGCCGCCCGGAGACGGCCTGATGGTCAAGGCCGAGCAGGTGCACAAGAGCTTCGGCCGGCTGGAGGTGCTCAAGGGCGTCGACCTGGAGGTCAGGCCGCGCGAGGTGATGTGCGTGATCGGGCCGTCGGGCTCGGGCAAGTCGACGTTCCTGCGCTGCGTCAACCACCTGGAGAAGATCGACGCCGGCCGGCTCTGGGTGAACGGCCACCTGGTCGGCTACCGGGAGAAGGGCGGCCGGCTGCACGAGCTGCGCGACCGGGAGGTGTCGGCGCAGCGCCGCGAGATCGGCATGGTGTTCCAGCGGTTCAACCTCTTCCCGCACATGACCGCGCTGGAGAACATCATGGAGGCGCCGTGCGCGGTCAAGCGACAGCCCAAGGCGCAGGTGCGCGAGCGGGCGATGGAGCTGCTCGACCGGGTCGGGCTGGCCGACAAGGCCCAGGGGTACCCCGCGCAGCTGTCCGGCGGGCAGCAGCAGCGGGTGGCCATCGCCCGCGCGCTCGCCATGGAGCCCGCGCTGATGCTGTTCGACGAGCCGACGTCGGCGCTGGACCCCGAGCTGGTCGGCGACGTGCTGGGCGTGATGAAGCAGCTCGCCCTGGACGGGATGACCATGGTCGTGGTCACCCATGAGATCGGGTTCGCCCGCGAGGTCGGCGACTCCCTGGTCTTCATGGACGACGGGGCGGTGGTGGAGAAGGGCCTCCCGCGCGAGGTCCTCGCCAACCCGAAGCACCCGCGGACCAGGGACTTCCTCTCCAAGGTCCTCTAGCCCGGGGCCCGGGGCCGAGCGGTCCGCGGGCGTCCGCCGGAGCGGCCCGCGTCCGTCCCCGTCCGCACGGGGGCGGGCCGCTCCCGGCGGGAGGCGGCCTCCGCGCGCCGGGGCCGGACGTCGTAGGGTGCGGGCATGTTCGCTGTCACGGCTACGCACATCGACGCAGACGATCCGCTGACCGGGCTGACGCTCGGCGAGCGCCCCGACCCGCAGGTCCCGGACGGCTGGACCACCGTCACGGTCCGCGCCGCCGCGCTCAACCACCACGACCTGTGGTCGCTCAAGGGCGTCGGGCTGAGCGCGGACCGGCTCCCCATGATCCTCGGTTGCGACGCGGCCGGGATCGACGAGGACGGCAACGAGGTCATCGTGCACGCGGTGATCGGCGACCCCGAGCGCGGCGGCGGCGACGAGACCCTCGACCCCAAGCGCTCGCTGCTGTCGGAGCTGCACCAGGGCGCGCTGGCCGAGAAGGTCGCGGTGCCGCGCCGCAACCTGGTGCCCAAGCCGTCCGGGCTGTCGTTCGCCGAGGCGGCCTGCCTGCCGACCGCGTGGCTGACCGCCTACCGGATGCTGTTCGACAAGGCCGGCCTCCAGCCCGGCTCGACCGTGCTGGTGCAGGGCGCGGGCGGCGGCGTGGCGACCGCGCTGATCGCGCTCGCCGCCGCGGCCGGCTACCGCGTCTACGCGACCAGCCGGGACGAGGCCAAGCGCAAGCGGGCCGTGGAGCTCGGGGCGGACGCGGCGTTCGAGCCCGGCGCCCGGCTGCCCGAGCGAGTCGACGCGGTGATGGAGACGGTGGGCCAGGCGACCTGGTCGCACTCGCTGAAGTCGCTGCGGCCCGGCGGTCGGATCGTGGTGTCCGGCGCGACCAGCGGCCAGGTGCCGCCGGCCGAGCTCAACCGGCTGTTCTTCCTCCAGCTCTCGGTGGTCGGCTCCACCATGGGGACGCGGGCGCAGCTCGAACGGCTGGCGCGGTTCCTGGTGAAGACCGGCACCCGTCCACTGATCGACCGCACGCTCCCGCTGAGCCGGGCCCGGGAGGGCTTCGCCGCGATGGCGGAGGGCGACCTGTTCGGCAAGGTTGTCTTCACCCCCTGACCGCGGTCACCGGCCGCGGCCCCGGCCGGGCCCGTCGCCCCGGCCGGGCGGCCGGGCGCCCGTCCCGGCCGCCGGTCAGCGGTCGCGGTCGAAGATCTCCTTCTGGAGGCGCTCGCGGGTCGCGTCGAGGAGGGTCTCGGCGGTGGCCAGGTCGTCCTCGCCGAGCCGCGCCTCCCTGGCCTGCTCGCGGACGTCCTCGACGAACCGGCCGAGCAGCCGCTCCAGCTTGAGGCGGGCGAGGTCGTCCTTGGTGCCGGTGGCGGTCTTCCACGCCTCCTCCCAGTTGCGCCGCCACTCCTCCTTCCACGCCTGCGTCTGCTCGCGCCAGTGGTCCTTCTGCCGGCGCCACTCGTCCTTCTGGCGCTCGGTGGTCTCCTTCCAGGCGTCCTTGGAGGTGGCCTTGCCCTGGTCGCGCATTGTGCGCGCCGCCTGGGTCAGCTCCTCGCGCAGCGACCGGACGGTCTGCCGCACGTCCTCCTGGACGCCGCGGGCGAACTCCTGCGCCGACGCCGAGAGCTCCTCCTCCAGGTCGGCCAGCTCGTCCATCCGGCGCTCCAGCTCCTCCCGGCCCTTGTCGGTCAGGGAGTACACCTTCTTGCCCTTGATCACCTCATGGCTGACCAGGCCCTCGGACTCCAGCCGGGCCAGCCGCGGGTAGATCGTGCCGGGGGAGGGCGAGTAGACCCCGAGGAAGCGGTCCTGGAGCAGCCGGATCACCTCGTAGCCGTGCCGCGGGCTCTCCTCCAGCAGCTTGAGCAGGTACAGCCGAAGGCGGCCGTGGCCGAAGACGGGGCTCAACTCACTTCTCCATTCCAGGGGTGGTGATCTCGGGGGAGTCGTCCCGGGGCCGGCCGAGGAGCGCGACGGCGCCGGACACAGTGTTGACCGACACCCGGCCCGTCCCGGCGCCGAGCCTGCCGGTGACGGCGCGGGAGACCGAGCGGTCCCGCCGGTCCAGTCCCGGGAACGAGGTCTCCAGCCGGCCGCCGGCGGCCGAGTTCAGCGCGACCTCCGCGTCGGCGGGGTCGGGGATGCGCAGCGCGACCTCGCCGGCCACGGTGTTGACCTCGATCCGGCCCTCGCGGGCCAGGCCGACGTCGGCGGCGATCCGTCCGCGGGCCGAGCGGGCGGCCAGCCGGTCGACCGTCCCGCCGGCCAGGGTCAGGTCGCCGGACACGGAGGTGAACGTGATCCGCCTGGCCGGGCCCTGCACCTCGACGTCGCCGGAGACGGTGTTGGCGTCGATGTCGCCGTGCACCCCGTCGAGGACGACGTTGCCGGACGCGCTCTTGACGGAGGTGCGCGCGGTCGTCCCGCTGACCACCGCGTCGGCGGAGACCAGGTTCAGGGAGACCGGGCAGTCGTGCGGGACGGTCACGGTGATGGTGGCGTGGCACTTCTGGGTGCGCAGCCAGCTCAGCACGCCCTCCCAGAGCCGCTCGTGGGTGATGGTCAGCATGCCGGCCTCGTGCCCGATCACCAGCGGCGGCCCGTCGAGCGCCTCGACCTGGATGCCGGGCCGGTCACCGGAGGCCAGCACCGAGACGCTGCCGGCGATCAGGGTGGCCCGGAGCGCGACCACGCCGTCGAAGCCGAGGGTGGTGGGTTCGTCGATCGTCCAACGCGACATCGTCTCTCGCCTTTCGTCCGGGCGCCTGCGGCACGGGTACGGACCGGCCGCCCGCGAGGGGCGCCGTCCTGCACAGTAAACACGATATGTCGCGTCCGGTGAAAGTCAAGATGTATCGCGTCTCGTCGCCGCCGTGTCCCGCCGGTGCGCCCCGCCGCGTCAGTCGTCGTCCGCGTCGTCGTCCAGCCGGGCCAGCCAGGTCGCCAGCCGCTCGACGGGGGTCTCGAACTCGGGGTTGAGGTCCACGAACTCGCGCAGCCGCTCGGCCAGCCAGCTCAGGCTGACCTCCTCGGCGCCGCGCCGCTCGGCCAGCTCCTCGACACCCCGGTCGGTGAAGTACACGTCCTCGGTCCTTCCTCGCTCTGCCGGCCCGCCCGGAGGGCGGGACGCCGAGGGCCCCGGCGCGGATGCGCCGGAGCCCTCGGGATGAACGGTCCCGCCTACTTGCGCTCGTCGCCGAACAGCCTGGCCAGCAGGGCCTCCTGCTCGGCCGCGTGCAGCTTGTTGGACCCCACCGCGGGCGAGGAGGACGCCGGACGCGAGACGCGCGACATCTTCAGGCCCTCGATGTGGTGCGGCAGCTTCAGCGCCATGAACGGCCACGCGCCCATGTTGGCCGGCTCGTCCTGCACCCAGACGACCTCGGTGCCCTCGGGGTACTTGGCCAGCTCGGCCTTGATCTCGTCGACCGGCGGCGGGTACAGCCGCTCGACCCGGACCACCGCGGTGTCGGTGGCGCCGGCGGCGTCCCTGGCCTGCGCCACGTCGTAGTAGATCTTGCCGGTGGTGAGCAGCACCCGGCGGACCCCGGCGGGGTCGATCTCGGCGTTCTGCTCGGGGATCACCGGCTGGAACTGGCCCTGGGTGATCTGCTCGACCGTGGACGTGGCCGCCTTGAGCCGGAGCAGGTACTTGGGCGTGAACACGATCAGCGGCTTGTTCCGGCCGGACAGCACCTGCCACCGCAGCAGGTGGAAGTAGTTGGCCGACGTGGTCGGGTAGACCACCGTCATGTTGTCCTGCGCGCACATCTGGAGGTAGCGCTCGATGCGCGCCGAGGAGTGGTCGGGCCCCTGGCCCTCGTAGCCGTGCGGCAGCAGCAGCACGATGCTGGAGTGCTGGCCCCACTTCTGCTCACCGGACGAGATGTACTCGTCCATGATCGACTGGGCGCCGTTGGCGAAGTCGCCGAACTGGGCCTCCCAGGCCACCAGCGCGTCCGGCCGGGTCATCGAGTAGCCGTACTCGAAGCCCATCGCGGCGTACTCGCTGAGCAGCGAGTCGTGCACGTAGAACTTCGACACGCCCTGGCCGAACTGCTTGAGCGGGGTGTGCTCCTCGCCCGTCTTGCGGTCGACCAGCACCGAGTGCCGCTGCCCGAACGTGCCGCGCCGGGTGTCCTGGCCGACCAGCCGGACCGGGCGGCCGTCCATCAGCAGCGAGCCGATCGCGAACAGCTCGCCGGTGGCCCAGTCGATCGCGTCGTCCTCGACCATCTGGGCGCGGCGGGCCAGGATCGGCTGGAGCCGCGGGTGCACGTTGAAGCCCTCGGGCAGGCTGACCTGGGTGTCGATGATCCGCTTGACCGTCTCGGCGGAGATCGCCGTGCCGGCCGAGCCGTGGTCGATCGGGATCCGCTCTTCGACGTCGGGCTTGACCACCGAGCCCGGCTCCAGCGGCTTCTTGACCGCCTCGCGGGTCTCGGTGAAGGCCCGCTCGAGCTGCTCTTGGTAGTCGCGGAGCGCGGACTCGGCCTCTTCGACGGTGATGTCGCCGCGGCCGATCAGCGCCTCGGTGTAGAGCTTGCGCACCGAGCGCTTGGCGTCGATCAGGTCGTACATCACCGGCTGGGTGAACGAGGGGTTGTCGGTCTCGTTGTGCCCGCGCCGCCGGTAGCAGATCATGTCGATGACGACGTCCTTCTTGAACGTCTGCCGGTACTCGAAGGCCAGCCGCGCCACCCGGGCGCAGGTCTCCGGGTCGTCGCCGTTGACGTGGAAGATCGGCGCCTGGATCATCCGGGCCACGTCGGTGGAGTAGACGCTGGACCGCGAGTACTCCGGCGCGGTGGTGAAGCCCACCTGGTTGTTGATCACCACGTGCACGGTGCCGCCGGTGCGGTAGCCGCGCAGCTGCGACAGGTTGAGGGTCTCGGCGACCACGCCCTGCCCGGCGAACGCCGCGTCGCCGTGGACCAGCATCGGCAGCACGCTGAAGCCGGCCTCGCCGACGTCCAGCAGGTCCTGCTTGGCGCGGACGACGCCCTCCAGCACCGGGTCGACCGTCTCCAGGTGGGAGGGGTTGGCGACCAGCTCGGTGTGGATCCGGGAGCCGTCGCTCGCGACGAAGTCGCCCTCGGCGCCGAGGTGGTACTTCACATCGCCCGAGCCCTGCGCGCTGCGCGGGTCGAGGTTGCCCTCGAACTCGCCGAAGATCTGCCCGTAGGACTTGCCGATGATGTTGGCCAGCACGTTCAGCCGGCCGCGGTGCGCCATCCCGACCACGACCTCGTCGAGGCCGGCCTTGGCCGCGGCGGAGATCACCGAGTCGAGCAGCGGGATGACCGACTCGCCGCCCTCCAGGGAGAACCGCTTCTGCCCGACGAACTTGGTCTGGAGGAACGTCTCGAACGCCTCGGCGGAGTTGAGCCGGCGCAGCACGTGCAGCTGCTCCTCGCGCGACGGCTTGTCGTGCGGGACCTCGACGCGGGCCTGGATCCAGGCGCGCTCCTCGGGGTCCTGGATGTGCATGTACTCGATGCCGACCGTGCGGCAGTAGGCCATCCGCAGCACGCCGAGGATGTCGCGCAGCTTCATGGTCGGCTTGCCGCCGAACCCGCCGGTCGCGAACTCGCGCTCGAGGTCCCACAGGGTGAGGCCGTGCTGGAGGATGTCGAGGTCGGGGTGGCGGCGCTGCTTGTACTCCAGCGGGTCGGTGTCGGCCATCAGGTGGCCGCGGACCCGGTAGGCGTGGATCAGCTCGTGCACCCGCGCGACCTTGGCGACGTCGTCCTCGTGGCCCGCGGAGATGTCCTTGACCCAGCGCACCGGCTCATAGGGGATCCGCAGGGCCTCGAAGATGTCGTCGTAGAAGTCCTCTTCGCCCAGCAGCAAATGGTTGATCCGGCGCAGGAAGTCGCCGGACTGCGCACCCTGGATGATGCGGTGGTCATAGGTGGAGGTCACCGTCATGACCTTGCTGATCCCCATCCGGGCCAGCGTGTCGGACGAGGCGCCGGCGAACTCGGCCGGGTACTCCATCGCGCCGACGCCGATGATCGTGCCCTGGCCGGGCATCAGCCGCGGCACCGAGTGCACGGTACCGATGGTGCCCGGGTTGGTCAGGCTGATCGTGGTGCCCTGGAAATCGTCGAGCGTCAGCTTGTTGCCGCGCGCCTTGCGCACGATCTCCTCGTAGGCCGCCCAGAACTGGCGGAAGTCGAGGGTCTCGGCGGCCTTGATGCTCGGCACCACGAGCTGCCGCTGCCCGTCGGGCTTCTGGAGGTCGATGGCCAGGCCGAAGTTGACGTGCTCGGGCTTGATCAGCACCGGCTTGCCGTCGACCTCGGTGTAGGCGGAGTTCATCTCCGGCATCGACACCAGCGCCTTGACGATGGCGTAGCCGATGAGGTGGGTGAAGGAGACCTTGCCGCCCCGCCCGCGCTTCAAATGGTTGTTGATCACAATGCGGTTGTCGATCAACAGCTTGGCCGCGATCGCGCGCACGCTCGTCGCGGTCGGCACCGTGAGGCTGGACTCCATATTGGTGGCCGTACGCGCGGCGACGCCGCGGAGCCGTACCTCCTCGGCGCCCGCGGGCACCGGCGGAGGAGCGGGCTTCGACGCGGCACCGGCCGCGGCCTTGCCGCCGGCCTTGGCCGCGGGGGCGGCCTTGGCGGGCCCGGCCGGCGTCGCTGTCGGCGGAGCCGCCGCGGTGCCGTTGGCGGCCCGGGGGGCCGCTTCGCCGGTGGCCTGGGGACCCGCCGGGGAGGCGGTGGTCACGGACGGCCGGGTGTCCGGCTGGTAGTCCGCGAAGAAGTTCCACCAGGCTTCGTCAACCGAGTTCGGGTCTTCGAGGTACTTCTGGTACAGCTCGTCGACCAGCCACTCGTTGGCACCGAAATCTGTGTTCTTGGGGTCGGCACTAGTTTGCGACGACTCTGTCGACACGGCGGAGATCGCCCTCTTCCGCAGCTCGCAGGTGAGTTCTGAGACGAGTCAAGGCTACTCGCACTTCCACCTCACCCAGGACAGCATGGGACGACCCCCGCCCTCGACCCCCGGAAACCGGCGATTCCGCCCGGCCCCGGCCCGGGGGCCGGCACCGCAGGTCAGTGCGAGTGCGTGGGCACTGTGGGGCCCTCGCTGGCCTGGACCAGCACGAAGCCCTGGCCTTGGTAGGCCAATTGCATCGCTTCGCCGCTACCGCGTCCGATGAGGGCGCCCGCCTTGAGGGTGCGGTTGACGCCGACCTGGAGGCTGGTGCTCCACGCCACGGCCGACTGCCCGTCGGCGAACGTCGGGGCGCGGCTCGCGTCGAGCATGACCGGGGTGCCGTGTGTGGTGAGCGCCACCCAGCCGGTGCCGGTCAGAGTGGTGTTGAACAGGCCGCCCGCCATCATGCCCGCGCCCTGGACGCGCTGGATGTCGGACTGGAGGTGCGCGTCGTAGGCCAGGATGTTGGCGCCGTTGACGGTGATCCCCTCGTTCTCCAGGTAGAACAGGTGGATGTCGTCGGCGTCGTTGGCCACGAACAGCAGGCCCTGGCCCTTGACGCGCATGGTCGGCACGCCCTCGCCGGTGACGGCCTTCTTGATGAACTTGCCGATGCCGCCGGCGCCCTCGTAGTCGAAGTCCATCTGCCCCTGGAAGGCGACCATGGACCCCTGGCGCGCCAGGACGTCTCCGTTGAGGTGGACCCGGAGCATCTTGGAATTCTGGAGGGCGAAGTGGCCGGGGAGCTGCTGTCCCTGGTCCATGTTTCCGAAGAACGAACTGCGCATCGTCGGGGGGCCTTTCCTGTCCTGTCACTGCGTTCCGGCTTAGAGCCCGTCAGCATAACGGCCGCGTATGACCGTTCCCGAACATTGTCGGGACGTCCTGTGATCCAAAGGCCCGCGAGCGGCGTCCGCGAGCCGGGCGGTGGCCGTCGGAGGGCCGTCCCCGGGCCGTTCTCGAGTCGTCGGGGAAAGGCTTCAGGCGCCGCCGAGGCGGTCCCGGCCGTGCGGGGCGGTCCAGTCGAGGAGCGGGCCCTTGGGCACGACCCCGGACGGATTGATGTTGCGCTGCGTCACGTAGTAGTGCCGCTTGATGTGGTCGAAGTCGGTGGTGCCGCCGAAGGCCGGCAGCGAGTAGAGGTCGCGCGCGTACGCCCAGAGATGGGGATGATCGGAGAGTCTCCGCAGGTTGCACTTGAAATGGGAGAAGTAGACCGGGTCGAACCGGGCCAGCGTGGGGTAGAGCCGCACGTCGGCCTCGGTCAGCCGGTCGCCGAGCAGGTAGCGTCGCCCCGCCAGCCGCTCTTCCAGCAGTCCGAATGTGTCGAACAGGGCGTCGAACGCCTCTTCGTAGGCGTCCTGGGAGGTGGCGAACCCGGCCTTGTAGACCCCGTTGTTGACGGTCGTGTAGACCAGCTCGTTCAGCTCGTCGATCTCCGGGCGCAGGGCCTCGGGGTAGAGGTCGGGCGCGCCGTCCCGGTGGTGGGCGGCGAACTCGGTCTCCATCATGGTGGTGATCATCGGGAAGTCGTTGGTCACCATCGTGCCGGTCACCGTGTCCCAGACGCACGGCACCGTGTAGCGGCCCTCGTAGGACGGGTCGGTGGCCAGGTAGAGCTCGGACAGGAACGTCGCGCCGGTCACCGGGTCGGGTTCGGGGAACCGCCAGCCGCGGTCGTCGCGGATCGGGTCGACCACCCCGAGGCCGATCACCTCTTCCAGGCCGAGTAGCCGGCGGACGATCAGCGTCCGGTGCGCCCAGGGGCAGGCGTAGGAGACCAGCAGCCGGTAGCGGCCCGGCTCGGCGGTGAACCCGCTGGAGCCGTCGGCGGTGATCATGCCGGTGAAGCGGTTGGCCTGGCGGACGAACCGGCCGCTCGATATCTCCTGTGCGGTCATGCCCCGCTCCTCCTGGGGTCGACGCTCGGTAGTCCTTGCGGGGGATCCGGGTCGGGAGCCCTCGCGGATACGATAACCCTCTGCGCGCGGGTGGAAACAGCACCGGCGGGCGTGCACGGCCGGGTGGCACTCACACAGGCGGGCCCGCGAGTACGGGCCGGACGGGATGAGGTGGCGGGGGAGCCATGATGGAGAACTTCAATGTCCTGGTGGACGGCCTGCCCCCCGCACTGATCTACCTTCTCATCGCCGGCCTGGTGTTCGCCGAGGCGGCGCTGTTCTTCGGGTTCGTGTTCCCGGGCGAGACCGCGATCGTGGTCGGCGGCGTGCTGGCCAGCCAGGGCAAGCTGTCGATGCCGGTGCTGCTGGCCGTGGCGGTGGTCGCGGCGGTGGTGGGCGACTCGGTCGGCTACGAGATCGGCCGCCGGTACGGGCCCAGGCTGCTGGAGACCAAGGCGATGAAGCGGCACGAGTCCAAGGTCGGCAAGGCCCAGGACCTCATCCGCCGGCGCGGCGCGTTCGCGGTGTTCATCGGACGTTTCACCGCGCTGCTGCGGGCGCTGATGCCCGCGCTGGTGGGCAGCTCCAAGCTGCCCTATCCGAAGTTCCTGGCGTACAACCTGATCGGCGGCGTCGCCTGGGTGGCGACCTTCACGTTCGGCGGCTACTTCGCCGGGGCGGCGTTCGAGCACGCGGCCAAGCTCGCGGGCCGGGGGCTGGCGATCGGGCTCGCGGTCCTCGCGGTCGTGGCGCTGATCGTGTGGAGCGTCCGCAGGCACCGGCGCGAGGCCGCCGAAGAGGCGGACGCCAGGGCCGAGGGGGTTCCGCTGGAGAAGTCCCGGCCCTGACCGATCCGCCCGCCGGATCCCGCCCGCCGGATCCCGGTCTCCGGATCCCGTCCAGGGCGGTGGGCCGGAACGGCGGCGGGTCACGGCGGGTCAGAAGGCGGTGGCGCGGGTGGGGACGCTCGCGCGGCCGGTGACCAGGGGCAGGTCGAGGAAGGTCCGGATGCCCGGGGCCGCCGCGCACACCACGGGGATCGCGTTGAGCGCGTGCGCCGCCGCGGCCGAGATCCCGTTGGAGACCCAGTCCTCGTCGGTGGTCAGGGTGATCGACGGGCGGCCGTGCACGCGGACCGCGTACCCGGGGCCGCCCCAGTCGGTGACCTGGCCGGCGTCGGCCTTGTGCACCGCCTCGATGGTGATCACCGGATGGCCGTCGACCAGCCCGCTGAAGGTCCACCGGGCCGCCGCGACGGTGCCCTTCGGCACCCGTCCGGCCGCGATGGTGAAGTCGTGGCGGGCCAGCCGGTGGTCGACGTCGACGTCCACCTCGTCCAGTTCGATCCCGAGCCCGGCCGCGACCAGGTGCAGGCTCTCGGCGAAGCCCGCCCGCATCATGGTGCGGGCCGGCCGCAGGGAGCGCAGGTACGACTCCTCGGTCTTGGCGAAGCCCACCATGTCGTGCACCATCCGCCAGGACGGGTGCCCGGCGAAGTCCGAGCACTCGCGCGCGTACACGTGGGTGATCTGCCGGGACAGGCGGGACAGGACGAGCGGCATGAGGTCGGCCATGAAGCCGGGGTTGACGCCGCTGCCGTGCACCGAGACGCCGCCGCCGCGCTTGCACGCGTCCTCCAGTTCGGCCACCAGTCCCGGGCCCTGGGCGTACGGGTAGACCAGGCCGGTCAGGGAGATGACGTTCTTGCCCGAGGCCAGCAGCGCGCAGACCGTGTCGAGGTCGCCGTACGGCTGACCGAGCTGCCCGGGGGCGTGCACGACGCAGTCGGCGTCCAGGTCGAGGATCTCGGCGGTGTCGGTGGTGGCGGTCACGCCGATGGGGTCGCGTCCGGCCAGGACGCCGGCGTCGACGCCGTCCTTGGCGGGGGAGAACACCCGGACGCCCGCGAGTTCGAGCCCTGGACGGTCCAGCACGCCGCGGATCACGCTGCGGCCGACCGCGCCGGTCGCCCACTGCACGACGCGGAGCGGGCGGCCGTCGGACCGGCGGTGCGCGGGGGCCTGGTTCATAGGGACGGGTCCTCCGTGCTCCTCGCGGCGGCGACGGCCGCGGTGGCCGGCGACGGCCGGTGACGGCTGGGCGATGGCTGGGCGATGGCGCGCTGTGGAGACGTGTGGACACTACGCCGTGGTTCACGTCAAATGCAGTATTTGCCGCAACTTTCGAGGGCGGGGGCAAAGCCGAGCGGGATTCGGTTAGGTGGTACCACTGGGTAACCCCTTGGTGGTTACCTAGGGGGACGTAGTCGGTGCGATGTGAGGAGACAGGGATGTCGGAACTGCGCTACGACGGCCGGGTCGCGGTCGTCACCGGGGCGGGCCACGGCCTCGGCCGCCAGCACGCGCTGGAGCTGGCGGCGCGCGGCGCCAAGGTCGTCGTGAACGACCTCGGCGGGGACCGGTCCGGCGTCGGCGCCTCCGCCGGGCCGGCCCAGGAGGTCGTCGAGGAGATCAAGAAGAACGGCGGCGAGGCGGTCGCGAACCCCGACAACGTCGCCACCCCCGAGGGCGCCCAGGCGATCATCAAGACCGCGGTGGACGCCTTCGGCAAGATCGACATCGTCGTCAACAACGCCGGCATCCTGCGCGACAGGTCGTTCAAGAACATGACCCCCGAGGAGTTCGACGGGGTCATCGCCGTGCACCTGCGCGGCTCGTTCCTGGTGGCGAGCGCCGCCTGGGCGCACCTGCGCGAGCAGGGCTACGGCCGCATCGTCAACACCTCGTCCCCGGCGGGCCTGTTCGGCAACTTCGGCCAGGCCAACTACGCCACGGCCAAAATGGGCCTGGTGGGCTTCACCAAGACGCTCGCGCAGGAGGGCGCCAAGTACAACATCAAGGCCAACGCGATCGCCCCGGTCGCCTGGACCCGGATGACCGAGGACCTGCTGCCCGCCGACTTCTCCGAGAAACTCGGCGTCGACCAGGTCACCCCGCTGGTCGCCTTCCTCGTGCACGAGAGCAACGAGGACTCGGGCGAGGTCTACACCGTCGGCGGCGGCCGGATCGCCAAGATCTTCGTCGCGGAGGGGCCGGGCTGGGGGCGGAAGGAGACGCTGTCGGTCGAGTCCGTCCGCGACAACTGGGCGGCGATCAACGCGGCCGACCCGCTCACCGTCTTCAAGAGCGTGGGCGAGCAGATGGGCCCCCTCATCCAGCAGCTCACTTCCTGACCGGATGGGCGATCTCAAGCTCGACCGGCGGGACGGGGTGCTCACCGTCACCCTGTCCCGCCCCGAGCGGCTCAACGCGGTCACCGGCGCGCTGACCGAGGAGATGCTCGACGTCCTCAACGGGCTGATGCGCGACCCGGACACCAGGGTCGTCGTGCTCACCGGCGAGGGCCGCGGGTTCTGCTCGGGCATGGACCTCCAGGGCGGCGACCCCGGCGGCGGCGACGAGGGCCGCGTCCAGCGCATCTACCGGGGCATCGGACGCGGCGGCGAGGTGACCGCGCGGCTGCGGGAGATCCCCCAGCCGGTCATTGCGGCGCTGCACGGCCCGGTCGCGGGGATGGGAGTCTCCTGGGCCCTCGCCTGCGACCTGCGGGTCGCCGACCCGACCACCCGGTTCGTCGTCCCGTTCGTCGACCTCGGGCTGTCCGCGGGCGACTGCGGGCTGTCGTGGCTGCTGCCGCGGCTGGTGGGCCCGGCCAAGGCGGCCGAGATCTTCTACCGGGCGCAGCGGCTGGACGTCACCGAGGCGGACCGGCTGGGCCTGGTCACCGAGCTCGCCGACGAGGGCCGCGACCTGGAGGGCGCCCACGCGCTCGCCGCGGAGCTGCTCGCCAAGTCGCCGTACGGGTTGCGGCGCACCAAGGAGCTCCTCAACATGTCGCTGGACGCGCCGGGTCTGCGCCGGCAGGTCGCCGTGGAGACCGGGATCCAGACGCTAGCCTTCTTCACCGAGGACCTGACCGAGGGCATGGCCGCGACCATGCAGAAGCGCCCGCCGGAGTTCGGAAACCGCTGACCCGGCCGCGTTCTCGCTCCGGTCCGGCCGACCGGCGTCGGACGGTGGCCTGCCCGCGTCCGGCCGCGTCCGCGCCCGGGGTGCCGCCCTCTCGGAACCTCCGGAGGGCGGCACCGCCGCGCGGGCCGGGTCAGGCGCCCAGGGCGTTCGACAGGGCCTCGACGTAGCGCAGCGCGGCCAGGCGGGCCAGGGCCGGGTGCGCGCCGAGGGGAGCGGAGTGGCCGGCACCCGCGATCGCCGCCGCGGCGGCGACCCGCTCGCCCTGCGCCTCGGGGCCGATCAGGTGGGGCGCCACGGCGAGCGTGCTGGCCCCGGAGGTGCGCAGCTGCTCGGCGGCGGCCTTGACCCCGGCCTCGTCGTCCAGCGCGGCGGTGAAGACCGGCGCGGCCAGCCGGGAGGCGAGCAGCACGCTGGTCACCTCGGCCTGCCGGACCGCCGTCGCGTCGCCGGGGGTGGCCACGATGACGCCCGACACGGCGGTCACCATCGTCATCATCCGGATCCGGTCGGCGCGGGCCAGGCCCGCGTCGGAGAGCCGGTCGTGCAGCGCCTCGGCGAGGAGCGGGTGCGGGCCGAGCGGGCCGGCGGCCACCGTCGGGACCGGCGCCGCCGCCACGCTCTCGCGGACCGCCGCCTCCCGCGCGGGATCGGGGCCGGTGATCAGCGGCACCACCACCGCCGCCGGTTCGTCCTGACGTTGCTGCCGCAGCCCGGACAGGACCGCACGCAGGCTCGCCTCGTCGCCCTCCAGAAACCCGAGGTGGGTCGGCTGGCCGGTGTGCTCCAGCTCGACGAGCCGGGCGAGTTCGGCCGCGACCGCGGCGCCGGCGCCGCGGGCGGTACCGGGGACCGCGAGTACGAGGGCGGGGGAGCCGGGTGGCAGCAGGAAGGATTCGTCGCCGCGATGTCGGCCGCCGCGGGGGATACGGCGGCGCCGCGACGGAAGTGCCTCGGATGCCTGGCTTTCGGGACTCACGGCGGGAATGGTAACGCTGTCGGTGCCGCGCCGGAGAGTCCGGCGTCCCCTCGACCGGGCCGATCGCCCGAAATGTGGTGAACCTTCGCCCAGCGACGCCCCGGTCACACTATGATCTTCGGCAACTGTCGTCCTGCGGACGCCCTGCCCTGAGACGCGATGAAGCGTCGCACGCGACCGGCCGGGACCGCGGCTCTGCCGCCGGCCCTCCCGGCCTTCACTCCGCCACGGGATGAGGAAACCCCGATGATCCACAACACCGCCAGCGGTGAGATGAACTGGCTGCTCAACGATTTCGCCGAGCGGCTCCCGACGGTGCGGCAGGCGGTGATCCTGTCCCGTGACGGGTTGGCCGTCGCGGCGTCCAGGGAGCTCGGCCGCGAGGACGCCGAGCACCTGTCGGCCCTGGCCGCCGGGGTGCAGAGTCTGGCGCGCGGCGCCGGGCGGCACTTCTCCGGCGGCAACGTGCGCCAGACCATCATCGAGATGGACGCGCTGCTGCTGTTCGTGACGGCCGCCGGCGACGGCACCTGCCTGGCCGTGCTGGCCTCCGGCGAGGCCGACGCCGGTCTCATCGCCTACGAGATGGCGGTGCTGATCAAGCGGGTCGGACGGCACATGCAGGCCGCCCCGCGGGGCTCCGGGATGGGATTCGACCGGGCCTGAACGCGGCCCGGTGACCGTCCGGATCGCCGCGGGCACGGGCCCGGACCGCCGATCGGGCCCGTTCTCGCGACGTAGTAGGCTCCGCCACACCCCCGTACACCCCGCATCGGGAGGTTTCCCCGCATGTCGTCTCCCCGACTGCCAGAGGACGCTCTCGTGAGCATGGTCCGCGAACTGTGAAGGCCCTTCGTCTCTCCTCGATCCGGGCGAGGATCATCCTGCTGATCCTCGTGCCGCTGCTCGCCCTCACCGCGCTGTGGGCGTTCGTCACCGGCATCACCTACGGCGACGCGCACCAGCTCATGCAGAGCAAGCAGTACCAGGAGAAGTCGGTGCTGCCCACGCAGCGGCTGATCGACGCCCTCCAGAAGGAGCGGCGGCTGTCGCTGGCCCAGCTCGGCGGTCCCCGGACGGCCGACAAGGGCGCGCTGGAGACGCAGCGCCACGCGACCGACCTCGCGCGGGAAGCGGTGCGGCGCAACAGCAAGGACGGGGGACTGCGCGGCGCGGTCGACACCGCCGTGCTCGCGCGCATCGAGGACCTGGTGAGCCGGCTCGGCACGCTCGACGCGGCCCGCCGGACGGTCGACGAGCGCATCGCCGAGCGGCCCCGGGTGCTGGAGGAGTACACCGGGATCATCGACGCGGGTTTCGCGATCTACAACGCGACCGCGCCGCGGGACGGCACCATCGCCGCCGACGCGCGCACGCTCACCTCGGTGGGCCGCGCCCGCGAGTACCTGGCGCGCGAGGACGCCCTGCTGACCGGGGCGCTGGCCGCCGGGCGCGTGACCGCCGCCGAGCGGGGCCAGTTCGCCCAGCTCACCGGGGCGCAGCGGTACCTGTACGCCGACACCGTCCCCAACCTGCCCGAGGCCGAGCGCGCCCGCTACACCAAGCTCGTCTCCTCGCTGCCGTTCACGCAGCTCCGGTCGCTGGAGGACCAGGTCGTCCACGGCGCCGAGCCTGCGGAGCGCACCGCCAAGCCGCAGCACCCCGGCCGGACGGCCGCGTCGGGCGGCGGCACGGCGGCGGGGACCGGCACCCGGACGGGGCAGGTCGCGCACACCGCCCGGCAGAGCGCGCCGCCGGTCGAGGCCGCCGTCTGGCGGACGCTCGCCGACACCGCCGGCAACCGGCTCTTCGCGTACGAGAACCAGTTGCTCGACAGGCTCTCCACCCGCGCGGAGGGCATCGCGGTCGGGGTGTTCGTGCGGCTGGCGCTGGCCGGCGGCCTGGGCCTGCTCGCGGTGATCGTCTCGACGCTCGTCGCGGTCCGGGTCTCCCGGCGGCTCGTCCGCGAGTGCCGCACGCTCGCCGCGGGCGTCGTCGGCTTCACCCGGCAGCGGATGCCGCAGATGGCCGAGCAGGTCCGGGCCGGGCAGCCCGCGGCCACCGCGGACGACCTGCCCGACTACGACTACCGCATCGAGGAGATCCGGCAGATCTCCGAGTCGTTCGACCGGGCCCGCGAGGCGGTGCTGCTCGCGGCGGCCGGCGAGGTCGCGGCCCGGCGCGGGATCAGCGAGGTGTTCGTCAACCTCGCCCGCCGCAACCAGGCGCTGCTGCACCGCCAGCTCAGCCTGCTCGACACGATGGAGCGCCGCACCGAGGACCCGGCCGAGCTGTCGGACCTGTTCCGGCTCGACCACCTCGCGACCCGGATGCGGCGGCACGCGGAGGGCCTGGTCATCCTGGCGGGCAAGACCGCCGGGCGCGGCTGGCGCCGGCCGGTGCCGCTGGTCGACGTGGTCCGCGGCGCGGTCGCCGAGGTGGAGGACTACCCGCGGGTGCGGGTCCAGCCGCTGCCCCGGATCGCGCTGCTCGGCTCCGCGGTCGCCGACGTCATCCACCTGCTCGCCGAGGTCGTCGAGAACGCCACCACCTTCTCCCCGCCGCAGGCGCCGGTGCGGGTCAGCGGGCACCCGGTCCCGAACGGGTACGCCATCGAGATCGAGGACCGCGGGCTCGGCATGACGGCCGAGGCGATCCGCACCGCGAACGCGCGGCTGTCCGATCCGCCGGACTTCGACCCGTCCGACAGTGCGCAGCTCGGGCTGTTCGTGGTCGCGCGGCTGGCGCAGCGGCACGACATCATGGTCACCCTCCAGCAGTCGCCCTACGGCGGCACCACGGCGATCGCGCTGATCCCGGCCGCGCTCATCGTGGAGGCCGACGCCGAGGCCGCTCTCGGCGGACGTCCGTCGACCGGGCCCCTGCGCACCCTGGGGCAGCCCTCGGCGGCGCTGGAGTCCGCGCGGGCCGGCTCGTCCGCGTCGCCGTTGTCGTCCTCGCCGTCCACGTCGGGCGGGTTCGTCCGGCTGGTGGCCGAGCCCGAGCGCGCCCCCACGTCCACCGCCCCCACACCCGTTCCCACACCGATGCCGACGCCCGCGCCCGCCCCGGCCGCTCCGCCCGCCCCGGCCGCTCCGCCCGCCCCGGCCGCTCCGCCCGCCCCGGCCGCTCCGGCCGCCCCGGCCGCGCAACCGGAGACGGAGTGGGAGCCCGAACCCGTCCTGGCCGAACGGCCCGAGCCGGCGCCTCCCGCGCCCGCCGCCGAGATCCTGCCCGAGCCTCCCGCGCGGCCCCTGGCCGACGGCGAGCTGCCGAAGCGCAGGCGGCAGACGCACCTGGCGCCTCAGCTCCGCGAACGGGTGGACGCGCACCTCGCCGCAGAGGGACGGCACGCGGCCCCGCCGCCCCCGCGTCCGGATGCGACGTCTCCGGCCGCCCGGCCCCACGGCGGCGGTGTCCCGGGCGCCCCCGTCCCGGACGGCGTCCCGCTGGGCGCCCCGGTCCCCGGCGGCGCCGGTCCGGGCGACGAGCCCGGGGACGGCGAGCGGACGGCCGAGGAGACGCGGTCGATGATGTCCGCCATGCAGCGCGGCTGGCAGCGCGGCCGGCACGAAGCGGCCGAGGCCGAAGCAGGCCAGGCAACCCCAAGCGACCAGGAGGACGACACCACATGACAGAAGCGCAGCACCCAGGCACGGAGGCCCTGAACGGGGCCGGTGAGCTGAACTGGCTTCTCGACAGCCTGGTTCAGCGGGTGGCCCAGGTGCAGAACGCGGTGGTGCTGTCGAGCGACGGCCTGCGCATCGCCGCCTCGCGGGGCCTGGGACGCGAGGACTCCGACCACCTGTCCGCCGTGGCCGCCAGCTTCCAGAGCCTGGCGCGCGGGGCGGGCGAGTCGTTCGGCGGCGGTGCGGTCCGGCAGACCATCGTGGAGATGGAGTCGGCCTTCCTGTTCGTCACCGCGGCCGGACGGGGCGCGTGCCTGGCGGTGCTCGCCGACGCCGACGCCGATCTCGGCATCATCGCCTACGAGATGGCGATGCTGGTGACCCGCGTCGGGCAGCACCTGTCGGCCAACCCGCGCGGCGGCCCGCCGGCCGGCCAGCCCGAACCGGGCGGCGCGTAAGGTGACCCCCTCGCCCGAGAACGGGTCCGGCGGGACGGCCTGGTACGACGACGCGGCCGGTCCCGTCGTCCGCCCGTACGCGCTGACCGGCGGCCGGACGCACTACGACGGAGACACGTTCGACCTGGTCGCCCTCATCGTCACCGTGGACGCGGCCGAACCCGAGGACGAGGGGCGACCCTCCGGCACGACGGCGCCGCCCTGGGTGCCGGAGCCGGAACATGAGATGATCTTGGAGCTTTGCCGCACGTCGCTGTCCGTGGTCGAGATAGCGTCGGAGCTGGAACTCCCCCTCGGGGTCGTCCGGGTCCTGCTCGGCGACCTGCTCGATCACTCGCTGATCCAGGTCCGGCGCCCCGCGCCGGTGGCCCAGTTCCCCAGCGAGCGCGTACTCAAGGAAGTGATCGATGGAATCCGTGCGCTCTGACGCGGGCCCGCCGCGAGGCGACTCCGCGCTGACCGTCAAGATCCTCGTCGCCGGCGGCTTCGGCGTCGGCAAGACCACCCTGGTGAGCGCGGTCAGCGAGATCCGCCCGCTGCGCACCGAGGAGGCGCTCACCGAGAAGAGCATCGGCATCGATGACACCTCCGCGGTGGCGCAGAAGACCACCACGACGGTGGCGATGGACTTCGGCCGGATCACGCTGCCCAACGGGCTGGTCCTGTTCGTGTTCGGCACGCCCGGCCAGGACCGGTTCTGGTTCATGTGGGACGAGCTGGCCAAGGGCGCGCTCGGCGCGGTGGTGCTGGTCGACACCCGGCGGCTGGCCGACTGCTTCCCCTCGGTGGACTACTTCGAACGGCGCGGTGTGCCGTTCATCATCGGGGTGAACCACTTCGACGGAGCGGGCCAGCACTCGCCGACGCAGGTCCGCGACGCGCTGGACCTGCCCGCCGAAATCCCCGTGATCAACTGTGACGTGCGCGACCGCGAGTCGGCCAAGCACGTGCTGATCACGCTCGTCGAGCACATCATGCGCACGATGAGCGGGCGGCGCGACCCCGGCGCCCTCACACACTGATCCACCGACCCGCATCGGCCGCCCCAGGGCGCCGGTGCGGGTTTTGTGCGCGCGACTTTGTCCTCTGAGTGGGGAAAGTTCGCTGGAAACAGGGAAAAGGTCTTCTCAAAGCGGCGAAAGTCGATTACCTTCACGGCCAGAACCCGGGGCTCCCCGGGTCCCCCTGGATCCCGAAGGGACGGCGTGATGCGCATGTCGGCTCGTCCGCAGAACGTGCATCAGGCACGCCTGCTGCGGCTGCTGCGCGACGAGGGACCCCGCTCGCGGGCCGAACTCGGCGACGTCGTCCGGCTGTCCCGGTCCAAGCTGGCCGTCGAGCTCGACCGGCTCGTCGCGCTCGGGCTGGTGGAGACCGCGGGCCTGGCCGCGTCCCGCGGCGGGCGCCGCTCGGGGATCGTCCGGCTCTCGCCCGCGCTGCGGTTCGTCGCCTTCGACATCGGCGCCACCTCGATCGACGTCGCGGTGACCGACGGCGAGCTGGAGGTCCTCGGCCACGTCAGCGAGCCCTGCGACGTCCGGCAGGGCGCCATGGCGGTGCTCGACCGCGCGCTCGACCTGCTCGGCAAGCTGCGCGACCAGGGCCTGGTCGGGCAGGCGCACGGCACCGGCATCGGGGTGCCCGGCCCGGTCAGCTTCCGCGACGGCATGCCGGTGGTGCCGCCGATCATGCCGGGCTGGGACCGCTTCCCGGTGCGGGACGCGATCGGCCAGGAGCTCGGCTGCCCGGTGCTGGTCGACAACGACGTGAACCTGATGGCGCTCGGCGAGCTGCACTCCGGGCTGGCCCGCTCGGTCGGCGACTTCCTGCTGGTCAAGATCGGCACCGGCATCGGCTGCGGCGTCGTCGTGGACGGCGCCATCTACCGGGGCGTGTCCGGCAGCGCCGGCGACATCGGCCACATCCGGGTCGACGACGACGGCCCCATGTGCGCGTGCGGCAACGCCGGGTGCCTGGAGGCCTACTTCGGCGGCGCCGCGCTCGCCCGGGACGCGGGCGAGGCGGCCCGCTCGGGCCGCTCGCCCCAGCTCGCCCAGCTCCTGGAGCGGCACGGGGAGCTGTCGGGCGGGCACGTGGCCGAGGCCGCCGCGGCCGGCGACCCGGTGTCGGTCCAGCTCGTCCGCGAGGGCGGCCGGCACGTCGGCCAGGTCCTCGCCGGGCTGGTCAGCTTCTTCAACCCCGGCCTGGTCATCATCGCGGGCGGCGTCGCCGGGCTCGGCCACACCCTGCTCGCCGAGATCCGCAGTGTCGTCTACCGCCGGTCGCTGCCCCTGGCGACCGGCAACCTCCCGATCGTGCTGTCCGAGCTGGCCGGCCAGGCCGGTGTGATCGGCGGCGCCCGCCTCATCAGCGACCACACCTTCGCCCCCGCCTGACCGCACCAGCCTCCCGCCTTCGCCCCACCTGACCCACACCCCCCAGGAGGCCCCGATGGGCCCTGCGAAGAGCCGTCCCGACGGCACCGGCACCGACCCCGAGCCGCTGCTCAGGATGCGCGGGATCGCCAAGCGCTTCCCGGGCGTCCGCGCCCTGGACGGCGTCGACCTCGACGTCCGTCCCGGCGAGGTGCACTGCCTGCTCGGGCAGAACGGCGCCGGCAAATCGACCCTCATCAAGGTGCTCGCCGGCGCGCACCAGCCGGACGAGGGCGAGATCCTCCTGGACGGCGCCCCGGTCCGGCTCACCGGCCCGACCGCCGCGATGCGCGCCGGGATCGCCACCATCTACCAGGAGCTCGACCTGGTCGACGGGCTGTCGGTGGCCGACAACATCTACCTCGGGCACGAGCGCGCCCGGTACGGCTTCACCCGCCGGGCCGCCGCCGAACGCGGCGCGCGCGAGCTGCTCGGCCGCCTCGGGCACGGCGAGATCGCGCCGCGCGGCGAGGTCGGCCGGCTGCCCGCCGCGGGCAAGCAGGTGGTCAGCATGGCGCGGGCGCTGTCGCACCGGGCGCGGCTGATCGTGATGGACGAGCCGTCCGCCGCGCTCGCGCACGACGAGGTCACCAACCTGTTCCGCATCATCCGGGAGCTGACCGCCGACGGCGTCGCGGTCGTCTACATCTCGCACCGGCTGGAGGAGATCCGCGAGATCGGCGACCGGGTGACCGTGCTGAAGGACGGCCGCGCGGTCGCGGGCGGGCTGCCCGCGCGGAGCACTCCCACCGGGCGCGTCGTCGAGCTGATGACCGGCCGCGACGTCGAGGACGTCTTCCCCGCGCGGCCCGCCCCGGCCGGCGACGCTCCCGAGGTGCTGCGGGTCGAGGACCTCACCCTGGCGGGCGCCTTCGAGGACGTCTCGTTCAGCGTCCGCGCCGGTGAGATCGTCGGGCTGGCCGGGCTCGTCGGCGCGGGCCGGTCGGAGATCCTGGAGACGGTGTACGGAGCCCGCCGCGCGACCCGCGGCCGGGTCCTGCTCGACGGGCGGCCGGTGCGGCCGGGCGACACCGGCGCCGCCGTCCGGCGCGGCATGGGCATGGCGCCGGAGGAGCGCAAGAGCCAGGCGCTGCTGCTCAACGAGACCGTCGGGGGGAACGTCACCGTCGCCGGGCTGAACCGCTACTCCTCGTTCGGCTGGCTCAACCGGCGCCGCGAGGTCGCCGACGTGCGCCGCCAGATCGAGGCGCTCGACATCCGGCCGCCCGATCCGCGCCGTCCGGTGGTGACCCTGTCGGGCGGCAATCAGCAGAAGGTCGTCCTGGCCCGCTGGCTGCTCGGGGCGGACCTCCCGCCGGGAGGCGAACCGCCGGGCGGCGGCCCGGACGGTTCGGACGGCCCGGCCGCCCCCGCGCACGGGCTGAGGCTGCTCATCCTCGATGAGCCGACCCGCGGCGTGGACGTGGGGGCGCGCGCCGAGCTGTACGCGGTGATCCGGGAGCTGGCCGGACGCGGCATCGCGGTGCTGCTGGTCTCCAGCGAGGTGCCCGAGGTGCTCGGCCTGGCCGACCGCGTCCTGGTCGTCCGCGAGGGCAAGGTCGTCCACAGCGGCGCCGCCCGCGAGCTCGACGAGCCCGCGGTACTCAACATGATCATGGAAGGGAGCGCCCTGTGACCGACGCGGGTGTCTCGCTGACCGAGAAGGCGCGCGGCCCTCGGCCGAAGCCGCCCTGGGCCAGGCCGGGCGGGACGGGCCGGGGTCCGGGGGAGATCCGGCATCTCGGCCTGGTCGGCGCGCTGGTGCTGCTCGGCATCGTCGGCGTGGTGACCGAGCCCGACAACTTCCTCACCTCCGGCAACCTGGTGGGCATCCTCGCGCTCGCCGCCACCATCGGTGTCATCACCGTCGGCGCCACGTTTGTGATCATCGGGGGCGGGATCGACCTGTCGGTCGGCGCGGTGATGGCGCTGGCCTCGGTCTGGGCCACCACCCTGGCGACCCAGTCGTACGGCCCGGTGGTGATGGCGGTCTGCGCGATCCTGGTCGGCACCGGCGCGGGCCTGGTCAGCGGGCTGCTGATCGCCTACGGCCGGCTCGTCCCGTTCATCGCCACGCTCGCCATGCTGGTCGCCGCGCGCGGCCTGGCGCAGCGGCTCTCGGACCGCAAGACCCAGCTCGTCCGGCCCGAGAACGACGCGATCGAGGCGCTGTCGACCACCAAGGTGCTGGGGCTGCCGCTGGTGGTCTACATCTTCGCCGCGGTCGCGGTGGCCGGATGGCTGCTGCTCAACCGCACCACCTTCGGCCGCCGCACCTTCGCGGTCGGCGGCAACCCCGAGGCCGCCCGGCTGGCCGGCATCAACGTGCGGCGGCACACCCTGACGCTGTACGCGCTGTCCGGGCTGTGCTGCGGCATCGCCGCGATCATCATCATGGCGCGGACCACGACCGGTTCCAGCACGCACGGCGACCTGTACGAGCTGGACGCGATCGCCGCCGTGATCATCGGCGGCACGCTGCTCACCGGCGGACGCGGCACCCTCGCCGGGTCGATCCTCGGCGTGCTCGTCTTCACCCTCATCACCAACCTGTTCATCCTCAACGGGTTGCAGACCAGCGACCAGCTCATCGCCAAGGGCGTGATCATCGTGATCGCCGTGCTCTTGCAGCGTCGCGGCCTGCGCAGCCCCACCTGACCCCGTCCCGCCCCCGCCACTCCTGCCTGACTCACCACCCCCCAGGAGCACGCCATGTCCGACAACCGCATACCCAGCCGCAGAGGTCTCCTGTTCGGCGGCGCCGCCATCGCGGCCGGCGGCCTCGCCACCGGATGCACCAGCAACAGCGACAAGGGCGACCCCACCCCGGCCGCGCAGACCGGCGCCCTCGGCGGCGACAACGACAAGCCCGGCAAGAAGGTCACCATCGGGTTCTCCGCGCCCGCCGCCGACCACGGCTGGATCGCGGCCATCACCAAGAACGCCCAGGCGCAGGCCAAACGGTACTCCGACGTGACGTTCAAGCCGGTGGAGCCGACCAACGACATCAACCAGCAGATCTCCGCGGTCGAGTCGCTGATCTCCGCCAAGGTGGACGTCCTGGTGCTCCAGCCGAACGACGGTGAGCAGCTCAACCAGGTGGCGCGCAAGGCGATGGACGCCGGCATCCCGGTGGTCAACCTCGACCGGGTCTTCCCCGACAAGCTGTCGTACCGGACCTGGATCGGCGGCGACAACTACGGGCTCGGCGTGGCCGCCGGCAACCACATCGGCAAGCGGCTCAAGGACAAGGGCGTCGCCAAGCCTGTCATCGTGGAGGTGCAGGGCATCGCGACGCTGCCGCTCACCCAGGAGCGCAGCAAGGGCTTCGCCGACGCGCTCAAGGCGTTCGGCTTCACCGTGACCGCCAAGCAGGACGCCAAGTTCACCGTGGAGACCGGCAACCAGGTCGCCGCCAACCTGCTCCAGGCGCACAAGAAGATCGACGCGCTGTGGAATCACGACGACGACCAGGGCGTCGGCGTGCTCGCCGCGATCAAGCAGGCCGGCCGCACGGAGTTCTTCATGGTCGGCGGGGCCGGCTCGGCCAACGCGATGCGCGAGATCAAGGCCGGCGGGGTGCTGGAGGCGACCATCACCTACAGTCCGACGATGGCCGGCTCGGCGATCCGCGTCGCCCGGCTGATCGCGCAGGACAAGGGGCTGGCGGACCTGGTCGAGCGGCAGGTGCCGCAGTCGATCGCGCTCGCGTCCGAGACGGTCACCAAGGAGAACGTCGACGCCTACCTGCCGCTCGGCTTCGAGTCCTGAACACGGTCGCACCCGGCGCGCCGTCCCCCCGGCTCCCCGGAGGAGGGGGACGGCGCGCCGCAGGTCGACGGAACGAGAGGGGATGTGCATGACGACGGTCGGAATCGGGATGGTGGGGCACGCGTTCATGGGGCGCGCCCACTCCCACGGGTGGCGCAGCGTCGGGCCGTTCTTCGCCCCGCCGCTCACCCCGGTGCTGGCCGCGCTGGCCGGACGCGACGCCGAGCGGGCCGGGGCCGCCGCCCGCGCGCTCGGCTGGGCGGCGGTGGAGACCGACTGGAAGGCGCTGCTGCGCCGCGACGACGTCCAGCTCATCGACATCTGCACGCCGGGCGACACCCACGCCGAGATCGCGGTCGCCGCGCTCGAGGCCGGGAAGCACGTGCTGTGCGAGAAGCCCCTCGCCAACAGCGTCGCGGAGGCCGAGACGATGGCCGCGGCGGCGGCCCGCGCCGCCGAACGCGGCGTCCGGTCGATGGTCGGGTTCAACTACCGGCGGATCCCCGCGGTCACCCTCGCCCGCAAGCTCGTGGCGGACGGGCGGATCGGCACCGTCCGGCACGTCCGCGCGCAGTACCTCCAGGACTGGCTGGCCGACGCCGGCGCCCCGTTCACCTGGCGGATGGACAAGGACCGCGCGGGGTCGGGCGCGCTCGGCGACATCGGCGCGCACGCCGTCGACGCCGCCCAGTTCGTCACCGGCCAGACCGTCACCGGCGTCTCCGCGCTGCTCGACACCTTCGTCGGCGAGCGGCCGGTCCCCGGCGGCGGCACCGCGCGCGTCACCGTGGACGACGCGGCCGTGTTCATCGGCCGCACCAGCGGCGGCGCGCTCGCCTCGTTCGAGGCGAGCCGGGTCGCGGCCGGCCGCAAGAACGCGCTGCGGATCGAGGTCGCCGGCAGCGCCGGCAGCCTCTTCTTCGACCTGGAGGCGCTGAACGAGCTGTGGTTCCACGACGCCGCCGAGGACGCGGCGACGGCGGGCTTCCGGCGGATCCTGGTCACCGAGCCCGTGCACGAGTACGCGGGGGCGTGGTGGCCGCCCGGCCACCTGCTCGGGTACGAGCACACCTTCACCCATCAGTTCGCCGACCTGCTGACCGCGATCGACGCGGGCACCGACCCGGCCCCGTCGTTCGCCGACGGCCTCCAGGTGCAGCGGGTCCTGGCGGCCGTGCAGGACAGCGCGGCCGGCGGCGCGTGGACGCCCGTCGAGAGGAGCGTGTAGCGAGATGGCACGACCGATCACCCTGTTCACCGGCCAGTGGGCCGACCTCCCGTTCGAGGACGTCTGCCGGCTCGCGTCCGGCTGGGGCTACGACGGCCTGGAGATCGCCTGCTGGGGCGACCACTTCGAGGTCGGCAAGGCCCTGGCCGATGACACCTACGTCCAGCGCAGGCTCGAGACCCTCGCCGAGCACGGCCTGAAGGTCTGGGCCATCTCCAACCACCTGGTCGGGCAGGCGGTCTGCGACCATCCGATCGACGAGCGGCACGAGGCGATCCTGCCCGCGCACGTGTGGGGCGACGGCGAGCCCGAGGGCGTCCGGCGGCGCGCCGCCGAGGAGATCGAGGACACCGCCCGCGCCGCCGCGCTCCTCGGCGTGGACACCGTCGTCGGGTTCACCGGATCGTCGATCTGGCACACCGTGGCGATGTTCCCGCCGACCCCCGCGGCGATGATCGAGCGCGGCTACGCCGACTTCGCGGACCGCTGGAACCCGATCCTGGACGTCTTCGACGAGGTCGGCGTCCGCTTCGCGCACGAGGTGCACCCGAGCGAGATCGCCTACGACCACTGGACCACCGTCCGCACCCTGGAGGCGATCGGGCACCGTCCCGCGTTCGGCCTCAACTGGGACCCCTCGCACATGGTGTGGCAGGACATCGACCCGGTCGGGTTCCTGACCGACTTCGCCGACCGGATCTACCACGTGGACTGCAAGGACACCAAGGTCCGCGGCCGGGACGGGCGGCGCGGCCGGCTCTCCTCGCACCTGCCGTGGGCCGACCTGCGGCGCGGCTGGGACTTCATCTCGACCGGCCGCGGCGACGTCCCGTGGGAGGACTGCTTCCGTGCGCTGAACGCGATCGGCTACGCCGGGCCGGTCTCGATCGAGTGGGAGGACGCCGGCATGGACCGCCTCCAGGGCGCCCCCGAGGCCCTGGAGTTCATCCGCGCCCTGGCCTCCATCGAGCCGCCCGCGACCGCCTTCGACGCCGCGTTCGGCGGATCCGACTAGCGCGCTCGTGATCGGTGCCGCCCCACCCGGCCGGCGGCATATGATCATTTGCAGCGTTCGCCGTGGGCGCGGGACTGGAGCCGACCGCATGACCGACACCGACTGGGAGCCCACGGGCATCGACGTGAACACCCCCAGCACCGCCCGCATCTACGACTTCCTCCTGGACGGCAAGGACAACTTCCCGGCCGACCGCGAGGCGGCGGCGGGACTGCTCGCGGCGAGCCCGAACGCCAAGGCGATGGCCCAGGCCAACCGGCGCTTCCTCGTCCGCGCCGTCCGGGTGCTGGCCCAGGAGGGCGTCCGGCAGTTCATCGACCTCGGGACCGGCATCCCCACCTCCCCGAACGTGCACGAGGTGGCCCGGGAGGTCCTGCCGGACGCGCGGGTCGTCTACGTCGACCACGACCCGATCGTCACCGCGCACAACCGCGCCCTGCGCACCACCGTCGAGGGGCTCGCCTCGGTGCAGGCCGACGTGCGCAGGCCCGAGGAGATCCTGGCCCACCCCGACGTCGCGGCGCTGATCGACTTCGCCGAGCCGGTCGCGGTGCTGGCGCTGTCGGTGTTCCACTTCGTCACCGAGCGGGACGGCCCCGCGCGGATCCTCGGCGCGTTCACCGAGCGGATGGCGCCCGGCAGCCACCTGGTGATCACCTCGACCGGCTCCGAGGGCTTCACCGCCGAGGAGCTCGACCAGATCACCCGCCCCTACCAGGGCGCCACCTCCGCGCTGGTGCTGCGGTCGCGGGCCGAGATCGAGGCCATGTTCGACGGCTTGGAGCTGCTGGAGCCCGGCGTGGTCGACGTGTTCAAGTGGCGCGCCGACGAGCCGATGGCGCACGGCAAGCTCCTCGCCGGAGTCGCCCGCAAGCCCTGACCGCGTCCCCGGTCGGGGACGCTAGACGGCGCGGAAGTCGGCGAAGTCGAAGCCCGGCGAGACCACGCAGCTCACCAGCACCTCGCCCGCCCCGGCCGGACGGGCGGCCTGCCACACGCCCGCCGGGACGACGGCCTGCGGCCTCTGTCCGTCCTCCACGTCCGGGCCCAGCGTGACCGTCCGCGGCGACGCCCCCGGGCGCTCGCCGTCGCCGCCGAGCAGCAGCGCCAGCGGGCCGCCGCGATGCCACAGCCACACCTCGTCGGACCGGACCGCGTGCCACATCGACTCCTCGCCGGGCGGCAGCAGGAAGTAGATGCCGGTCGCGGTGGCGCGCTCGCCCGGATAGCCGTCCGGGGTGAGGCGCACCGCGCTCCGCCACGTCTCGCGGAACCAGCCGCCCTCGGGGTGCGGCAGCAGGTCGAGCGCCTCTGCGGTCGCGGGACGGTCGAGCAGCGCCACGTGCCGCCCGTCCGGGCCACGCCGGACATAGCGGACGCGGCGCGCCCGCGTGCGGTCGACGACCCCGCGCGGCGGACCGGGCTCGGGGGCGAACGACACCGCGACCACCTGGCCCGTCGCGAAGACGTCGTCGGCGACGGCGAGCACGTCGCCCGCGCCGGTCGCGGCGTCGGGCTCGGGCGCCCAGACCGCGCCCGCCTCGTCGAGCACGAACTGAGGTCCCGGCTGGGCGCGCCAGCCGTCGAGCGTCACGAGGAGCAGCACGCGCGCGATCTTAGCCTGCGGCTACCATGGCCGTGTTCCATCCCGCGAGCGAACGAAGGGTGTCATGCGCCAGGTCTTCGGATTCTCCCAGAGCCCCATCCGGACGAGAGTTCCCGAGGACATCAACGCTCATGGCCACCCTGAACATCGGCATCCTCGCGCACGTCGACGCGGGCAAGACCAGCCTCACTGAGCGGCTGCTGTACGACACCGGCGTCATCGACCGGCTCGGCAGCGTCGACGGCGGCGACACCCAGACCGACCGCGGCGAGATCGAGCGCGCCCGCGGCATCACGATCCGCACCGCCGTCGCCTCCTTCGCGCTCGGCGCGGCGCGGGTCAACCTGATCGACACCCCCGGGCACGCCGACTTCATCGCCGAGGTCGAGCGCGCCCTCGGCGTGCTGGACGGCGCCGTACTGGTGCTGTCGGCGGTGGAGGGCGTCCAGCCGCAGACCCGCGTGCTCGCCCGGACGCTGCGCGAGCTGCGGCTGCCGACGCTGCTGTTCGTCAACAAGATCGACCGGGCCGGCGCGCGGCGGGACGGGCTGCTGGCCGACGTCCGGCGCCGGCTCACCCGGCAGATCGTCCCGATGAACGACGTGCGCGGCCTCGGGACGGCCGGGGCGCGCACCGTCCCATCCGCCGCGTCCGTTGCGTCCGCCGCGGAGGTCCTCGCCGAGCACGACGACGGGCTGCTCGCCGACCTGGTCGAGGGCCGCGAACCCGCGCCGGAACGCGTCCGGGCGGCGCTCCGGGCCCAGACCGCCGCCGGAACGCTGCACCCGGTGTTCTTCGGGTCGGCGCTCGGCGGCCAGGGCGTCCCCGAACTGCTGGACGGCATCGCCGAGCTCCTTCCGCCCGCCCCGGCGCCCGAGGGCGAGGCGACCGGGACCGTCTTCGCGATCGAGCGCGGCGCCGCCGGGGAGAAGGTCGCCTACCTGCGGCTGCGCTCCGGCGAGCTGCGCCACCGGGAGAAGGTCTCCTTCCACGGGCACGGCCGGGAGCACACCGGCCGGCTGACCTCGCTGGAGGTCCTCGGCTCGGACGCGCGCCGGCTGACGGCGGGCGGCATCGGCCGGATCGGCGGGCTGCCCGGCATCCGCGTCGGCGACCGGCTCGGCCCGGCGGAGGAGGACCGGGCCGGGTTCGCGCCGCCGAGCCTGGAGACGATCGTCCGGCCGCGCCGCCGGGACGAGGGCGGACGGGTGCGGGCCGCGCTGGTCCGGCTCGCCGACGAGGACCCGCTGATCCGGGCCCGCCCGGCGGACGGCGGGGCCACCTCCGTGCTGCTGTACGGCGAGGTGCAGAAGGAGATCATCGGGGCCAGGCTGCGCGACGAGTTCGGGGTCGCGGCCGTCTTCGAGGCGAGCCGTCCGGTGTACGCCGAACGCCCGGCCGGGACGGGCGAGGCCGCCGAGGAGATGGACTGGCGGCGCCGCACGCCCGACTTCTGGGCGACCGTCGGGCTCCGTGTCGAACCGGCCCCGCGCGGGTCCGGCGTGGCGTTCCGCCGCGAGGTCGAGTACGGCGCACTGCCGCAGGCGTTCGACCGGGCGATCGAGGAGGGCGCCCGCCTCGCCCTCGAGGCGGGCCTGTACGGCTGGCCGGTGACCGACTGCGCGGTGGTGCTGACCCGGTCGGGCTTCGCCGGCCCGATCAGCACGGCCGCCGACTTCCGCGGCCTGACCCCGCGGGTCCTGATGCGCGCCCTCGCCGCCGCGCGGACCCGCGTGTACGAGCCGTGCCACGCCTACGAGGCGGAGATCCCGTCCGCCGCGCTCGGCCCGGTCACCGCGCGCCTGGCCGCGCTGGAGGCCGACGTCCGCGAGCAGGCGCCCGGCCCGGACGGCTGGACGCTGACGGGCGAGATCCCGGCCCGCCGGGCCAGGGAGTTCGACCGGGAGCTTCCCGGGCTGACCCGCGGCGAGGGCGTCTGGTGGTCCCGCCCGTCCGGGGAACGCCCGGTGCACGGCACGCCCCCGGTGCGCCCAGCGGAGGCCGGCCCGCCGGGGTGAGGACGGGCGCCGCCGACCCGGCCGGCCCGGCCTCGCCGCGCCCAGGTCCTCGTCGAGCCTGATGGGAAGGGGGCGGTCATTCCATTTCCGACAGGCGGGTCGGGTCGAAGCCCATCGGGAACGGGCGGTCGACCTTGACCGGCTCTCCGGCGCGGGCCTTGCGCGACAGGCGGTAGTCGACGCCCTCCAGCTCCAGCATCGTCACCGTCGGGCGCGGTTCCAGGTCGATGATCCAGTAGTGCGGGATGCCGGTGGAGGCGTACTCGGCGACCTTGTGCACCCGGTCGATCCGCTCGTTGCCGGTGCGGGGCGTGACGACCTCGGCGACCAGCAGCAGGTCGGGCCCGTAGTAGGTGCGGGTGCGGCGTTCCAGCGCGGCGCGGGCCACGTCGCGGGCGACCACGAACACGTCGGGCTTGCGGAGGCCGGCGGGGGTGGTCACGTCCTGCGGCGTCCCGGCCACGTGCACGTCGGCGTCGGCCTGCCGGGCCGCGTTCTTGAGGATGTCCTTCAGGCGCGTGGCCGCGTTGTCGTGCCACAGGTCGCCGGGCAGCTCGCTCAGCCAGCCGTCGGCCAGCTCGTAGCGGCGGCCCTCCTCGGGCAGCGCGTCGAGGTCGTACAGCGTGTACGGGCCGTGCTCGTGGCCGACCGATCCGCCCATGGACCGTCCCCCTTTGAAGATCGACGGGCGTTTCGAATCTAGCGGACACCGGACCTGCCGGGCCGCAGGCGTGATCGCGCGTCGGACGGCCGGATCCGGGCGCTTCCCTCGAAACGCGGCGGGACCGCGGGTTAAGATACATCTCGATTCGGGTTGACCCTCCCGCCACGAGAGGGTCCAGGATCGGGGGCATCGTGCCTCAAAGGGAGAAATGATGAGCGTCGAGCAGCGTCCACGGACCGTCGGGGAGGCGCCGCCCTCCCTGCGCGCGTCGGACCGCGACCGGGACCAGGTGCTCGTCCTGCTGCACACCGCGTTCGCCGAGGGACGGCTGACCGAGGTGGAGCTGGACGAGCGGAGCGATGCGGTGCTGGCCGCGCGCACGCACGAGGAGTTGGGCCGGATGTCGGCCGACCTCCCCGCGCGGACGGGCGCCCCTGCCGCCCCTGCCGTCGGGGCCGCGGGCCGGTTCCAGATGGCCTACAAGAGCCGCATCCGGCGCAGCGGCCGATGGCGGCTGCCCAAGAAGTTCACCAGCGTCGTCTACAAGGGCGAGTCCCTGCTGGACCTGCGCGCGGCCGAGCTGGACGGGCCGCTCACCACGATCCGGGTGGTCGCCTACAAGTCCACCGTCGAGATCCTCGTCCCGCCGGGCACGCGGGTGGAGATCGGCGGCGTCGGCGTGTCCGCCGAGATCGAGGGTGCCGAGCCGGACGGCTCCCCGGTCGTGCGGATCAAGGGGATCGCCTACAAGGGGGCGATCGACGCGAAAGATCATATTTACCGCCGCTGAGGTGATAGGAACGCTCCGTGGCCCGTTCGGCCGCTGTTCCCCCGGGTCCCCGCGCGGTGACCGGTGTGGGGCGGTTTGATGGTGAATCATCGCGGTGACTCGATGGCCCCTTCGCGGGGCCGTGGCGGGTGAAGGAGCGGGAGTGACGGCGAGGACCCCCGAGCAGGACGGTGCCGGCCTGATGACCGGCGGACGGTCGCCCGACGGGGACGAGGCGCCGGGATCCCGGGAGATCCGGCGCCGCCTGACGATCGGCGACGCGGGCGTGCTCGCGGAGCGGCCCGCGGGCCGGGCCGGGGCCTCGCCCTGGCAGCGCGCGGACGAGGCGTGGCGCGAGGCGGACGTCCACTGGGCCGGCGAGGGCGATCCCGCCGAGCCGGGCGCGGACGAGGCCGGGCGCGCAGCCGCCCCGTCCCCGGAGAGCACGGTGGCGCGGGCGCGCCGCACCGGTTCCATCAAGGACGCCGCCGCCCCGGCGCCCGAAGCGTCCACGGAGCCCGAAGAGCCCGAAGAGCTCGAAGAGCCCGCGATCCCCGAGGCGTCGGAGCCGTCCGCGGCGGCCGAGGCGCCTGCCGAGGCGCCTGCCGAGGCCGAGCCCCGGCCCGATCCCGACGTCGGCTCCGGTACCGGGAAGCGGTCGGGCCTCACGGCCGTGGCGATCGCGGCGGGCGCCGTGCTGGTCGTGGGCGTCGGCGCGTACGTGGCCACGCGCGGCGGCGGCGACGGCGAGGGACGGGAGATGGCCGGGGCGGTCGCGGCCGAGCGGTTCTTCGCCGCCGACCCCGCCGCCAAGTCCGACGGCCTCGTCCAGGAGCTCGCGGCCGTGGCCACCGCCGGAGGCGTCGTCGTCGCGGTGGGGTCCGAGAGCGCGGGCGACGGGGGGACGGGGCGCGAGCGCGCCGAGTTCCTGACGTCCGGCGACGCGGGACGCACCTGGCGCCTCGCGCGCGTGCGCGCCGCCGACGGCGCCGAGCCCTCGCCCGGGGACCGTCCCCGGATGGTCGCGGGCGGTACCGGCTCGTGGGTCGCCGTCGGGCAGAACTCCATCGGCGGCACGGCCGTCTGGACCAGCGGCGACGCACGGGAGTGGACGCGGCAGCCGCCGCCCGCGTCGTTCGGTCCGAGGGACCGGGTGAACGGCCTGGTCCGCACCGCGAACGGCTTCGTCGCCGCCGGCGTCACCCTGCCGACCGGGCCCGGCGACGGGCGGGCGGTGCTGTGGAGCTCGGCCGACGGCCGCGCCTGGCAGCGCACCGACGGCCTCGGCGCCACCGACATCACCGGCCTCGACCGGATCGCGTCCGCCGGGAACGTGCTGGTCGCGCACGGGACGTTCGCCAGGCCCGTGCTGAGGAAGAAGGGCAAGAAGAAGGTCAGGAGCGTCGTCCGCGGCGAGGGCCTGTGGCGGTCGGCCGACGGCGGGCGCACGTGGGCCGCGGTGGGAGTGCCGCAGGCGCAGGGCTCGTACGGGCCGGCCACGGGGCTGGTCGCGGGGCCCGGCGGCTTTTACACCGTCCGCGAGGGACGGCGCACGACCGGGCCGAAGAAGAAGCGCAAGACCCAGCGGTTCGGTGTGGTCTTCAAGTCGGCCGACGGGCAGGCGTGGGCGCGGCAGGGGCAGTTCGGCGTCCCGGAGTTCGCCGGGGTCGCCCGATTCGGCGGCTCTGCGGCGGGACTGGCCGCGCTGGTGCGCGGCAAGGGCGGCGCCCAGTCGGCGCTGCGCAGCGCCGACGGCCGGACCTGGCAGCCGGTGCCTCCGGCGGGCGGCCGGCCGGGCGACCCCGCGATGAACGGCGCGGTGGCGAACGGCACGGTGGCGAACGGCACGGTGGCGAACGGCCTGACGGTGGCGGACGGCGGGGCCCCCGTGATCGCCGGACGGGTCGGCAACGACGCGTTCCTGTCCGGGGTGGACCTCGCCAAGGTCCCCGGCGCGGCGCGGGCGGAACGGGCCGTCGAGTCGCTCGCCGCGGCCGGCGGGCGGGTCGTGGCCGTGGGCAGCACCGGTGGCGGCGCGGCGGCCTGGAGCACCCCCGCCGGGCGGCCCGACGGGTGGACCCGGGGCCGGGTCCCCGCCGTCCCGGGGCGCCAGCGGCTCTCAGCCGTCACCTACGGCCCGCAGGGGTGGCTCGCCGTGGGTCGCGCCGAGGGCGGGCCCGCACAGCCGCTGGTGATGATCTCCGCGGACGGGGCGTCCTGGCGGCGCGCGCCGTTCCCCGCGGGCCGGCCTCCGGCGGGCGCGGTCGCCGGGCCCGGCGGGTACGTGGTGGTCGGCGCCGCCGGGCCGTCCGCCGCGACGTGGCGCTCGCCCGACCTCAAGCGCTGGACGCGCGGCGGCAACGCGGGCAAGGGCGATCTCGACGGCGGCCGGTGGATGACCGGCGTGGTCGCCACCTCCACCGGCTACGCGGCGGTCGGCGGCCGGCGCGGCGGCGGGCCCGCGATCTGGACGTCGGGCGACGGCCTGAAGTGGACCGCCGCGACGCCGCCGCAGGGGCTCGGCCCCGGGCAGCTCGACCAGGTCGTCGCGCACGACGACCTGCTCGTCGCGGCGGGCGCCGGCACCGGCGTCGCCGTCTCGGCCGACAACGGCCGGACATGGCGGGCGCGCCCGCTCACCGGGGCCCCCGCGCCCGCCGCGCTCACCGGCGTGACCGCGACGGAGAAGGGGTTCGTGGCGGCGGGCACGACCGGCCAGCCCGGCCGCCAGGACGTCGTTCTGTGGGCGTCGGCCGACGGGGACGCGTGGCGCCGCGTGCCGGTGCACGGCACCGGGCTGGACGGTCCGGGCGGCCAGCGGCTGACCGCGCTCACCGCGCTCGGCGGCGACCTTCTCGCGGCCGGGATCAGCGCCGACCACCGGGGCGAGACCCCGATGCTCTGGCGCGTCCCCGCGCCGTGATCGTCCGGCCGCGCGGGTGGCCGTTGTGGCCGCGCTGAGCCGTTGAGCCACTGAGCCGTTGAGCCGCCCGGCCGCCGGGCGGCTCAGCCGTTACAGCCGCAAGAGCAGCCCTTCGAGCATGAGCATCCGCCACCGTGTCCGCAACTGCATGCTGCTTGTGTCATGGGTGAAAAGTAGCTCTTTGGGGCTTTTGGCGACTATGGCCCGGGGGCGAGTCCCCTCTTGCGTCCGCGGGGAGGCCCCCGTGGACCTCAGGTGTGGATGTGCAGGTCCACGCCGAGCAGGATCAGGAACCAGAGCAGGACGGCGAGCAGCGCACTGGCCACCCGGCGCAGCAGGTCGGCGTCGATGTAGCCGCGGTCCCACGCGACGAACGCGCCGATGACGAGGTAGATCAGTCCGACGATGCCGATACCGCCGCCCGGTCTGAAGCGTCGAGCCATGTCGTCGGCTCCTTCTGGAGGGGATGTGACGATCGACCGGTGCCCCGGACGATCGCGACAAAACACCGGCTCCCGGGCGGGCCGGTCCGCGACGATGCTTTCGTCCGGCCCCAATGGGCGCGGAGGTTTACCTGCCGGGCAGCGCGATCCGCACCACGGTCGGGTCGCGCCGGCCCGCCGTGCCCGCGAACTCGGAGTTGCGGTGCACCACGTCGTACTCGTGCTTGCGGCGGTTGAGCGAGGGGCTCAGCAGGATGTGGTCGAGCGTCTCGGCGTTGCCGCCGGAGACCGCGGTGTGGCGGTCGTTCTTCGGCGCCCTGGTGGACAGGTCGGTGAGGCCGGTCTGCTTGGTCAGGGCCTGCACCGGCGCCGCGTACTCGCGCTCGTTCAGGTCGCCCGCCACGATCACGTCCGCGTCCCGCCCGGCCGCGCGCACCGATCGGACGAACCCGGCGACCGCCTTCGCCTGGGCCTGGCGGCGCCACTCACTCGGCCGCAGCGGCGGCTGGAAGCGGCCGAACGCCGGCTGGTCGTCGCCGGTCTTCGGGAACCACCGGCCGGCGACCACGATGATCCGCCGTCCGTGCCAGGTCACCTCGCCCGCGAGCGGCTTGCCGGTGGCGCCCCAGGCGGCGTCGCCGGGGGTGATCCGGCCGGGGCTGAGCGACAGCGCCGGGCCGGTCCGCGTCCGGACGACCCGGACGGAGGTGACCGCCGGGTCGGGCCGGGAGCCCGCGGCGGCGGGCGGGTCGTCGGCCAGCGCGTCGCTCGGGCCGCCCTCGGGCCGGTCCACGAACGCCAGCCCGCGGTCGGTGCGGAACAGGAACCCGGCGCGCTCGTTGGCGCCCTTCTCTCCGCCGTCGGCCTTGTCGCGGGGCGGGATCGAGCGCCAGTCGTAGGCGGGCCCGCCCGCGGCGCTGATCGCGCTGATCAGCTCGGCCACGGTCTGGTCGTCGGCCACGGTGCCGTCGTCCTTGGTGCCGGTGTTGTCCTGCACCCCGGTGACCGTGATGAGGTCGGGGGCCTTCAGCCCGTCGACCACGTCGCCGGCCAGGGCCTCGAACCGCTCGGCCGGCGTGTCGGGGCTCAGCCCGCTCAGGTCGGCGGTCGCCACCGCCAGCTCGCCGGGACGCTGCGCGCGGGTGACCTGGCGGGGCAGGCCGCCGTCGGCGCGTTTCGGGGTGGCGGTCACCAGGACGGTGAACTCGCCGTAGCCGTAGTCGAGCACGCCGTCGGTGGTACCGGGCAGCCGGTCGCCCACGTTCATCGCGGGCAGCGGGACCAGCGCGTCGTCGAGGACGACCCGCTCGGGGTTGGCGTCGCCGTCGCGCAGCAGGATGCCGCCGCGGGCGGTGCGAATCCCCGCGCCGGCGCCGCCCGCCGGCAGCACCGGGATCTCGCCGTACGCGGACGGGCCCACCGCGACGGCGTTCACCACCCGGACCCGCATGCCCTCCAGGGCCTCGTAGAAGTCCAGGGCGTCGTGCGCGGGATCGAACCCGCCGCCCTTCTCCACGTCGCGCGTCGGGGCGAACGGCGGGAGGCGCTTGATGGTGCTGGTCGGCGGCCTGCGCCCGCCGGGCCCGAGCACGACCGGCGGCGGCAGCGGGACGCCGTGCGCGACGACCGCGGTCGCCGTCGCGTCGATCTCGGTGCGGCCGAGGTTGGCCGACTTGGCGCCGCCCGGCCGGAACTCGCTGACCTTCCCGGTGACGTGGACGGAGTCGCGCACGGCGACGGTGGGACGGCTGCGGGTGAAGACGTAGACGCCCTCGGACGTCGCGACATCGCGGTCGGGGTGCGGGTCCTGCATCCAGAAGCCGTTGACGGTCACCGCGGTGACCACGCCGGGCACCTGGGCGACCGTCGCGCCGTTCAGCGGCGAGACGTGTCCCGCCCCCTGCACGTCGTGGATGCGGCGCCCCGCCGGGGCCGGTGCCGCCGGGGCCGGGGCCGCCAGGGCGGGCCGGACCGGCATCACGGCCAGCGGCACGCCGAGAACCACCGTGACGATCAGTGACCGGACGGCCGGCGGGCGGCCGGTCCGTCCCGTCTCGCTTGTGTGCGCCACCCACGCTCCAGGGTCAGGTCAGGCGGTCCTGGTGAACACGAGAAGGATGGCATGCGCGGCGCCCCCGGCGGCACCCGACGTCCGCGAATTCCCCGGCCCTTCGCCGCGGCCTCCCGGCGCCGGAACGCCGTGCGTGAACGGCAGATCACTCACGGCGTTCCGGGACGGTCCGGACGGGGGTCCTCCCCGCGGGCGCGGCGGCTCAGTCGAAGAGGACGACCTGCCGGATGACGTCGCCGTTCGTCAGGGCGGCGACGGCCTCGTTGAGGTCCTCGAAGCCGATCCGCCGCGTGATCAGGCTGTCGATGTCGAGCTTGCCGGCCCGCCACAGGTCCACGAACAGCGGGACGTCGCGCTTGAGGTCGCAGCCGCCGTACAGCGACGCCTTGAGGGACTTGCCGTCGAACAGCAGCGTGAACGCGTTCTGCGTCCAGTTGTCGTCGGCCGCGCCGGCGCCGACCACGATGACGTCGCCGCCGCGCCGGGTCGCCTCCCAGGCGGTGGTGATCGCCGCGGCCTTGCCGACCACCTCGAAGGTGTAGTCGAAGCCCGCACCGCCGGTCAGCAGCCCCTTGGTCGCCTCCAGGTCGTCCAGCGTCGCGGTGTGCGTGGCGCCGAACTGCTTGGCGATCGGGTGCTTGGCCTCGTTCGGGTCGATCGCCAGGATGGTGGACGCGCCGGCGATCTTGGCGCCCTGGATCACCGACAGCCCGACGCCGCCGGCGCCCACCACGGCCACCGTGGAGCCGGGGGTGACCTTGGCGGTGTTGAAGACCGCGCCGACGCCGGTCGGGATGCCGCAGCCGAGCAGCGCCGCGTACTCGAACGGCACGTCGTCGGCGACCTTGATCACACCCTGCCGGGGCACCACGATCTCCTCGGCCCAGGTGCCGACGCCCGCCATCCCGAACACCGGGGTGCCGTCGCCGAGCCGGAACGCGGGGTCGCTGAACGCCTGGGCGATGAACGTCATGCACAGGTACGGCTGGCCGCGCAGGCAGTCGGCGCAGACCCCGCAGTCGGGCGTCCAGTTGATGACCACGTGGTCGCCCGGCTGGACGCCGGTGACGTGCCCGCCGACCTCGGTGACGATCCCGGCGCCCTCGTGCCCGATCACGCTGGGCGGCACCGAGGGCAGCACACCGTTGATGGTGGACAGGTCCGAGTGGCAGACCCCGGTCGCCTTGATCTGGACCTTCACCTGGTCAGGGCCCGGGTCGACGGTGGTGACGTCGTCCCGCAGGTCGAGTTCCTTGTCGCCGACCGCATGCAGTACCGCCGCGCGTGCCATGGCTGCCTCCACATCGAGGGGCGGACGCCGCGGGGGGCGGCGTCCTGGAAGGGGTGGGTGGGGTGGGCGGGCGTGGGCCCGGAGACCGGCGGGCGCGGGCCGGCTACTCCTCCAGCGACAGCGCGGCCTTGGGGCAGGACCGCACCGCGTGCCGGACCTTGTCCGCCTGGTCGGGCGGCACGTCCGGCCGGAGGATCTCCAGCTCGTCGTCGTCAGTGAGGTCGAAGACCTCGGGGGCGAGCCCGACGCAGACCGCGTTGGCCTCGCACACCAGGGGGTCGACTCGTACTCTCATCGCCTTCTCCGTTCACTTCCCGGTGAGCGTGCGGTGGCCCGGAAGGCGGTGGCGCGAAGGGTGCGGGTTCCGCCGGACCACCTCGGGGGCCAACATACCGAACCATGTTCGGTCCGGTCAGCGCTCCGGCCCGACGGTGCGGTCCACTGGTCCGGCGGCGGGGCGCGGGCCGGTGTCGCGGGTACGCTCGCTCACTCCGAAAGTAGAACACGTTTCAGTATGGGGCGGCAAGGTTCGGGCCCCACCAAAGTGATCTCGTGGCGCTCGGATACAGTGCGCCGCGAAAGGAGATCCGTTGACTGACATCACGGCGTCCACCCCCGTGGGGACGGCCTCGGTCCCGGCGATGCCCGGCGATCTCGCACGGGCGGCGCGCAGCGCGAAGGGCTTCATGCCCGACGCCGAGGGACGGGCCCTGTACGAGACGGGGTTCGAGTACGGCGCCCGGCTCGGCGCGGCCGGCCCCCTGCTGGAGGTGGGGAGCTACTGCGGCAAGTCGGCCCTCTACCTCGGCGCCGCCGCGCGCGCGGCCGGCACCGTCCTGGTCACCGTCGACCACCACCACGGCTCGGAGGAGAACCAGGCGGGCTGGGAGCACCACGACCCGTCGCTGGTCGACCCGAGCACCGGCCGGATGGACACCCTGCCGGTGTTCCGCAAGACCGTCGGCGCGGCCGGGCTGGAGGACCAGGTGATCGCGGTCGTCGGCGCCTCGCGGACGGTCTCGGCGTTCTGGCGCACCCCGCTCGCGCTGCTGTTCATCGACGGCGGGCACGCCGAGGAGCACGCCCAGGGCGACTACGAGGGCTGGGCACCGCACGTCGCGGCCGGCGGCGCCCTGGTGATCCACGACGTCTTCCCCGACCCCGCGGACGGCGGCCGTCCCCCCTACAACGTCTACCTGCGCGCGCTCGCGAGCGGCGCGTTCGAGGAGCGCCGGGCGGAAGGCTCGCTGCGCGTCCTGGAGCGGGTCGCCGGCGGCGACCCGCTCACCCCCGCCTGAGCGGACGGCCCGCTCGGACAAGGGGCCGCCAGGACATGGCCCGGCCCGGCTCAGACCCGGCCCGGAGCGGGCGTGCCGCCCTTCATGACCGGAGGGCGGCACCCCGCTCCACCCGAGGGCGGCCCGCCGCTACAGGCGGGTGCGCACGGGGTTGGCCAGCGGGACCAGAGCGCAGCCGCACGCGATCGGGTCGGACGCCGCGGACGGGCCGAGCGGCCGTCCCGCGATCTCCTTGAACAGCCCGGCGCCCGGCGAGGCCCCGTCGAGCACGTCGGCCGCGAGGATCACCGCCGCCGCCGTGTAGGTGGAACGGTCCCCCGGGAAGTGCCGCCGGTTCTCGAACTGCCAGCCCGTCCAGTAGGAGCCGTCCTCGTGCCGCAGGTGCCCGATGGAGGCGAACACCTCCAGCGCCCGGTCGCGGTCGCCCGCCGCGTCCAGCGCCATCACCAGCTCGCAGCTCTCGGCCGCGGTGACCCACGGCTGGTCGGACACGCAGCGGCAGCCGAGCTCCGGCACCACGAAGGTGTCCCACCCGGCCTCCAGCCGGCGGGCGGCGGCCTCGCCGCGCACCGGGCCGCCGAGCACCGGGTAGTACCAGTCCATCGAGAAGCGGCCCTTGTCGGCGAACGCCTCGGCGTGCACGGCCACCACGTGGCCGAGCTGGTCGGCGGCCAGCTCCCATTCGGGCTGCGGCTCGCCGAGGTGCTCGCCGAGCGCCACCGCGCAGCGCAGCGACTGGTGGATCGACGAGCAGCCGGTCAGCAGCGCGTGGTCGGCCGGCCCCTCGTCCTGGTGCCGGATCCACAGGATCTCGCCGCGCCGGGTCTGGAGGCCCAGGGTGAAGTCGATCGCCCGCCGGACGGTCGGCCACATCTCCCGGGCGAACCGCTCGTCGCCGGTCATCAGCAGCTCGTGCCACACGCCCACCGCGACGTAGGCGGCATGGTTGGACTCGCCGCCCGGCTCGGTGACCTCGCCCAGCACCCACTTGGCCGGCCACGAGCCGTCCGGCCGCTGGGCGCCGCGCAGCCACGCGTACGCGCGCCGGGACTCGGCCCGGCGACCCGCCACCGTCAGCGCCATCGCGGCCTCGACGTGGTTCCAGGCGTCCACGTGGCCGGGCACCCCGCCGGTGGGGGAGAACCACGGGATCGCGCCCGACTCCTCCTGCTGGGCGACGATGCTCTGCGCGGTCGCGGCGACCTCGCCCGCGGTCAGCACGCCCGGCACCGAGGGCAGGGCGGCCTCAGACCGCATCCGCCGTCTCCTTGGCCGGCGCGGACGGCGTGCCGCCGGCCGCGGGGGGCTTGGTGAAGTAGACGACCACGCTCTTGCCGATCAGCGGGTTCATCACCCGCTCGGCGAGCCGGGTCGCGAGCGGGCGCTTCATGATGTCCCAGACCAGCACCTGGTGGTAGGCCTTCGCGAGCGGGTTGCCGTCGTTGTCGACGCCGACCGCGCACTTGATCCACCAGTACGGGGCGTGCAGCCCGTGCGCGTGGTGGTGCCCGTTCACCCGGAAGCCGGTGGCCTTGAGCTTGGCCTCCAGCTCGGCGCGGGTGTAGATGCGCACGTGCCCGCCGGGGGCGGTGTGGTAGTCCTCCGACAGCGCCCAGCAGACCCGCTCGGGCAGCCAGCTCGGCACCGTGACGGCCAGCCGCCCGCCGGGGCGCAGCACCCGCAGCAGCTCGCCCATCGCGCGCATGTCGTCGGGGATGTGCTCCAGCACCTCGGACGCGACGATCTTGTCGAAGTGGTCGTCGGGGAACGGCAGGGCGAGCGCGTCCCCCTTGACGGTGCCGGCGGTCGCGCCCTCCGGGACCTCGCCTTCGAGCCGCATCGCGCCGAACATCTTCTCGACGCCGGCCAGCTCGTCCGCGTCGAGGTCGAAGGCGACCACGTTCGCACCCCTGCGGTACAGCTCGAAGGCGTGCCGCCCGGCGCCGCATCCCATGTCGAGGACGCGTTCTCCGGGTTGGACGCGGAACCGCTGGAAATCCACGGTCAGCAGGGTCGTGCTCCTTCCGTACCGGGGACGCTCGGAGAAGCGTCCCTCATGCGCCTATCTCATGCGCCTATCGCTTGCGCGCACCGGCCGCGGCCAGCCGCAGGTACCGCTGCTGGGCGATGGCGGCGCGGTAGTGCTCGACCGTGGCCTGCGCCACGGCCGGCCAGGCGAAGCGCTCGTGCACGCGGGCGAGGCCGGCGGCCCCGAGCTCCGCGCGCAGCTCGGTGGAGTCGTGCAGCCGCCGCAGCGTCGCGGCCAGCTCCTCCACGTCGCCGGGCTCGACCATGGCCGCGGCGTCGCCGACGACCTCGGGCAGCGCGCCGGCCCGGCTGGCGACCAGCGGGGTGCCGGACGCCATGTGCTCGACGGCCGGCAGCGAGAACCCCTCGTACCGGGACGGCACGACGGCCACCTCGGCGGAGGCGAGCAGCTCGCCCAGCTCGTCGTCGCCGACGCCGCTGACGAACCGGACCCGCTCGCCGAGCGCGAGCTCGCGCACCAGCTTCTCGGTGGGCCCGTCCTTCTGCGGCCGGCTGACCACGATGACGTGCACGTCGCGCTCGGTGGCGACCTTGGCGACCGCGCGCAGCAGCACGTCGACGCCCTTGATCGGCGCGTCCGCGCTGGCCATCGCGACGATCCGGCCGGGCACCCGCTCGGCGGCGGTGCCGCGCGGGTGGAAGACCCGGGTGTCGACGCCGAGCGGCAGGATCTCGATGTCGCGCGGGTCGACCTTGAAGTCCTTGACGATGTCGACCTTGGAGGAGTCCGACACGGTGAGCACCGGGCCGATCCGCCGGGAGACCTGGGCCTGCATGCCGACGAACCCGTACCAGCGGCGCTTGCCGAGGCGCTCCTTGACGCCCCGCGCGGCCTCCAGCTCGATCCGCCGGTCGACGCTGATCGGGTGGTGGATGCTGGTGACCAGCGGCAGCCCGAGCCTGGCGATGCCGAGGTTGCCGAGGCCGAGGACCTGGTTGTCGTGCGCGACGTCGAAGTCGCGGCGGCGCCGCTTGAGCTCGCGCAGCACCCGCAGGCTGAAGGTCAGCGGCTCGGGGAAGCCGCCGGTCTTCATGTGCGCGAACTCCAGGACGTCGACCCAGTCGCGGAACTCGCCGAGCCGCGGGGTGCGGAACGGGTCCTCGTCCCGGTACAGGTCCAGGCTGGGGATCTTGGTGAGGACGATCCCGTCGCGGTCCAGCTCCGGGTAGGGCTGGCCGGACAGGATCTCCACCGAGTGCCCGAGATCGGCCAGTTCGCGGCTCAGATGCCTGAGGTAGACGCCCTGGCCGCCGCAGTGCGGCTTGCTCCGATAGGAGAGCAGCGCCACCCGCAACGGATCGTCCGACGGCCCCGCTGCCTCACCCACGCCAGCCCCTGCCCACGCACCACTCCCGTCAGTCGCGGGACGCCGGGCGCAGGCGCACCGGCATTCCCTTGAGACCGTTGATGAAACTAGACCTTAGCCTGCGTACGTTACCGGTGAGTTCAATATTGGGCATTGTGTCCAAAAGTGTTTCGAAAAGCACAAGAAGCTCGAGACGGGCCAGATGGGCACCGAGGCAGAAATGCGGGCCTCCGCCGCCGAAGCCCAGGTGGGGGTTGGGGTCGCGGCCGACATCGAAGGCGTACGGATCGGCGAAGACCGACGCGTCGCGGTTGGCGGAGCTGTAGAAGACCACCACCTTGTCGCCCTCGGCGATCGTCCTGCCGCCGAGCTCGGTGTCGCGCGTGGCGGTGCGCCGGAACAGGTTCACCGGTGTCACCCAGCGGACGATCTCGTCGGCCGCGGTCCGGACGAGCGCCGGGTCGGCGCGCAGCCGGGCCCACTGCCCGGGATGCTCCAGCAGCGCCAGCATCCCGCCGGACGCGGCGTTGCGGGTGGTCTCGTTGCCGGCCACCGACAGCAGCATGATGAACAGCTCGAACTCGTCGCCGCTGAGCACCTCGCCCCCGGCGTCCGGCCGGAGCAGCCGGGTGACGATGTCGTCGCGCGGGTTCTCCCGCCGGTCGGCGGCCAGCACGTTGGCGTAGGAGTACAGCTCGGCCGCGGCGGCCTGCCCCTCCTCGGGCGTGCGCTGGAACTCCGGGTCGTCCCCGCCGATCAGGGTGTTGGACCAGTTGAAGATCTTCTCGCGGTCCTCCGGCGGGGCGCCGAGCAGCTCGCAGATCACATACAGCGGGAGCGGGGCGGCCAGGTCGCGGACGAAGTCGGCCTCGTCCCCCCGCTCCATCGCCTCGGCGACCAGCCGCCGGCAGATCTCCCGGATGTGCGCCTCCAGGGCGCCGATCGCGCGGGGCGTGAAGCCCCGGTTGACGATGCCCCGCTTGCGCGTGTGCTCGGGCGGGTCCTGGTTGAGCATCATCATCCGCTGGAGCGCGAGATGGTCCTCGGCGGGCTCGTCGAACAGCGCGAGCCGCGCGTGGGAGGAGAAGAGCTCGGGGTGGCGGGACACGTGGACGACGTCCGCGTGCCGGGTGACCGCCCAGAACGGCGGGTTGCCGCGCCCGGGGTCGCCGTGGTGGCGGTGGACGGGGTCGTGCTCGCGCAGCCAGGCGAGCTGCTCGTGCGGAATGCCGCCGCGCTCGTACACGCGGGGATCGGCCAGTTCGATGTCGGGGGTGGTCATCGCCGCAACCTCCTCGTCGGGCGGGTGCCGGAGACTGTCCGGACGGTCAGTCCCTCCGGGGCGCCGAGGGGGTGAAGCCTACGGGCAGCTCCTTCAGCCCGTTCACGAAGTTGGAACGCAGTCTGCGAGCGGTTCCGGCCGGGCGGATGTCGGGCATCCGGTCCAGGATCGTCTCGAAGATGATGTTCAGGTTCATCCGGGCGAGGTGGGTGCCCAGGCAGAAGTGCGGGCCGCCGCCGCCGAACCCGATGTGCGGGTTGGGGTCCCGTCCGACGTCGAAGCCGTAGGGGTCGGCGAAGACCCGCTCGTCGCGGTTGGCCGAGCCGTAGAACAGCACGACCTTGTCGCCCCGCTTGATCTGCTTGCCGCCCAGCTCGGTGTCCTGGACGGCGGTGCGGCGGAACAGGTTGATCGGGCTCACCCAGCGGACGATCTCCTCCACCGCGGTGGGCAGCAGGCTCCGGTCGGCCTTCAGCCGCTCCCACTGCTCGGGCCGCTCGAAGAGCGCCTGCATGCCGCCCGCGGTGGCGGTCCGGGTGGTCTCGTTCCCGGCGATCGACAGCATCACCACGAAGAGCTGGAACTCCTCGATGCTGATCCGGTCGCCGTTCTCGTCCGGCGCGAGCAGCTTGGTCACGATGTCGTCGCGCGGCGCGCTCTCCCGCTCGGCCGCCAGCTCGGCGGCCCAGCCCATGAACTCGGCGGCGAACTGCTCGGACTCGGCCCGGCCGCCGACGTAGTCGGGGTCGTTGAAGGCGACCAGCTTGTTGGACCAGTTGAAGATCTTCTCGCGGTCCTCCAGCGGTGCGCCGAGCAGCTCGCAGATGGTGTAGAGCGGCAGCGGCGCCGCGAAGTGCTCGACGAAGTCGCACTCGCCGAGGGTGGCCGCCTCGTCGATCAGCCGGTTGCAGATCCCGCGGATGTGGTCCTCCAGCCGCTTGATCATCCGGGGCGTGAAGCCCTTGTTGACCATGCTGCGCAGCTTGGTGTGGTCCGGCGGGTCCTGGAAGAGCATCATCATCCCGTACAGGGCGATGTCCTCGTCCTTGAACTCCTCGAACATCGCGGTCCGGGTGTGCGAGGAGAACAGCTCGGGCCGCCGGGACACGCGGATCACGTCCTCGTGCCGGGTGACCGCCCAGAAACCCGGCACGCCGTCGTTCGGGTCGGCGTGCCAGTGCACCGGGTCGTTGTCGCGCAGCCACTTGAACTGCTCGTGCGGGATCCCGCCGAGCTCGTAGACGCCGGGGTCGATGACGTCGATCCCGGGCGCGGTCTCCGGGGCCGTGGCCTGCTGCATCGTCGAGATCTCCTTCGGGCCGGTTCGTGCCGGGGCGGGGGGCGGACGGGCGGACGGGCGGACGGGGCGGGACGGGCGTCGGGGATCAGTCGAAGGCGAGCGCGCCGGCGGCGCTGAAGCCCGCCGTCCCGGTCGACAGGGGCGGGCCGAGGGCCTCGGCGAGCCCGGCGGCGGTCCAGACGCCGTCGGTCCGCACCTGGTGGGCGACCGAAGGCGGGGCCATCACCGCGACCCGCCCGCCGTAGACGACGAAGACCTGGCCGGTGACCTGGTCGGCGGCGGGCGCGGCGAGGTAGGCGACGAGGGGGGCCACGTGGTCCACCGAGAGCGGGTCGGGGCCGTCCCCGGGGGCGGGGCCGAACACGCCCGCGGTCATGTTCGTGCGGGCGCGCGGGCAGATCGCGTTGACCCGCACCCCGTACCGCCCGCACGCCTGGGCGGTCGAGACGGTGAGGGCGGCGATGCCGCCCTTGGCGGCGGCGTAGTTCGGCTGGCCCGCGGCGCCCAGCAGGAACGCCTCCGACGCGGTGTTGACGATCCGGCCGTACACCGGGCCGCCGGTCGCCTTGGACCTGGCCCGCCAGTGCGCGGCGGCGTGCCGCGAGGTGACGAAGTGGCCCTTGAGGTGCACCCGGACGACCGCGTCCCAGTCGTCCTCGGCCATGTTGAAGAGCATCCGGTCGCGGGTGAAGCCGGCGTTGTTCACCACCACGTCCAGCCCGCCGAACTCGGTGAGCGCGGTCTTGACCAGGCCCTCCCCGGTCGCCCAGTCGGCGACGTCGCCGGGGTGCACGGCCGCCTCGCCGCCGGCCGCGGCGACCTCCTCGGCCACCGCGTGCACGGCGTCGCCGGGCAGGTCGTTCAGCACGACGCGGGCGCCGGCGGCGGCCAGCGTCAGGGCCTCGGCCCGGCCGAGGCCCTGGCCGGCGCCGGTGATGACGGCGACCTTGCCCGAGAGGCTCACATCCTGGTCGTTCACTGCCGTGCCTCCGAACCGACGAGCGTGATGACTGAGCGCTTGCTTGGTTAATACGTAGAACACGTTCTAACATGAGACTGGAGTCTCATCAAGGGTCTAGACGCGGGAGTGACATGGGTCGCACGGCGGCGTGACCCCGTGCGGCCGGGGGGTCACGCCGCGGTCAGCGCAGCGCGAAGCGGAGCGGGTCGCCGTCGCCGTCGCGGCGGGCCACGCCGCGGCGTTCGAGGGTGCGCAGGTGCGCGGCGGCCTCGCCCGCGGCCATCCGGCGCGAGCCCAGCTCCATCGACTCCCACGGGTGCCGCCAGCTCAGCCCGGCGGTGAGCTCCCAGAGCGTGCCGGGCCGCGCGGACAGCAGCGCGGTGATCTCCTCCAGCCGCCCCTCGTGGTGCCCGATGATCGCCTGGGCCCGCTCGGTGAGGCCGGTGAAGCGGTACTGGTGCGCGGGCAGCACCTCGCCGACGGTCATCGCGGCGACCCGGCCGAGCGAGCCGAGGAAGTCGCCGAGCGGGTCCACGTCCGGCAGGTCGTAGGGGTAGAGCCCGATGTGCGGGGTGATCCGGGGCAGCACGTGGTCGCCGGTGAAGATCCGGTCGCCGTCCTCCAGGTGCAGGCAGATGTGCCCGGGGGAGTGGCCCGGCGTCCAGATCACCCGGAGCTTGCGGCCGGGCAGGTCGACCAGGTCGCCGTCGGCCAGCTCGCGGTCGGGCCGGGCGGGCGGCTCGACGTGCTCGCGCTCGGCGAAGTCCGCCAGCTCGCCGGCGCTTGCCCCGGCGCGGCGCAGCGCGCCGCCCTCCCAGGTCCGGCCGGCGTCGGTGGCGACCGCGTCGTGGAACATCTGGACGATCTCGGCATCGGCCCGGTGCATGGCGATCCACGCGCCGGACGCCTCCCGCACCCGGCCGGCGAGGCCCGCGTGGTCGGGATGGAAGTGGGTGACCACCACGCCGCGCACGCCCGCCACGTCCAGCCCGAACGAGGCGAGCCCGTCGCGCAGCGCGGCCCAGGCGTCGTCGTGGTGCCAGCCCGCGTCGATCAGCACCGGGCCGTCCGGCGTCTCCAGCGCGTACACCAGCGTGTAGGCGAGGGGGTTCCCCGGGATGGGGACGGGAACGCTCCAGATCCCTCCCCCGAGGTCCTCCGGCTCAGGTCGCACGCGCGCTCCTCGGTGGTCGGTCGTCGGCGGTCAGATCTTCTCGAGGACGGTGGCCGACGACAGGGCGCCGCCGCAGCACATGGTGACCAGCGCGGTCCCGGCGTCCCGGCGCTCCAGCTCGTGCAGCGCGGTGGTGATCAGCCGCGCGCCGGTGGCGCCGACCGGGTGGCCGAGCGCGATGGCGCCGCCGTTCACGTTGACCCGGTCCATGTCCGGCCCGTGCACCGAGGCCCAGGACAGCACGACCGAGGCGAACGCCTCGTTGATCTCGGTGATGTCGATGTCGCCCATCGCCATCCCGGCCCGCGCGAGCACCCGCTCGGTCGACTGGACGGGACCGTCCAGGTGGTAGTACGGCTCGGAGCCGACCAGCGCCTGCGCCGCGATCCGGGCGCGCGGGCGCAGGCCGAGCGCGGCGGCCCGCTCCTGCGACATCACCAGGACGGCGGACGCGCCGTCGGAGATCTGCGAGGAGGTCCCGGCGGTGTGCCGGCCCTCGGGGCCCAGGACCGCCTTCAGCTTCGCCAGCCCCTCGGCGGTGGTCTCGCGGAGGCCCTGGTCGCGGGTGACGGTGCGGGTCTCGCCGGTCGGGGCGCCCTCGGCGTCCAGGACGGGCGCCTCGATCGGGGCGATCTCGCGGTCGAACCGCCCGTCGGCCCACGCCTTGGCGGCGCGCTGCTGCGAGCGGGCGCCGAACGCGTCGAGGTCGGCGCGGGTGATGCCGCGCCGCGCCGCGATCCGCTCGGCGGCCTCGAACTGGTTCGGCATGTCGATGGACCAGTCGTCCGGCCGCGGGTTGGCGGGCAGCACGTTGGTGCCGAGCGGCGCCCGGCTCATCACCTCGACGCCGCAGCCGATCGCCACGTCCACCACGCCCGCCGCGACCTGCGAGGCGGCCAGGTGCACGGCCTGCTGGGCGGAGCCGCACTGGGCGTCGATCGTGGTGACCCCGGTCTGCCAGGGCAGGCCCGCGTACAGCCAGGAGTACCGGCCGACGTGGCCGCCCTGCTCGCCCGCCTGCGTCACGCAGCCGGCGAAGACCTGCTCCACCTCGGCGGGGTCGAGGGCGGCGCGGTCCAGCAGCGCGCCGAGGGCGTGCGCGAGGACGGCCTGGGGCTTCAGGCCGGCCAGCCAGCCGTTGCGCTTCCCGAGCGGCGTGCGCACCGCCTCGACGATCACGGGGGTCCCCATGCGGTCTCCTTCTAGAACGTGATTCAGCTTCGACTGTAACGTGTTCTAATTTCGTGTGGAAGGGGGCGCCCGGCTCACGCGTAGCGGACCCGCAGCTCCTTGATCCCGTTCAGCCAGGCCGAGCGGAGCCGGCGCGGCTCGCCCGCCCTGGCGATCCGCGGCATCTGGTCGGCGATCGCGTCGAACATCAGCGCGATCTCCAGCCGGGCCAGGTTCGCGCCGATGCAGTAGTGCGCCCCGGTCCCGCCGAAGCCGAGGTGCGGGTTGGGCGAGCGGGTGATGTCGAACCGCCCGGGACGGTCGAAGACGTCCTCGTCGAAGTTGGCCGAGCTGTAGTACATGGCCAGCCGGTCGCCCGCCCGGATCGGCACCCCGCCGAGCTCGGTGTCGCGGACGGCGGTGCGCTGGAACGCGGTGACCGGCGTCGCCCACCGGACCACCTCGTCGGCCATGCTCTCCGGCCGCTCGGCCTTGAAAAGCTCCCACTGCTCGGGGGCGTCCAGGAAGGCCATCATGCCGAGCGTGATCGCGTTGCGGGTGGTCTCGTTCCCGGCGACCGCGAGAAGGATCATGAAGTAGCCGAACTCGTCGTCGGTCAGCCCCCGCCCGTCGGCCTCGCCGCGGAGGTCGGCCTGCACGAGCTTGGTGACGATGTCGTGCGCCGGGCAGCCGCGGCGCTCCTCGGCCAGGCCCATCGAGTAGCCGATGATCTCGGCGGCGGCCAGCGCGGGGTCCACGTCGTACTCGGGGTCGTCGTAGCCGAGCATCTGGTTGGACCACTCGAACAGCCGGCGGCGGTCCCGCTGCGGCACGCCCATCAGCTCGGCGATCGCCTGGAGCGGCAGCTCGGCCGCGATCTCGGTGACGAAGTCGCCCTCGCCGCCCTTGCGCCGCGCCTCGTGGACGATCCGCGCGGCCCGCTCCTGGAGCGCGCCGCGCAGGCCGTTGATCACGCGCGGGGTGAAGCCGCGGGAGATGATCTGGCGCAGCCGGGCGTGCTGCGGCGGGTCCATGTGCAGGAGCAGGCTCGCGCGCTGGAGGTCGAGCTCCTCGGCGCCGAAGGACTCGTTGAACCGGATGACCGAGCCGTTGGCGTTGGCGGAGAACAGCTCGTGGTCGCGCGAGACCTCCTTGATGTGCGCGTGCCTGCTGATCACCCAGAAGCCGTCGTCGTCGAACCCGGTGCGCCCGCGCGGCTGCGCGTTCCACCAGGGCCGCCCGGTGCGGCGGAGCGCGGCGAACTCGGCGAGCGGGACCCGCTCGGCCAGCAGGTCGGGGCTGGAGAAGTCGAAGTCGGCGGGGACGGGGGGTTCGGTGAGGATCTCGGCGAAGGTCTCGGGCGCGGTCTCGGGTGCGGTGGTCACGGCACGCTCCTCCCGGTCGGCGTGGGGGATCGACCTCACCGTAGAACTCGTTTCACCGCGGCGGCAAGAGTAAATGAGACGCGAGTCTAATCACACGTCTTATTCAAGCGCTTGCTTGGCGATGGTGCCATCCACAGGCTTTTCATCAGGTGAAATGCAGGTGGCCGCCCCTGCTTTCATGGCAGGCTTCCGGACTCAAGAGGTACGGTCGTGAGCTTCGTCACGCCGGCTGGGGTGTTTGACTAGAACGCGTTCTAGTCAGGTGGTGGTCGGCGGAGGCCGCGATGGGCCTTACCCTGCTCGTTACCTCGCGTCCATTCCCCACGCGCGCCGGAGCGTTCGCATGTTTCCAGACCAGGAGCAGCCGCCCTCCTTCGATGAGGAGTTCGTCAAGGGCGCCTCGTTTAAGGAGCCGTCCGCGCGCGAGCGGGCCCGCCCGCCCGGCCCGGCGCAGCGATGGCGCACCCGCCGCGCGCGCAAGCGGTGGCGCTCCCAGCGGACGCGCCCGCGGTCGGGCGGCGGAGCCGTCCGGGGGCAGCGGGATCCGGACCACGCCAGGGCCGTGGTCAAGGTGGCCGCCGGTGTCGTGGTGCTGCTGGCGATCTCCACCGCGCTGTGGTGGTTCAACTCGGGGCCGGGCACGGGCCCGCTGCCCTAGACCGCTTCACCTGGGGATCTGTACGCGCAGCTCCGCGTAGGCGGGTACCAGTACGCGGGACGAGGCCCGGCGCGACACCACGCGGTACGGGCGTCCGGCGGCGAGCAGCGTCTCCAGCATCCGGGCGACCTGCGTGCGGGCCACCGCGGCGCCCAGGCACAGGTGCCGGCCGCCGCCGAACCACAACTGCCGGGTCTCGGGCACGTACTCGCGGGTGATGTCGAACGGGCCCGCGCCGTTGGTGGCCAGGTAGGTCAGCAGCAGGATCCGGTCGCCCGCGCGGAGCGTCCGCCCGTCCACGGTGGTGTCGCCGGCCACGTGCCGGCCGATCACCGGCGCGGGGGTGGAGACGCGCAGGCCCTCGCGCACCGCGTTCGCCATCAGCCCGGGGTCCGCGAGCAGCGCCCGCTGCTGCCCGGTGTCGTGCAGCAGCGCGGCGGTCCGGACGGTGCCGGACGCGCCGGTCTCGGTGCCCGCGATGACCAGCAGCGTGGCCAGTCCGCGGGTGAGCGGCAGGCCGAGGTCCATCTCGCGGCAGCGGCCGAGGAGGGTGTCGGGCCCGGCGGTGCGGTAGCCCTCGTCCACGCCCGTGGTGAGCTCGGTGACGATGGCGCGGGCCCGGGCAAGGGTCCCGGGGGCCAGCACGGTCGAGGCCGCCGTGCCCATCGCGAGCCCGGCCAGCCGCTCGCCCGCCGCGAAGACGTCGCGGTAGGCGGCGTCGGGACGGTCCGCGGGGAGGCCGAGGAGGTCGGCGACCAGCCGTCCGGCCAGGACGCGGGCGGCATCGGCCACGTCGGCGCTCACGCCCGCGGCGAGCCGCGCGGCGAGCGCCTCGTGGTGCGGTCCCTGGGACCGCGCCACCAGCGCCCGCGCGCTGTCCTCGGTGAACAGGTCGCGCGCCCGGGTGCGGATCTCGGCGTGCCGGGCGCCGCCGAAGAACTGCGCCATCTCGTCACCGAAGAGCTGGGTCCACAGATGGCCGACGCCGCCCTCGCCGGCCATCGTGAAGTGCGCGTGGTCGTTGAGCACCCGGCGGGCCAGCACCGGGTCGGTCACGACCCAGCCGAGCCGCGGCACCCGGACGATCGGCCCGGTGTGCCGGGCCGCCTCCAGCAGCGCGTACAGGCCCCTGTTGCCGCGCCACAGGAGCCGTCGCTCGTGCCGGGCCGCCGCGTTGATCTCTGTCCTGGTCACCAGGTGATTCTCGTCCCAGGGCGGGGCGGCCGGAACCCCCGAATGACTCAAATGCGGATGAGTGGTGTACTCACCACCATTCAGGTATCAACACCCGTCTGGATTACGTAGGGTCGCCCTGTCCGGGGCGGGCCTGCTCGGCCAGCCTGATCCAGGACGGCGCGGCACCGGCGGCGCCGCGACACCAACCGGGGGACAGCAGTCCATGAGAGCCCGCATCACCGCGGTCGCGGCGCACCTGCCCGAACGTGCGGTCACCAGCGCCGAGGTGGAGGCCCGGGTCGCCGCCGAGAGCGGCGGCTACCGGCCGTCCCCCACCATCGTCGAGCGGATGACCGGCATCCGCGCCCGGCACGTCATGCGCGACGACGAGCAGGCGTCCGACCTCGCCGTCGCCGCCGCCCGCACCGTGCTCGCCGAGCGCGGCACCGCCCCCGCCGGGCTGGACCTGCTGATCTTCGGTTCGGCGTCGCAGGACCTGATCGAGCCCGCCACCGCGCACATCGTCGCCGCCAAGCTCGGCGCCGCCTGCCCGGTCTTCGACGTCAAGAACGCCTGCAACAGCTTCCTCAACGGGCTCCAGCTCGCCGACGCGCTGATCCGGACCGGGCAGCACGAGCGGGTGCTGGTCTGCACCGGCGAGAGCCCGTCCCGCGCGATCCGCTGGACGGTGCGCGACCGGGCCCAGTTCGCCGACGCGTTCGCCGGCTACACCCTGTCGGACGGCGGCGCGGCGATGCTCGTCGAGGCCGCCCCGGACGGCGGGATCTTCTACCGCGACTTCGCCGCCGTCTCCACCGCCTGGGCCGTCGGCACGCTCCCGGCGGGCGGCTCGATGCACCCGCGCGACCCCGACCGCACCTACTTCAGCGGGGACGGGCGGCGGCTCAAGGACGCCTTCCTCGCGCACGGCCCGGAGATCTTCGTCACCGCGCTGGAGAAGACCGGCCTGAGCTGGGACGACTTCGCGGTCATCGGCGTTCACCAGGTGACGATGCCCTACCTGGAGGTGCTGCGGTCGGTCCTCGGCATCCCGGCGGAACGGCTGGTGGTGACGCTTCCCGAGCACGGCAACCTCGCCTCGGCGACGCTGCCGTTCCAGCTCGCCACCGCCGTCCGCGAGGGGCGCTGCGGGCCGGGCGACCGGGTCGCGCTCATCGGGCTCGCCGGCGGCGTGAGCCTCGGCGTCGTCATGGCGCAGCTATGAAGGGGGACGCGATGAAGGGGGACGCGATGAACCTGTGGGTCGTCGTCCCCGCCTACAACGAGGAGCGGTCGATCGGCGGCACGCTGCGCCGCCTCGCCGAGCAGACCGACGCCGGGTTCACCGTCGTCGTGGTCGACAACCTCAGCACCGACGGGACCGTCGGGGCCGTCCGGGCGTTCGCCGCCGAGCACCCCGCGCTCGACCTGCGGCTCGTCGGGGAGATCGAGAAGGGCACCGGCGCCGCCGCCGACACCGGGTTCCGGCACGCCATCGCCGCCGGGGCCACCCACGTGGCCCGCACCGACGCCGACTGCCTGCCGCACCGCGGCTGGATCGCCGCGGTGAAGCGCGCGTTCGGCGACGGGCTCGACCTGGTCAGCGGGCCGCTGCGGCCCCGCACCGACGAGTTCCCGCTGAAGCTGTGGGAACGGCGGCTCCTGCCGTCGGTCATCACGGTCGCGGCGCTGTTCGGCAGGTTCCGGCCCGGGAACCAGAACCCCCTCTACCTCGGCCCGTACGTGATGATGCCCGGCTGCAACGTCGCGATCACCGCCGTCCTGTACGAGCGCGCCGGGGGCTTCCCGCGCACCCGGATCGAGGACGTCCACGAGGACCGCGCGCTGGTCAACCAGGTGCGCCTGCTGACCGCCGCGTACGGGCTCCGCAAGGACGTGGTCGTGCACGGATCGGTGCGGCGGCTGCGCGCGTACGGCCTGATCGGCACCCTCGGCTGGTACGCCGACCACCGGCACCGCCCCGACATCGTGGACATCCGGTGACCCCGATGGGCTGGGAGCGGCGGCTCTACCTGGCCGCGCACCCCGTGGCGTATCCGCTGCTGCGCGGCCTGGCGCGGCGCGGCCCGGTCGTCCGCGTCCCGGGCGTCGGCGTGGTGGTGAACGACGCGGCGCTCGCCCGCGAGGTCCTGATGGACGGCGAGACGTTCCGCAAGGACGGGCCGGGCTCGCCCGGCGAGCTGTGGACCCCGGTGCTCGGGCCGTCGGTGCTGCTCAACATGGAGGGCGACGCGCATCGGGCGCTCCGTGGCCGCCTCGCCGAGCTGTTCACGCCCCAGTACGCCCAGGAGCTGTGCGCCCGCGTGCTCGCCGAGCCCCTCGCCCGGCTCGCCGGGCGGCTCGGTCGCGGCGAGTCCGTCGATCTCGTCGACACCGTGCGGGTGCTCGCCGGAACGGTGATCGGCGAGGTCATCGGGCTGGAGGCCGGTCCGGGGGCCGGGGCGGAGGCGGTGTACCGCGATCTCTTCGAGCAGGGGGAGCGGATCGTGTCGATGATCTCGCTGCGCACCCGGCGGCTCTCCCCGGACCAGGTGCGCCGCGCCCGCGCGGTGCTCGACCCGCTCGGCGACATCGCCGCCAAGGCGTACGCGTCCGGCGCCGAGCACACCGTGATGGGCCGGATGCGGACGCTCGGCCTGTCGGAGGACGAGGCCCGCGGCGCCGCGGGCGCGTTCTTCCTCACCGGCACCGAGACCGTCGCGACGCTCGTGCCGCGGCTCGTCGCGCTGCTGCACGACTCAGGGCAGGCCGGACGCGTCGCCGCGTCCCCCGACCTGCTCGACCGGGCCATCGAGGAGGCCATGCGGGTCGCGACCCCGACGCCCGTCATGCTGCGCAGCGTCCACCGGCCCGCGCGGGTCGGCGGCGTCGCGATCCGGGCCGGCGAGCGGGTGCTGATCGCCACGCACAACTGCTGCCGCGCGTACGGCCCGTTCGACCTCGACCGGGCCCACCCGCCCGAGCTGCGGCGGCTGTGGTTCGGCGCCGGGCCGCACTTCTGCCTCGGCTACCCGCTCGCCATGGCGGAGGTCCGGACGGTGGCGCGGACGCTGCTCGCCGCCGCACCCCTGACGATCACTCGGCGGTCGGCGGCGCGCGGCGTGCTGATCCCGACCTACGCCCGGCTGGACGTCCGGCGTGCGGGGGAGGCGGCGTGACGCTCGTCCGGCGACTCCTCGATCAGGCCGCCCGCACTCCGGGCGCGGTCGCGCTCGTGGCCGGTGACGGCGCCGAGCTGACGTACGGCGAGCTGCGCCGCCGGGTCCTCGCCGTCCGGCGCGGGCTGCTGTCGGCGGGGCTCGCGCCCGGCGACGGCGTGCTGTTCTCCGTCCGGCCGTCGCCGGAGTCCCTGGTGCTCGCGCTCGGCGTGGTGGCGGCGCGGGGCGTGGTGGTCTTCGCCGACCCGGGCGCCGGGCCGGAGATGTTCACCGCCCGCCTCCGCCTCGCGCGCCCGCGCTGGTCGGCCGCCGAGTCGGTGCTGTACGCGGGCAGCCGCCTGCGCCCCGTCCGCGCGTACGCCCGGCGCCGCGGCCTGCTGCTCCCCAACCTCGCCCGCATCTCGACGGACATGCGGCACCTGTACGTGGGGCGGTGGCTGCCGGGGGTGCCGCGCGGCGCGCTGTCGTTCGCGCGCCTCGCCCAGGGGGACGCGCCGGAACCGGACGACGTCGGCGACCCGGACGCGCCCGCCGCCGTGATCTTCACGTCCGGGACGACCGCGCACCCCCGCGCCGTCGTCCACACGCAGGCGTCGCTGGCGACCGCGCTCGACCTGTTCCGGACGCGGCTGCCGCTCGGGCCGGGCGACGTCGTCCACACCGACCAGCTCATGCTCGGCCTGCCGACGCTGATCTCGGGGGCCCGCTGGTCGATGCCGCCGCTGTCGTGCTCCCCGGCGGGCTTCGCCGCGCTGCTCGCCGAACGCGGCGCCACCCACACGTTCTGCGTGCCCGCGCACCTCGCCGACATCCTGGACGCAGCGCCCCGGCTCCCGGACACGCTCCGCCACGTCCTGCTGGGCGCGGCCCCGGCGCCCGCCGGGATCCTGCGCCGCGCCATGGCCGCCGCGCCGTCCGCCGAGGTGCTGTCGGTGTACGCGATGACCGAGATCCTCCCCGTCGCGATCGCGTCGGCGGAGGACAAGCTCGCGCACACCGCGTCCGGTGCCGGAGGCGACCTGCTCGGCGCGCCGCTCACCGGCGCCGCGTTCGCGCCCGACGGCGAGCTGCTCCTGTCCGGGCCCGGCCTCTGCCGCGGCTACCTGGGCGACGAGCCGTTCACCGAGCTGCCCACCGGCGACCTGGCCCGCCTCGACGGGCACGGGCGCCTCGTCCTCATGGGGCGCAAGAAGGACATGCTGATCCGCGGGAAGTTCAACCTCTACCCCGGCCTGTACGAGCCCGCCATCGCCGCGCTCGACGGCGTCGCCGAGGCCGCCTACGTCGGCGTCCCCGACCCGGTCACCGGCGACGAGGAGGTGGTCCTCGCCGTCGTCGGCGACGCGTCCGGCCTCGCCCGGCGGCTGCCCGCCGTGATCGACCACGACGCGCTGCCCGACCGGATCGTCGAGCTGCCCGCGCTGCCCCGCTCGGGCCGGGGCCGCAAGCTCGACCGCGACCGGCTCCGCGGACTGGTGACCCGATGAGGATCGCGGTGACGGGCGCGTCCGGCTTCGTCGGCGGCGCGGTGTGCCGCGCGCTCGCCGCGCACGGCGCCGAACCGCTCGCCTACGGGCGCCGCCCCGAGGTCGCGCCCGGCCACCTCGCCGGAGCGCCCTACCGTCCATGGGACCTGGCCCGGGGCCGGCTGCGCGACGCGCCCGACGTCGACGCGGTGATCCACTGCGCGGGCAGCGTCACCGACTGGGGCCCGGCCGCCGGGTTCTTCGCCACCAACCTGACCGGCACCCGCAACGCCCTCGCCTCGTTCCCCGGGGCGCGCTTCGTGCACGTCAGCACGGCCAGCGTGTACGACCCGTTCCTGCCCACCGTGATGGCGGCCGAGGACGAGGGCCCCGCCCGCCGTCACCTCAACGCCTACGGCGCGTCCAAGGCGGCGGCCGAACGCGCCGTCCGCGCCGCCGGACGCGAGGCGGTCATCCTGCGCCCGCACGCCGTCTACGGGCCCGGCGACACCACCCTGCTGCCGCGCGTCCTGTCGGCGGTGCGCGGTCCGGTGCTGCCCGCGGTGGGGGGCGGACGGCAGCGGATCAGCCTCACCTCGATCACCAACCTCGTCCAGGCGTGCCTCCTCGCCGCCCGGGGACCGGTCGGGTCCGGCGTCTTCAACGTCGCCGACGCCGCCCCGGTGAGCCTCGACGAGGCGTTCCGCGCGATCCTCGCCGAACGCGGCGTCCGGGCCCGTCCCGTCTACCTGCCGCTGCGCGCGGCCCGTCCCGTCGCCGCCGCGGTCGAGGGCGCGTTCCTCCTGGCCCACCGCCGCGAACCGCCCCGCCTCACCCGCTACGCCATCGCCCAGCTCGCGGTCGAGCGCACCCTCGACATCACCGCCGCCCGCGACACCCTCGGTTACGACCCCGAGGAGACCTCCTTCAGAGGTGCCGCCGACTGGTAGGCATTTCACAGCCTCGCCCACACCACGGCGCCGGACGCCCCGTCCAGCCAGGCCCGCCCGATGGTCCCGAGGTTCACGTACGCGACCCGTCCGGACTCCCCGACCGCCACCCGCCGCACCACCCCGGACGTCCCGGCGGGGGCTCCCGCTAATGCCCGCCGGACCTGTCCGATGGCTTCGCTCTCGTCTCCGGTCACTCCGCCCGCGCCGGAAGTGCGCGTGGTGTCGGGCGGCTCGACGTCCCAGGCGTACAGATCCATTGATTTCATGGAGTGTCGTGAACGCATGACACCAGTCAGCCGGACGCGGACGGCGGAAACCAGGGTCCAGCGGCCCACTCGACCTGGCCGTACTCGGTCAGCCCGCTAGGGTCGCCGTGTGACCGATCCAGGTATCGATCTCCAGGGACTGCTCGACGACGCCGACCGTGACGGGATCGCCAAGCACGTGACTTTCGGGCTCGTCCACGATGGGCGGCCGATCACGCTGAGCCCGGAGCACAGCGCGTCCCGATGGCTCGATCCGGCGGACGCCCGCGAGTCCGGCGTCACCGACGAGACGGCTCAGGTCATCCGTGCTTGGTACCGTGCCACCCGTGATCGAGAACGACGGGCCGCAGGCCGTCCGGCCGGACGGTCCCTGCCGGGTGACCCTGCGTCCGCTCGCCGGCCATGACCAGGATGAGTTCCTCGATCTGGTCGGTGTCAGCGCCGACCTGCACCGCCCGTGGGTGTCTCCGCCCTCCACCCCGCGGGAGTTCCGGACCTACCTCACGCGATACGAGCAGCCCGACGAGGAATCGCTCTTGGTCTGCCTGGGCGGCACCGGGGCCATTGCCGGAATGGTCAACATCAACAGCATCATTCGCGGACGCTTCCAATCCGGCTCTCTCGCCTACGCGGCCTTCGCTCCCACGGCCGGGCAGGGCTACATGTCCGAAGGACTCGACCTGGTGGTGCGCCATGCCTTCGAGCGGTTGCGGCTCCACCGGCTGGAAGCGCAGATCCAGCCCGAGAACCATGCCTCGCTGAAACTGATCGAACGAATCGGCTTCCGCTATGAGGGCTACTCGCCCGATTTCCTGTTCATCGACGGCGCCTGGCGGGACCACGAACGGTGGGCCATCACCAACACGATGACCGGCATCGTCCCCGCAGAACCGCACCCCACCCAGCCCGAACGCTGAGCCGTCCCACCGACCGGGCGGGGCCGGCGAACTGATCGACCGCAACCGGCGTCGAATGTCCCGAAAGTCGTCCACCGGGCATAAGGGGCAGCGTCCATGGAGAACTCCTCCGTCATCCGTTCAGAACACGCTTGGCTCGTCCAGGCCGGATTAGTCCTGCTCGGGGTGGCGGCGCTCGGTTATCTGCTCTTCTCTGGGCCGGGCGAGGTCGAGATCTCCTCCACTCAGAAGGTCACCTGCGAGTCCGTGTCCATGGCCAACTTGCGGCCCGCCTGGTCGGGAGCCCCCGAAGCGGCGGCTCTGGCGGACGCTGAGATGCGGTGCGCAGGACGGCAGATCAAGCGCCTGGGCTGGTCGGTGCCCGTGGGGGTGGTGACCGCCGTGCTCGGGGCCTCGACGGTGGCGGGACGGCGGCGGCTGGAGGGGCACGCCGGCCGCTCGGCCTGATCCGACCCCGCTTCGATGCCACCGTGTGTAGCGTCGCGATGACACTGCGGACGGAAAGAGTGATCATGGGCAAGCACGGAGACCGGCGTGAAGGCGACTCCCATCAGCCGGGCAAGCCGATCCCGCCGCCGGAGAAGGACGAGAAGGGCAAAGGCCGCGGTAAGTGACCATGGCGCCCTTGGTACCGCAGGGCGCGGGGGTCGGTGCGCGGATCGATGCCTTGGCCGACCTGCTGGAGGGCAGGGGCGATCTGGCCGGGGCGGACGTTCGGCGGGCGTTGCACGCGGCCCCACGGCATCTGTTCGCGCCCGCGCGGGGGTGGTGCGCGCCCGACGGTCCGGGGGAGCGGCATGTCATCGATCGTGATGCTGATCCTGATGGCTGGTGGGCGGGGGTCTACGCGGACGCGTCGATCGTCACGCAGGCTGCCGACGGTGCGGGGGATCCGGCCGCGGGCGTCGACGAGGCGACCTCTTCCCTGTCGGCGCCGGGTGCGGTCGTCGCGTTCCTGGAGCTGCTGGGCGTCCGGGCCGGGGACCGGGTCCTCGAGATCGGGACGGGGACGGGATGGACGGCCGCGCTTCTCACGACGCTCGGTGCCGAGGTGACCACGGTCGAGGTCGATCCCCGGCTCGCCGAGACCGCGGCCCGCAACCTCGACGCCGCCGGGGTCGGGGCGCGGCTCGTCGGCGGCGACGGGGCGGCCGGTGAGCCCGGCGGTGCTCCCTATGACCGGGTGCACGTCACGTGCGGCGTGACCACGGTTCCGTACGCGTGGGTGCAGCAGACGCGGCCCGGCGGGCGGATCGTCCTGCCGTGGATGCCCGAGTTCGGCGACGGGCACAAGGTGCGGCTGACGGTCACCGGGGACGGCCGCGCGATCGGACGGCTGCACGGCGCTGCGGACTTCATGGTGCTGCGGGCTCAGCGGACGGTGCTCCCCGGTGCCCCGGACGGTGAGGTCGTGGAGTCGGTGACCCGGCTCGATCCCCGCGTGGTCGCCCATGCCGGTGTCGCGGTGGCCGCGGACGTGCCGGACGTCATGGGCGGTGAGCGCGACGAGGGCGGCGACCGTTGGCTGGTGCTGGCCGATGCGGCGGGGACCTCGTGGGCCCGCTGCCGGGTCGGTGCGGGTGAGCACGCGGTGTCGCAGGCCGGGCCGCGCCGGTTGTGGGACGAGGTCGCCGCCGCCTGCCTGCGGTGGATCGAGCGGGGGCGCCCGGGGCGTTCCCGGTTCGGGATGACCGTGGGTCCGGAGGGCCAGGACGTGCGGGTCAGGCGCGGATGATCTCGGGGCCGGCGGCGGCGAGCTCGGCGGCGGCCTCGGTGTCCAGGGCGGTGTCGGTGATGAGCAGGTCGATGTCGGAGAGGTCGCCGAAGCGGACCAGGTAGTCGTTGCCGACCTTGGTGTGGTCGGCGAGCAGCACCCGGCGCCGGGACGAGGCGATCATGGCCCGCTTCACCGCGGCCTCGGCCTGGTAGGAGGTGGTCAGGCCGCGCTCGGCCGAGACGCCGTTGGTCGCCATGAACGCGACGTCCACCCACAGGTCGGCCAGCGGGCGCAGCACCCAGTCGTCGACGGTGGCCAGGGTCCGGCCGCGGACCCGGCCGCCCAGCATGATCACGTTGAGGTTGGGGCGGGTGGCCAGCACCGAGGCGTGCGGCGGGGAGTTCACCACGACGGTCAGCTCGCGGTCGAGGGGCAGCAGCGGGACGAGCCGCGCGGTGGTGGTGCCGGCGTCGATGATGATCGACCCATCGGCCGGGACCTCGGCCAGCGCGGCCTTGGCGATGCGCTCCTTCTCCTCGGTCAGCACCACGTCCCGCGCCGACAGCGCGGGCTCGAACCCGAGGCGTTCGATCGGGATGGCGCCGCCGTGGACGCGGCGCACCTGGCCGGCCTTCTCCAGCACGGTGAGGTCGCGCCGGATCGTCTCGGTCGTCACCCCGTACTCGTCGGCGAGGGCGACGACGTCGACCCGGCCGTCCGCGCGGGCCCGCGCCAGTATCGCCTGCTGCCGTTCCTCGGCGTACACGCGCCCCACCCCCGTCTGTCCGCTCGCCGCCTCAGGGGGCGGTCTTGCGCACGCTCACGCTGTCACGTTCTGTGCAGCCGGATGGTAGCCGGGTGAACGCGATGTTGCCCGCGGTGTCGGCCCGCGCGGCGCGCAGCGCGTTCCGGCAGGACGGGTCCGCGACCGTGGCGACGATGACGAAGATGCTGCCGACGTCGCGGCGGCCCGCGCCGATGCGGGGGATCGTCAGGTTCCACCGGCCACCGGTCACCCGCACCGGCCCGCTGTGCGCGGCGTAGTACCGGCCGTCCTCGGCGTAGACGAAGAAGCGCAGCTCGTCGTGGCGGAGATTCCCGGCCGTGCCGGTGAGCCTGACGCCGTTCTTGCCCGCGACCTGGGCGCGCTGGCCGGGGGAGGTGATCGTGACGGGGGACGAGGCCGAGGGCGAGGCGGCCATCGGGGACGGGGTCAGGGGCGGCGGCCGGTCCCCGGTAGTGCCGGGGGACGGGGCACCGGACCGGGCGCCGCGGGCCGGGGTGTCCTCACCGGACGAGGACGCCACCGCCTGCGCGGCGAGCAGCAGGACGCAGACCACGATCACCGACCAGCCGACCAGGCGGCCGGTCCGGGGGCGGGCGCGCCGCTTGGGCCGCCCGTGCGCCGGGCGGCTCATCCCGGGGCCTCCAGCCTGATCCCGACCCCCCGGACGGTGTGCAGGTAGCGGGGGGCCGCCGCGGTCTCGCCGAGCTTGCGGCGCAGCCACGACAGGTGGACGTCCACGGTCTGGTCGTTGCCGTAGGGCTGCCGCCAGACCTGCGCGCGCAGCTCGGACCGCGAGACCACCTCGCCGGGCCGCGCCGCCAGGTAGGCCAGCAGGTCGAACTCGCGCCGCGACAGCTCCAGCGCGTGCCCGTCCAGGAACGCCTCGTGCCGGACGAGGTCGATCCGCAGCCCCGCGACCGTGAACGCGGTGGGGTCGCCGCCGGCGCCCCGGGCGCGGCGCAGCACCGCGCCGAGCCGCGCCTCCAGCTCCCCCATGGTGAACGGCTTGACCAGGTAGTCGTCGGCCCCCGCGTCGAGCAGCCGGACGATCTCCCGCTCGCCGTCGCGGGCGGTGACGACCAGCACCGGGGCGGACGAGATGGCGCGGATCATCTTCAGCAGCTCGAAGCCGTCCAGGTCGGGCAGCCCGAGGTCCAGGACGACGGCCTCGGGCGGTTCGGCCGACACCTCCTGGAGCGCCTTCCACGCCTCGGCGACGCTGCGCACCGAGTGGCGGCGCTCGGACAGGTCGCGCACCAGCGCCGTGCGGACCTCGATGTCGTCCTCGACGACCAGGATGCGCACCATCAGCGGCGGGGGAGGATGCGCCGGACGGCGGCGGCCACCGAGACGAGGGTGAACGCGGCGACGCCGAACCACAGGGCGTGCGCGCCGAACCAGGGGACGGCCGCCGCCGTCCCGCCGGCGCCCGTCGCGACCCCGCCGAGGGGGAACCCGTCGTACATCGGCTACCACTTCCTTTCGCTGTTCAGGGCCGCCTCGCAGAACGCCCTGAGCTGGGCCGCCTGGAGGAACAGGTCGTAGGCCGTCTCGACGACCACCAGTGCGGCGAGGGCCATCTGGACCGGGCCGCGGTCCCGGACGGTGACGGCCCGCTCGACCATGAAGACCGCGGTCGCGCCGGTCCAGACCGGGCTGATCCGGACTCCGCCGGTGACCAGCAGCGACCAGCCGAGCGAGACCAGGTAGACGGCGATCACGGCGAGGCCGAGCAGGGCGGTGAGCTGCCGCCCCCAGTAGCGGCGCGTGACGGGCGTCCAGCCGTAGTCGGCCAGGTTCTCCAGCGCGCCCCGCTTCCAGCGCAGCCGTTGCCGGAACAGCGCCCGCCAGGTCGGCATCACCTCCGTCGCCAGGGTGCACTCGCGCGGGCAGACGATGCGCAGGCCGAGATGCAGGATCGCGAGGGTCAGCTCGTTGTCCTCGGTGAGCACCCGCACGTCGTAGACGTGCGGGCCGCCGGGCAGCCGGCCGGCCGCGCGCGCCGCCACCACCTCGCGCAGCGTCGCGGCGCGGAACAGCGCGGCGGTGCCGGTCAGGACGAGCGCCCTGCCGTCCAGCCTGCGGACGTCGCGGGCGTAGCGGGCGTACTCGTTGCGCTGGAGCATGCCGGGCAGCCCGCCGCCGGGCTTGCCGGAGAACGTCCCGCCCACCGCCGCGTACCGGCCGGACGCCAGGTACGCCAGCCCGTGCCGGACGAAGCCGGGGTCGAGAGCGGAGTCGGCGTCCATCACCAGGACGGCGTCGTCCGGTCCGCAGCCGGGCAGCAGGCGGTCGAGCACCTGGTTGAGCGCGCCCGCCTTGCGGTGCCGGTTCCTGCGCGTCTCCACGATGTCGGCGCCGCACAGATGCGCGTACGCGGCGGTCTCGTCGGTGCAGTTGTCGGCGATGACGGTGATGTGGTCCGGCGGCCTTTCCTGGTGCCTCAGCGACGCCAGCGTCTCGGCGATCTGGCCGGTCTCGTCGCGGGCCGGGATCAGCGCGAGCACCCGCATTCTCGCGGGGTCGGCCGCGGGCAGGCCCCGCTTGCCGTCCCTGGCGTGGCGGTGGCGTCCCGGCGCCGGCAGCGACATTTCCCTCTCCTTTCCCCATGGCCTCTGACCGCCATTCAAGCCAATCGCGCCGGACCTCGCGCTGATGCGTGCAATAAGCAATTCTTAAGAAGTCTTATGGTGGCCGCCGGGCGGTCTCCGGGACCGCTCCCGGTGCTCGCTGGACGAGGCGGTGGTGCGCAGCCACACCCCGATGTGGGCGCCGCCCAGCACCGACCGGTCGACCCGGATCTCGCCGCCGGTCGACTCGGCCAGCCGCCGGACGATGTCCAGCCCGAGGCCGGTCGAGCCGCCGCCGCTGCGCCCGCGCTCGGTCATCGCGGCGGGGTCGGCGATGCCCGGCCCCGCGTCCGACACCAGGATGCCCGCGCGGTCCCGGCCGGCCTGGAGGGTGACGGCGAACGCGGCGCCCTCGGGCGTGTGGTGGAAGACGTTGCCGAGCAGCGCGTCGAGCCCGGCCGCCAGCTCGCCGCGCTCGACCGGGACGTCGACCTGATGGTCCGGGCAGGTCAGGTGCCAGCGGCGGGCCTGGTCGTCGGCGAGCGCCGACCAGTACCCGACCCGCTCCCGCACCACCTCGGCGGCGTCGCACATCGCCGGGCCGGCCTCGTCCTCGGACCGCCGGGTCATCCAGATCACCTGGTCGACCTCCTGCTCCAGCCGGGCCAGCGCGACCCGGGCCGGGGCGGTCGCCGCGTCCACGCCGAGCCGGTCCACGTTGAGCCGCAGCACGGTCAGCGGGGTGCGCAGCCGGTGCGACAGGTCGGCGGCCAGCCGCCGTTCGGCGGCGATCCGCCAGGTCACCCGCTCGGCGACGGTGTTGAACGCGATCGCCGCGTCCTGGAGCTCGGGCGGCCCCTCCGGCTCGATCCGCACCCGCATGTCGCCGGCGCCGAGCCGCGCGGCGGCCTCGCCCAGCCGCCGCGCCGCGCCGACCACCCGGGCGCCGAGCCGGTCGGCGGTGAGGATCGAGAACGCCACCAGGAGCAGGCTGACCGTGCCCATCACCGCCCACGCCGTCAGCACGCCGGGCGGGAACGTGTCCTCGGGCACCCGGACCTGCGCGACGGCCCCGCCCGGGACGGCCTGGAGCACGATCCGCCCGCCCGGCGAGCCCGCCCCGGTCTCGGTCGGCAGGCTCCGGCCGCGGGCGGCGGCCAGCGCCCTCGGCGGGGCCGGGGGACCGCCGCCGGCCGTCCCGCCGTCCGGGAAGACCACGACCGCACGGCCGCCCGGCCCGGCGTTCAGGGCGGTCACGCCGCGTTCGACCGCGGCGCGGTCGGCGGGCGCCGCCGCGGCCACCGCGACCGCGGCGCCGAGCCGTCGCTGGGCCTCGATCACGCTCCGGTCCCGGGCCAGTTCGCGGACGAGCAGCGCGCTCGGGACCAGAGTGCCGAGCGCGATCATCGTGGTCACCGCCAGGGAGACCAGGGCCAGCGTGCGCCGCATCCCCGCGTCAGCCTTCCCGCACCGTGGCGCCCGCCGCCGCGGCCGTCCGCGCCTCCTCGGCGGACGCCGCCGCCAGCGCCCGCCCGGCCAGCCGCTCGCACCCGGCGAGATCGTGCCGGGCCAGCGCGTCCCGGACGGGGGGCATGCTCCGCGCCGACATCGACAGCCGCCCGACGCCGAGACCCGCCAGGACGGGCGCGAGCAGCGGATCGCCCGCGGCCTCGCCGCACACGCCGACGCTCTTGCCCGCGGCCAGCCCCGCCCGCGTGCACATCGCGATGAGCCGCAGCAGGGCGGGCTGCCAGGGATCGAGGAGGTCGGGCAGGTCACCGCCCTGCCGGTCGGCGGCCAGGGCGTACTGGCCGAGGTCGTTGGTGCCGATGCTGAGGAACCCGGCGACGCGCAGCAGCGCGGCGGCGCTCAGCGCGGCGGCCGGCACCTCCACCATCACCCCGGCGCCGGGCAGCCCGTGCCGCGCGGCCCGTCCGGCGAAGTCCGCCGCCTCGCCCGGCGTGGAGATCATCGGCGCCATCACCGCGACCCGCGCCGCGGTCCCCTCGGCGGCGAGCGCGATCGCCTCGAGCTGGGTCTCCAGCACCTCCGGACGGAGCCGGACGGTGCGGAACCCGCGCACGCCGAGCGCCGGGTTCGGCTCCTCGGGCAGGCCGAGGAAGGGCAGCGGCTTGTCGGCCCCCGCGTCGAGCGTCCGCACCACGACCACGCGTTCGCCGACGGCGTCGAAGACCTCCCGGTACGCCCGGACCTGCTGGTCGAGCCCGGGTTCCTCGCGCCGTTCCAGGAACAGTAGCTCGGTGCGGAACAGCCCGACGCCCGCGACGCCGGTCAGGTCCACCCCGTCGAGGTCGGCCGCCGAACCGATGTTGAGCATCAGGTCGACCGGGTGGCCGTCCGCCGTGCGGCCGGGCCCCGCGGGCCCGCGGCCGGGACGGGCCCTCAGCGCGGCGGCACGGCCCCGGAAGGCGTCGGCCTCGTCCGCGCCGACACCGATCCGCACCTCACCGGTGGTGCCGTCCACCGTGCCGAGGGCGCCCGGCGCCACCGCGTCCAGCAGCCCGGCGCAGCCCACGACGGCGGGCAGCCCGAGCGCGCGGGCCAGGATCGCGGTGTGGCTGGTCGGCCCGCCGCGCTCGGTGACCAGCGCGAGCACGGTGGACGGGTCGAGCGTCGCGGTGTCGGCGGGGGACAGATCGCCCGCCGCCAGGATGAACGGGTGGCCGGGCGCGGGCACCCCCGGCATCGGGCGGCCGAGCGCGGCGGCGACCGCACGGTCGGCGATGTCGGCCAGGTCGGCCGCCCGCTCGGCCAGGTGGTCGCCGGCGTCCAGCAGGACCCGCCGGTACTCGTCGAACGTCCCGTGCAGCGCGTGCGCGGCGTCCTCACCGCGCTGCGTCCGGACCCCCAGGTCGGTCTCCAGCATGGGGTCGGCGGCGATCGCCGCCTGCGCCTCCAGGACGTCGCGGGCGGCCTTGCCCGGCGCGGCGGCGGCGCGTCCGGCCAGGTCGGCGCGGACCGACTCCAGCGCGGCGAGCGCGGCGTCGAGCTCCCGACCGGGATCGGTGACGGGACGGGGCGGCGGGAGCTCCGGCGGGGCGCCCATCGGCAGGACGATCCCCGCCGCGAGCCCGGGGCCGACCCCGAGCCCGCGCAGCGGATCAGCCACGGCCGGCGTCCCCGGCCGTTCCGGCGGCCCCGGCGGCGCCCGCGTCCTCGGCGTCCAGGTCGCGGGCGAGCAGGGCGGACAGCTCGTCCAGCACCGCGTCGGCCCCCTCGCCGTCGGCGCGGAGCGTGACCTCGGCGCCGTGGACGGCGCCCAGGGTCAGCAGGCCGAGCAGGCTCGCGGCGGGCACCGGCCCCTTGGCGCCGCAGGCGACGGTGACGCGGACGGGCCGCCCGGCGGCGGCCTCGGCGAAGATCTTCGCGGTGCGGGCGTGCAGACCCTGGGCCGAGCCCACGGTCACGATGCGTTCGGACACGGGTCCTCCATCACGGTCAGGGCTCGATGGTCACTTTGATCGCCTCGCCGCGCGCGACGAGGCCCAGGGCGTCCGGCAGCCCGGACAGCGGCAGCCGGTGGGTGATCAGGTCCTGCACCGGCACCCGGCCGGAGCCGATCAGCTCCAGCGCGCGGGCGTTGTGCGCCGGGCTGGACCCGTTCGCGCCGACCAGCGACAGCTCGCGGTAGTGCACCCGGTTGGAGTCGCAGGAGATGATCGGGTCGTCCTTCGGCAGGCCGCCGAAGAAGCTGACCCGCCCGCCCGGCGCCGCCGCCTCCATCGCCTGCACCTGCGCCGCGCCGGAGGCCGCGGCGGTGATCGCGACGTCGGCGCCGCGGCCTCCGGTCAGGTCGCGGAGCGCCTCGACCACGTCGGTGCCCTCGGTCGCCCACACCGCCGCGTCCGGCTTGACGATCCCGGCGGCGTGGTCGAGGCGGTCGCGGTTCACGTCGACCAGGAACACCCGGGCGGCGCCCTGCGCGCGGGCCACCCGCACGTGCAGGCAGCCGACCGGCCCGGACCCGAAGACGACCACGTCGTCGCCTTCGCCGACCCGGGCCAGCTCCTGGCCATTCAGCACGCAGGCGAGGGGCTCGGCGACCGACGCCTCGGCGAACGACACCCCGTCCGGGACGCGGTTCACCCCGTCCACGGCCAGCACCTTCGCCGGGACGATCATGTATTCGGCGAACGCGCCGTCGTAGTGGTAGCCCATCGACTCCTGGTGCGCGCAGACCGTCATCCGGCCGCGCCGGCATTCGGCGCACCGCCCGCACGGGATCGCCGCGATCACCTGGACCCGGTCGCCGGCGGTCCAGCCCGGCGCGTCGCCGCCGGTCACCTCGCCGGCGATCTCGTGCCCCATCACCCGCGGCGGGACGATGTGGTGGTGCCCGAACCGGGAGATCTTGACATCGGTGCCGCAGGTCGAGCAGTTCCGGACCCGGATCTTCAGCTCTCCGGGGCCGGGCTCGGGCTCGGCGGTGTCCTCCAGGCGGATGTCGCCGGGGGCGTAGAAGCGAGCGACCTTCATCGGGTGGGTTCCTCTTCCGTCGGTTGCAGTTGCCTGATGACGTCCGCGGCGGTGCCGGCCTCGCGCAGCCGCCGGGCCCGTCCGGGATCGAGCAGCACCTCGGCCAGCTCGGCCAGGATGGCCATGTGCCCGTCCCCCCGCGCCGCGATCGCGATGCACAGCGTGACCGGGTGCCCGTTCCAGTCGACGCCGCCGGGGAACCGCAGGACGGCCAGCGCGTCGCGGAGCACGGCGTCCTTGCCGCCGGCGGTCCCGTGCGGGATGGCGACCCCCTCACCGAGGTGGGTGGAGACCGACCGCTCCCGTTCGAGCATGCTCTCGGTGTACGCGGCGGTCACCGCGCCGGCCTCGGCCAGGACCCGGCCGCACTGGCGGATGGCGTCGTCCCGGTCGGCGGCCCGCGCGTCCAGGCGGATGGCGCGGGGGTCGAGCAGCCGCGCGGCGCTCTCAGCCACCGAGCGACCCGCCGTCCTTGATGGCGGCGATCACCCGGTTGACCGCCGGGTCGCCGATGAACACCTCGAACGGGACGATGACCGCGTTCGTCCCGCCGCGCCGGGCGCGTTCGGCGAGCCCGGCGTGGCAGACCACCACGTCGGCGTCCGCGGGGATGGAGTCGACGGGGGTGTGCTCCACCGTGACCGGCTGCTTGCGCAGCGCCTTGCGGAGCTGGCCGGCGAGCATGACGCTGCTGCCCATGCCGGCGTCGCACGCGATGACGAGCTTCCTGACGTCCTTGCCGTCGATGCTGGTGACCATGATCGGACCTCCGGGACCGTGCGAATGGGGTGGGAGTCGGGGGTGTGGGGGCGGGGCGGACTACTTCGCGGCCGGCTCGTTCTCGGTGCCCGGGGCGGCGGCCTCTTCCTGCGGGGCGTCGCCGCCGGGTTCGGCGTCCGGGTCGGCGAGCCTGCCGAAGCCGAGGAGGGCGGCGCCGACGCCGAACGAGACGCCGGCCGAGGCCAGCACCCCGGCGTAGATGCCGATCCAGTTGCTCGCGCCCTTCGGGGTCTGCGCGAGGTAGGCGAAGATGCTGCCGGGGGAGGGCGTGGCCACCAGGCCGGTGCCGAAGGCCAGGAAGATCGCCACGCCGGTCGCGCCGCCCGCGACGGCGGCCAGGATCATCCGCGGCTTCATCAGGATGTAGGGGAAGTAGATCTCGTGGATGCCGCCGAAGAGGTGGATGATGATCGCGGCGGGCGTGCTCGGGCGGAGCCGGCGCGGGCCGAAGAACATGTAGGCCAGCAGCACGCCGAGGCCGGGGCCGGGGTTGGACTCCAGGGTGAACAGGATCGACTTGCCGTGCTCGGCGGCCTGCTGGACGGCCAGCGGCCCGAGCACGCCGTGGTTGATGGCGTTGTTGAGGAACAGCACCTTGGCGGGCTCGATCAGCACCGACGCGACCGGCAGCAGGTCGTGGTCGATCAGCCAGCTCACCGCGTCCCCGGCGGCGTCGGTGCAGGTGCTCATGACCGGGCCGATCACGCCCCGGCCGGCCAGCGCCATCGCGCCGGCCAGGATGCCGGCCGAGAAGTTGTCCACCAGCATCTCGAAGCCGGGCCGGATCCGGTCCTCCAGGAGGCCGTCGAGCAGCTTCATCAGGTACGCGGCGAGCGGGCCGATGATCATGGCGCCGAGGAACATCGGCATCTCCGCGCCCACGATCACGCCGACCGTGGCGACCGCGCCGACGACCGCGCCGCGCTGCCCGTGCACCATCCGGCCGCCGGTGTAGCCGATCAGGATCGGCAGCAGGAACTTGATCATCGGATCGACCAGCTCGGCCAGCTCGGCGTTGGGCACCCAGCCGGTGGGGATGAACAGCGCGGTGATCAGGCCCCACGCGATGAACGCGCCGATGTTCGGCATCACCATCCCGGCCAGGTGGCCGCCCACGCGCTGGATCCGCGCCCGGATCCCGTCGCCGGTGACTTTGGGGGTGTACGCAGTGGCCATCACGGCCTCCTGTCGATCGGGGGGTTGGGGGGTGTCGGGGGCGGGTGTCCGGGGCCGGGTGTCGGATACCGGGCCGGGTCGGTTCCGGGGGATGGGCCGGGGCGGTTCCCGGGGCGGGCGGGTCAGGTCAGGAGCGCCCGGTCCAGGTCGGGTCGTCCGTGGACGGTGACGAGGTCGCGGCGGATGTCGGCGGGGCCCGGCATCCGGCTGGCCGGCAGGCCGACCGCGGCGGCCCCCCACGCCAGCGCCTCGCGGAACGCCTCGGGGCCGCGCGCCCCCGCGGCGAGGAACCCGGCGAGCAGGGCGTCGCCGGCGCCGACCGTGCTGCTCGGCCGGTCGACCGGCGCCGAGCCCGCCAGGATCCCGTCGTCGTCGACGAGCACCGCGCCGTCCGCGCCCAGGCTCACCAGCACCGTCCGGGCGCCCCGGGCCCGCAGCTCGCGGGCCGCGCCGACCACGTCCGAGAACCGGTCCACCGGGCGGCCGACCGCCTCGGCCAGCTCCTCCCGGTTCGGCTTGATCAGGTCCGGGCCGGCCGCCACCGCGGCGAGCAGGGCCGGGCCGCTGGAGTCGATCGCCACCCGGATGCCGGCCGGCGCGAACGCCCGGCACAGCTCGGCGTACATCGCGGCCGGCACCCCGGGCGGGAGGCTGCCGCAGCCGACCACCCAGCTCGCCGTCTCGGCCTCGGCGACCACCATCTCGGCCACCGCGTCGAGCTCGGCGCGGGTCAGCGCGGCGCCCGGCTCGTTCAGCTTGGTGACCACGCCGCCGGGCTCGGCGATCGTCACGTTCGACCGGGTCGTCCCGGCGACCGGGACCGCGCGGACGGCCATGCCCTCGGCCCGCAGCAGCCGGTGGAGCTGCTCGCCGTCCGCGCCGCCCACGGTGACCACCGCGGTCGAGGCGATCCCGCTGGCGAGCAGGGCGCGGGAGACGTTGACCCCCTTGCCGCCGGGGTCCAGCCGGGCCGACCGGGCCCGGATCATCGCGCCCCGGGTGAGCTCGTCCACCTCGATCGTGCGATCCAGGCTGGGGTTCAGCGTCAGCGTGACGATCATGCCAGCACCATCCGCAGCCCGGCCTGCTCGAACTCGCCGGTCAGCTCGGCGTCGGTGATCACGGTGTCGATCTCGCCGAGGGTGGCGAACCGGGCCAGGTAGTCGTTGCCGACCTTGGTGTGGTCGGCCAGCACCACGGTGCGCCGGGTCGCGGCGATCATCGCCCGCTTCATCGCGCCCTCGGCGGGGTCGGGGGTGGTGAAGCCGCGCTCGATCGACAGCCCGTTGGTGCCGAGGAAGGCCACGTCCACGTGCAGTTGGCCGAGCAACTGGTCGCCGCCGTCGGCCACTGTGGCCAGGGTCCGGCGGCGGACCCGCCCGCCCAGCATGACCACGGTCAGGTTGGGCCGGCCGGCCAGCGCGGCGGCCAGCGGCGGTGCGTTCACCACCACGGTCAGCTCGCGGTCCAGCGGGAGCGCCTCGGCCAGCCGCCCGGTGGTCGAACCGGCGTCGATGATCACCGCGCCCTCGTCCGGCAGTTCGGCCAGCGCCGCCTTGGCGATGCGCTCCTTCTCGGCGGTCATCACCGCGTTCCGGGTGGACAGCGGCGGTTCGAAGCCCAGCCGCTCCACCGGGATGGCGCCGCCGTGCACGCGGCGGACCACCCCGGCGCGCTCCAGAACGGTCAGGTCCCGGCGAATGGTCTCGCTGGTCACCGACAGCCCCTCGGCCAGCCCGACCACGTCGACCCGGCCGTCCGCGCGCGCCCGGCGCAGGATCTCTCCCTGCCGCTCCTCCGCGTACATGTGGTTTCCCTCCCGTTTGCTTTGGTTCTCCTGTGTTTAGCTCCGTCCGGACGGTGGGTCAAGACCCCGGACGGGCTCGGTCCGGTAACGGCCCGCCGCCCAGGGCGGCCGGGTGGACGGCTGCGGGCGGACACGTGAATTCACCGTCCGGACGATCTTTTCCGGGTATTTCCCGGGCTCGCTCTAAGATTCCTTGCGCGCTGCTTAATGTCCCGATAAAGGTGCGGATGCGGAAATGTTGATAGGAACGCACTGTTCGGGACATCGAGCGAGAGGAAAGGCCAATGAGTTTCCTTCGAAAGGGCATGATCGCCGCCGCGACCGGGGCCGCGGTGCTCACCGGCGGGGTGGTGCTCTCCTCCGGGTCCGCCAGTGCGAAGACCATCGACCTGACCGGGACCCCGCTTCTGGACACCTGCCCGGGATCGGGTAAGAAGACCAGCTACACGGCCGACCGGTGCGACTTCACCCCGACCGGTGCGGAGTCGTTCCAGACCGACTTCTACCTGCCGCAGGGCGACGAGTACGCCTGGAACTGCACGAGCGCGGTCCAGGACCACCAGTACCAGATCACCGACGTGCACGAGCAGACCAACAGCATCGGGTTCGAGCTCGGTGTCGGCGGCACCCTGTTCAAGATCATCGAGGCCAAGGCCAGTGCCCAGTACGGGCACACCTGGACGCACGCGACCTGGCAGTGGAGCGGCAACACCTCGCACATCCAGCCCGGCCGGGTCGGCTGGCTGGAACTGTCCACCGAAATGCTCAAGATCACCGGGAAATGGCAGATCAACTTCGGTGACCGGGTGAAGTTCAATGATGTGGACGACGGCGCCCCGCACTACGAGTGGTACATCGAGCCCTACTCCCAGACCGACGCCAAGGAGAACGGAAAGCGCAGTGTCGCGTTCAAGGAGCGCGACATGACCGATGAGGAGAAGTCGCGGATCTGCGGCTCCAACGGGCAGGGCCCCGGCGAGCGCAAGCGGACGGTGAAGCCGGGCGAGGAGGGCGCCCCCAACCCGGGCCTGGTGATCACTCCGGCGCCGGCCACGAAGCCCGTGCTCCGCTGACGACCCGGGGCCACCGCCCCGGCCCCGTGCCCCGGCCGGACGGATCGGCCGGGGCACGGGGCCGTCCGGCCGGTCCGTCCGACGGCGGTCCGGCCGGACGGTCCGCCGACCGTCCGGCCGGATCGGTCCCGGCAGGGGCGGGACCGGGCTTCAGTAGCCGGTCTTGAGGACGTTCACCCTGTCGGCCGCCCGGCAGCCGCTCGGCAGGGCCGAGAAGGTGATGTTGCCCTCCGGGTCCCGGGCGCTCCCGTCGAGCAGTCGCCGGCAGGGCGGCGCGACCGTGACCGCGAAGACCGTGAAGACCCGGCCGATGTCGCCGGTGCCCCCGCCGATCGGCTTGAGCAGGAAGCTCCACTCCCGGCCGGGCGTGACCACCGGGCCGTTGTCGATCAGGTAGTAGAGCCCGTTGTAGGCGAGCACGAACAGGCGCAGGACCGACCCGTCCAGATCCCCCGCGCGCCCCCGTACGACCACCCCGACCCTGCCGTTCACCTCGGCGTTCTCCCGCGGTGCGGTGATGTCGACGCCGCGGAACGCCACGGCCCGGCGCGGCGGGGCCGGCTGTTCGCGCTCCGCCTTGGGCGGCGTGCGCCGGGCCGCCGGGCGGCTGGACGACGGCGAGGGCGAGGGCGAGGACGAGGGGGAGAGCGAGGGGGAGGCGGAGCGGGACGGCGGCGCCGACACGAGGCCGGACGGCCGCGCCAGGACGGCCGGGCCGCCGTCCCGCTGTGCCTCGGCACCGCCCGCCATGTAGAGCCCGCGGGTCCCGGCGAACGAGGCCAGCACCGCCGAACCGGTGCCGACCACCCAGAAGAGCAGGTACCTGCGCTGGAAGCCCCGGTGCCTCCGCCGCCGATCGCGGCCGGACGGCCGAGCGTGCGTCATCTGCGGACTCCTTCGTCGCATCCGAAGCCCTCGGTCGCGCCGCTCGGCGGGCGCGCTTCGGAGTCCATGCCGGGGGTCGCTACCTGATTTACGTTGTTTCGCCTTTGTTTACCGCTGCCTGTGTGGCCGAGTCAACCCCCGTCAGTCTCCGAGTCCAGGATCCCGGTCCGGGGACCACACGTACGGGGTCGTCGTGGTCACCGCGCGGAACCCGAGGCGGCGCAGGATCGGGGCGCTGTCGTCCGAGGCGTCCACCTGGAGGAAACGCGTCCCGCGCGCGACGGCGATCCGGGCGCGGGCGGCCACCAGCGCCCGGTAGATCCCCCGGCCCCGCCAGGCGGGCAGCGTCGAGCCGCCCCAGAGGCCGGCGAAGTCCGTCCCGGCGCGGAAGACCAGCCAGGCGGCGGACACGACTTCGCTCCCGCCGCCCGCGCCATCTGCCGCGGTGCCGGACGCGCGGTCGGTCTCGGCGACCAGGATGGCGATCTCGTCCGGCGCACTCCTCCTGCGTGCGACCAGGTCGTCCCCGAGCCAGCTCCAGTCCTCGCCCCAGACGGCGGACTCCATGTCCGCGATGCGCCGCAGGTCGGCCTCCTCGGTGACCTCGCGCAGGACGACCCCGTCCGGCGGGACGGGCGGCGCGGACATCTCCTCGGCGAGGCCGATCAGGACGGTCTCGCGCTCCTCGGGGACGAAGCCCGCCGCGCGCAGCCGGTCGGGGAGGTCGCGGGGCCGGTCGTGGCCGTAGGTCTTCCATTCCACCGCCTCGCCCCGCGCGGCGAAGTAGTCGCGCTGCCGCGCGATCAGGCGGTCCAGCTCGGCGCCGGTCGTCCCCAGGTCGGCCGGGCCGCCGATGAAGCCGCGGCGCTCGCCCACGATGCGCAGCAGCGGCCCGTCCCGTTCGTAGAGCACACCGTCCGGGGCGGTCGGGGGCGTCCCGCGCATCTGCTCGTCATAGGCCGCGAGCAGGCCGTCGTCGTCGATCACGGAGATAGATCGTACGAGCCCGGGCAAGGGGAAATCCGCTGGCCGGGGACGGGGCCGGTCTGGTGGGCTGGGGACGTGGACGTGGACGAGCGCGGGGCCGAGCTGGCCCGGGGATTCTATGAACAGGTCGTCGGCCCAATCCTGGACCGGGCGGCGCCCCGGCTCCGGTACGCGGCGGCGCGGCTCGGGTCGGGGTCGGACGTGCTCGGGCTGGACGACGCGATGAGCCGCGACCACGACTGGGGCTGCCGGCTGACGCTGCTGGTCGACGACCCGGGCGCGGTGGCGGAGGTGGACCGGCTGCTCGAACGGGAGCTGCCCGGGCGGTACCGGGGACACCCGGTGCGGTTCCCGGTCACCTGGGACGCGGCCGACACCCACAACGTGGAGGTGGCGACCGTCGCGGGCTTCGCCCGGAGCCGCCTGGGCGTCGATCCGGTCGCCGGCCTCACGGTGCCCGGCTGGCTGTGCCTGACCGGCCAGGGCGTGCTGGAGGTGACCGCCGGTCCGGTGTTCGCCGACCGCACCGAGACGCTCGGGCCGGTGCGCGAGGCGCTGCGGTGGTACCCGCCCGACGTCGGGCTGTACGTGCTGGCCGCCTGGTGGCGGCGCGTCTCGCGGTTGATGCCGATGGTCGGCCGCACCGCCGACCGCGGTGACGACCTCGGGTCGAGGATGCTGGCGGCGAAGCTGACCGCGGACCTGATGGCGCTGGCGTTCGCGCTGTCGGGACGGTGGGCCCCGTACGGGAAGTGGCGCGGCACCGTGTTCCGCGGGCTGCCCGTCGCCGACGACCTGGCCGGGCCGTTCGAGCGGGCGCTCGCGGCGTCCGGCGGGCGCGAGCGGGAGGCCGCCCTCGCCGCCGCCGCCGAACGCCTGCTGGACGAGCAGCGGGCGCTCGGCCTGCCCGCGCCCGCCGCCGCGGTGGCGCCGTTCTGGGACCGGCCCTACCCGGGCATCGACGACGCGGTCTGGGAGGGCCTGCGCGCCGCCGTCCGCGACCCGGAGGTGGCGTGCCTGCCGCTCGGGGCCGGGTCCGTCGAGCAGTGGGTCGACAACGTGGACGTCCTGACCGACCCGGCACGAAGGGCCGCCCTCCAGGCCGCCTACCTGGGGAGATGGGGAGAGGACGGCTGAGGCGGGGCGTGGTCAGCCGAGGCGGAGCGCCAGGAAGAAGTCGACCCGGTCCTCCAGGCGGGACAGGTCGCGGCCGGTCAGCTCCTCGACCCGCTGGATGCGGTAGCGGACCGAGTTCACGTGCAGATGGAGCTGCTCGGCGCAGCGCGTCCAGGAGCCGGAGTGCTGGAGGAACGTCTCCAGGGTGCGGATCAGGTCGATCCTGTGCACCTCGTCGTAGCCGCGCAGCGGGTCGAGGAGGCGCACCTTGAACATGTGCCGGATGTCGTCGGGGACGCTGGCCAGCAGCAGGACGTGGGTGGCCAGCTCGTCATGGCCGACCACGCGGACCGGGCCGTCGCGGCCCGCGGCGAGGCGCCGCGCGTAGCGGGCCTCCTCCACGGCGCCGCGCAGCTCGCCGGCCGCGACGACGTCGCTCACGCCGAGCGCGAGGGCGCTGCCGTCCAGCCCGGGGGCCAGCGGCGACAGCGCCCGTCGGATCTCCCCGGCGACGTCGTCGCCGCCGGTGGGCAGGATCGCGATGGCCTCCTCGTCCAGCAGCCCGACGACCGGGCGCGGGCCGGGCAGGGCCTCGGCGAGCACGGTGCGGAGCTCGCCGGGCCGCAGTGGGCCGGACGCGGTGGCGGCGACCGCGGTGAACGGGGCGCCGGGGTCCAGGCCGGTCAGCTCCAGCCGGGGGATGATCTCGCCGGGCGGCGCGCCGGAGCCGATCAGCCGGACCAGCTCCCGGGCGAGCCGGCCCTCGACGCTGAGCCGGTCGTCCAGGCGGGCCCGTTCGAGCGCGACGATCGCGGCCAGCTCGCCGGTCAGGGCGCGGCGCTCGGCGGGCCAGTCCGCCCAGTCGCCCTCGCAGGCGATGAACCAGTCGGCCACCCGGGACGCGGTGTCCTCGGCGACCGGGAGGACCGAGACGCCCGCGCCGGCGAGGTGGTGCGGCAGCCGGGGCGCGGTCAGGAAGGCGCGGGCGAGCGCCGCCGGGCCCCGCGCGGGCGGCGGGTGCGGGCCCGCGACCACCCGCCCGGCGGGGGTCAGCACCCAGCAGCGCATCCCGAGGTCGCGGCCGACCAGCTCCAGGACCGCGTCGAGCCCGGCGCCCTCGGTGACCCCGGCGACCAGCCTGCGGTGCCGGTCCAGGACGGCCGACAGGTCGGCGGCGCGCGCGGTCGACAGGTGCCGGACGACGTGCTCGGTGACCGTCGCGAACGCCACGTCCGGGGGGACCTTGAACAGCGGGAGGCGGTGCCGCCGGCACGCCTCGACCAGGTCGTCCGGGACGGCCCCGGCCGCCAGGTCCCAGGCGGCGAGCGCGGACACCCCGGCGCCCGCCAGCGCGCGGGCGAACACCTCGGAGTCGGCGGGCCCGGACCGCCACACCAGCCCGGTCAGCACCAGCTCCCGGCCGCGCAGGTAGCGGCCGGGGTCGAGCAGGTCGGTGGTGACGACCCAGCGGATCGTCCGGTCCAGCTCGTCCTCTCCGGTGATCGTCTCCAGGCGGAGGTCGGCCATGGCGAGCAGGGTGCGGAGCTTCATCGCCCCGCGAGGTTAACCCACTGGCCGGGACGGGCGATTGGAGCAACGCACGAAAAACGTGCGGCGCGCGGCCCCCCGCTTCGGACGTCCTGCCCCTCGACCCGGGGCCCGCCCGCTGTGTGTACTGCGGGCAGGGCTTGGAAGGACAAGGGGATGGTGGCATGGGAAAGCGGGGTGGGCCGTGTCAACGGGCTGCCCGCGCGCGACATGGAATCGGAGCTGCTCTCCTGCTGCGCCTCCCGGCGCTGGGCGGCGGCGGTCACGGAGGCCCGCCCGTACGCGGGCCCGGCGGCGGTCCGGTCGGCGGCGGCCCTGGCCCTGGCCGACCTGGACTGGGACGACGTCGCGGAGGCGCTGGCAGCGCACCCCCGGATCGGCGACCGGGTGGCGGGCGGCGACCGCGAGTCGGCCTGGTCCCGGGGCGAGCAGGCCGGGGTGGAGGAGGCCGCGGCCGGCGTGCGCGCCGCGCTGGTGGACGGCAACCGGGCCTACGAGGAGCGGTTCGGCCACGTGTTCCTCATCTGCGCCACCGGCCTGAGCGCCCCCGAGATGCTGGCCGCCCTCACCGGCCGGCTGCGCCACGGCCCCGCGGAGGAGCGGGCGGCGGTCCGCGCCGAGCTCGCCAAGATCGTCGACCTGCGGCTGGTCAAGCTGCTGCTGGGCCCGCCCGCGTGAATCCCGCCTACCGAGGGAGCCCGACCGCATGGCCATCGTTCTCGGTCCCAACCGCTACGGGAAGGCGGAGACGCGCGTCGTCCGCGTCACCCGGGACGGCGCGACGCACCACCTCAGGGACCTCAACGTCGGCGTCTCGCTGTCGGGGGCGATGGACGAGGTCCACCTGACCGGCGACAACGCCGCCGTGCTGACGACCGACACGCAGAAGAACACCGTGTTCGCGTTCGCGAAGAAGCACGGCGTCGCGGAGATCGAGGAGTTCGCGCTGCTGCTCGCGCGGCACTTCGTGGACTCCCAGCCGACGATCACGCACGCCCGGGTGGAGATCGAGGAGTACGGCTGGGACCGGATCCCGCCGGACGGCCGTACGGACGGCGGCGCGGACGGCGCCCCGGTGAGCCTCCCGGACGGCGGGGGGCGGCACTCGTTCGTCCGGAACGGCTCGGAGGTGCGCACCGCGCTGGTGCACAGCGACGGCTCGGACGGCCCGGAGTCGGTGGTGTCGGGCCTGAAGAACCTGGTGGTGCTCAACTCGACCGGCAGCGAGTTCCACGGCTTCATCCAGGACGAGTACACGACACTGCTCCCCACCGGCGACCGGATCCTGGCCACCGAGGTGGCGGCGCGCTGGCGGCATCGCGGGACCGGGTCGCCGTTCGGACGTTCCTACCAGGGGGCGCGGCGGTGCCTCCTGGACGCGTTCGCCGGCACCCACAGCCTGTCGCTCCAGCAGACGCTCTACGCGATGGGCCGCCGGGTGCTGGACGAGCGCGGCGAGATCTGCGAGGTGCGCCTGACGATGCCCAACAGGCATCACTTCCTGGTCGACCTGGAGCCGTTCGGCATGGACAACGACAACGAGGTCTACTTCGCGGCCGACCGCCCGTACGGGCTGATCGAGGGCGCGGTCCTGACCGATGACGCGTCCGACCAGCCGTTCGCCTGGAACTGAGGGATTCTGGAGACATGGACTTCCTGCGCCCCACGACCTGGGCGGACGCGCTCGCCGCCAAGGCGGACCGGCCCGGCGCGCTGCCCGTGCAGGGCGGCACCGACGTGATGGTCGAGATCAACTTCGCGGCGCGCCGGCCGGAGGCGCTGCTCGACCTGAACCCGGTCCGCGAGCTGGCCGGGTGGGACGTCGTGGACGGGCGGCTGCGGGTCGGCGCGGGCGTCCCGTACGCCCGGGTGATCGACGAGCTGGGCGGTCCGCTGCCCGGCCTCGCCCAGGCGTCCCGGACGGTCGGCTCGCCGCAGATCCGCAACCGCGGCTCGGTCGGCGGCAACCTCGGCGCGGCCTCGCCCGCGGGCGACGCCCATCCGCCGCTGCTGGCCGGGGACGCGGTGATCGAGGTGGAGTCGGCGGCGCGCGGCGTCCGGATGATCCCCGCCGCCGGGTTCTACCTGGGGGTCAAGCGCAGCGCGCTGGAGCCCGACGAGCTGATCCGCGCGTTCTGGGCGGCCCCGGCGACCGGTCCGCAGTACTTCTCCAAGGTCGGCACCCGGAACGCGATGGTGATCGCGGTCTGCTCGTTCGCGATCGCGCTGCACCCGGCCGAGCGGCGGGTCGGCACCGGCCTCGGCTCGGCGGCCCCGACCCCGCGCCGCGCCACCGCCGCCGAGGAGTTCCTGGCGGGCGAGCTCGACTGGGAGCGCCGCGGCCCGCTCGCGGACTCGGCCGCGCGGCGCTTCGGCGAGCTGGTCCGGGAGGCCGCCGCGCCGATCGACGACGTGCGCGGCACCGCCGGCTACCGGGCGCACGCGCTGTCGGTGATGGCCCGGCGCACCCTCACCTGGGCGTGGAACGACCATCGTGCCGGAGCGACCGGGAGGGAGGCCCCCTGATGCGCGTGACCTTCACCGTCAACGGCTCGGAGGAGACCGTCGACAACGTGTGGGAGGGCGAGAGCCTGCTGTACGTGCTGCGCGAGCGGATGGGCCTGCCGGGCTCCAAGAACGCCTGCGAGCAGGGCGAATGCGGGTCCTGCACGGTCTACCTGGACGGTGTCACGGCCTGCTCGTGCCTGGTCGCCGCCGGGCAGGCGGAGGGCCGCGAGGTCCGCACCGTCGAGGGCCTGGCCGGCGGCCCGGACGGCTCGGACGGCCTGGCCGGCGACCAGCGGCTGGGCCCCGTCCAGGAGGCGTTCGTCGAGGCCGGCGCGGTGCAGTGCGGGTTCTGCACGCCCGGCCTGATCGTCCAGGCGCACGCCCTGCTCGAACGGGTGCCCGATCCGGCCGATGCCGAGATCCGCGAGGCGCTGGCGGGCAACCTGTGCCGGTGCACCGGGTACGAGAAGATCCTCGACGCCGTCCGGCTCGCCGCGCGGCGGAAGGCGGCGGAGTGAGCGTCCAGATCATCGAGAACGCGCACGTGGTGACGGTGTCGGGGGAGGAGTACCCCGGCGGGCACCTGGTCCTGGACGGCGACCGGATCGCGGCCGTGGGCGCGGGCCCGGCGCCGGCCGTCGAGGGCGCGGCGCGGATCGACGGCACCGGCTGCCTGGCCACGCCCGGCCTGGTCAACACCCACCACCACCTGTACCAGTGGGCGAGCCAGGGGCTGGCGACGGGCAGCACGCTGTTCGAGTGGCTGGTGCGGCTGTACCGGCCGTGGGCGAAGATGGACGCCGAGGTCGTGGCGGGCGCGGCGAGCGCCGGGCTCGGCTGGCTGGCCCGGTCGGGCTGCACGACCTCCACCGACCACCACTACGTGTTCCCCAAGGGCCGCGGCGACCTGTTCGCCGCCGAGATCGAGGCCGCCGCCGAGCTGGGCGTCCGGTTCCACCCGTGCCGCGGCTCGATGGACCGCGGCGCGTCCCAGGGCGGGCTGCCCCCGGACGAGGTGGTCGAGGACCTCGACACGATCCTCACCGAGACCGAGGCCGCGATCGACCGCCACCACGACCCCTCGTTCGGCTCGATGCTGCGCGTCGCCGTCGCGCCGTGCTCGCCGTTCTCGGTCAGCCGCGAGCTGATGGCCGAGTCGGCCCGGCTGGCCCGCGGCAAGGGCGTCCGGCTGCACACCCACCTCGCCGAGACGCTCGACGAGGAGGAGCACACCCGCGAGCAGTTCGGCATGTCCCCGGCCGAGTACCTGGACTCCATCGGCTGGCTCGGGCCGGACGTGTGGCTGGCGCACTGCGTCCACCTGCACGACGCCGACGTCAAGAGGCTCGCCGAGACCCGCACCGGCACCGCGCACTGCCCGAGCTCCAACGCCCGCCTCGGCGCCGGCATCGCCCGCGTGTCGCATCTGCTGGAGGCGGGCGCGGTGGTCGGGCTCGGCGTGGACGGGTCCGCGTCGGCCGAGCTGGTGCCGCTCGCCGGGGAGATCCGGCAGGCGATCTACATGCAGCGCGCCCGGTACGGCCCGGCCGCGCTCACCGCCCGCCAGGCGCTGGAGATGGCGACCCTCGGCGGCGCCCGCTGCCTCGGCCGCGAGGCCGAGATCGGCTCGCTCGAACCGGGCAAGCTCGCCGACGTCGCGCTGTGGCGGGTGGACGGGTTCCACGCCGCGGTCGACGATCCGGTCGTGGCGCTGGCGTTCGGCGGCACTCCGCCGCTCGCCCGGCTGCTCGTCGGCGGCCGGACCGTCGTCGCGGGCGACACGCTCGTGACCGTCCCGCAGGACGAGGTCGGACGGCGCGGCGCCGATGCGCACCGCCGCCTCATGCGGCTCGCCGGGGAGGTGCTGTAGATGGCCGCGCCGATCAAGTCCCCCGGCCATGTCGCCGCCCCCGGGCTCGGCGGCGTCGGCGACAGCGCGCTGCGGCCAGACGGCACGCTCAAGGTCACCGGGGAGTTCGCGTACGCGTCCGACCTGTGGATCGACGGGATGCTGTGGGGCGCCACGCTGCGCAGCCCGCACCCCCGGGCCCGCATCACCTCCGTCGACATCGGGCCCGCGCTCGCCGTCCCGGGGGTGCGCGCCGTGCTCACCCACCGGGACGTCCCGGGACGCGGGACGTTCGGCATCGACGGCGCCGACGACCAGCCCGTCCTCGCCGTCGACCAGGTCCGCCACCAGGGCGAGCCGGTCGCGCTCGTCGCCGCCGACCATCCCGAGACCGCCCGCCGCGCGGCGGCCCTGATCGGGATCGGCTGGGAGGTGCTGGAGCCGGTCACCGACCCGCGGGCGGTCGTCGCCGACCCGGAGGGGCTGAAGGTGCAGGGCCTCGGCGGCATCGCCCGGCACCAGCCGATCCGCGTCGGCGACGTGGCGGCGGCGCGCGCCGCCGCCGCCGTCGTGGTGGCCGGCGAGTACGAGGTCGGCATCCAGGACCAGGCGTTCCTCGGCCCCGAGTCGGGCCTGGCGATCCCGGCCGAGGACGGCGGCGTCGACCTGTACGTCTCCACCCAGTGGATCCACAACGACCTCAAGCAGATCGCGCCGTGCCTCGGGCTCACCGCTGGCCAGGTGCACATGACGCTCGCGGGCGTCGGCGGCGCGTTCGGCGGGCGCGAGGACCTGTCGATGCAGATCCACGCGGGGATGCTCGCGCTGCACACCGGCAGGCCGGTCAAGATGTCCTACAACCGGCAGGAGTCGTTCTTCGGGCACGTCCACCGGCACCCGGCGCACCTGCGGTACGAGTACGGCGCCACCGCCGAGGGGCGGCTGCTGTTCGCCGATGTGGAGATCGTCCTGGACGGCGGCGCGTACACCTCGTCCACCCTGAACGTCACCGGCAACGCCGCCTCGCTCGGCGTCGGCCCGTACGAGATCCCCAACATCCGCGTCGACGCGTACGGCGTCTACACCAACAACCCGCCGTGCGGGGCGATGCGCGGGTTCGGCGCGGTGCAGGCGTGCTTCGCCTACGAGTCGATGATGGACCGGCTCGGCGCCGCGTGCGGGCTCGGCCCGGTCGAGATCCGCCGCCGCAACGCCGTGAAGCAGGGGTCCAGGCTCGCGACCGGGCAGATCATCGAGGCGCCCGCGCCGCTGGCCGACATGCTGACCCGGCTGGAGGCGATGCCGATGCCCCCCGAACGGGACTCGTCCGACCTGCGCGGGCTGCCCGGCGGCGTGGCGCAGACCACCCACGGCGAGGGCGTCGTGCGCGGCGTCGGCTACGGCGTCGGCATCAAGAACATCTGCTTCTCCGAGGGCTTCGACGACCTGGCCACCGCCCGGGTCCGGCTGGAGGTGATCGGCGGCGAGCCCACCGCGCTGGTGCACACCGCCGCCGCCGAGGTCGGGCAGGGCCTGGTGACGATCCAGGCGCAGATCGCGCGGACCGAGCTCGGCGTGCGGCGGGTCGTCATCGCCCCGGCCGACGACGCGGTAGGCGACGCCGGGTCCAGCTCGGCCTCGCGCCAGTCGTACATGAGCGGCGGCGCGGTCAAGACCGCCTGCGAGGCCGTCCGCGCCGAGCTGATCGCGCTCGCCGAGCGCCGCGCGGGCCCCGCGGGGCGCGTGCCCGGCGACCTCACCGTCGCTGGCGGCCGGGTCGTCTCGCGGTCCGCCGGGGTGCTCGGCACCATCGCGGAGATCCTCGGCACCGAGGTCATCGAGGCGACCCGCGAGTTCCACCACCGGCCCACCACCGCGCTGGACCCGGTCACCGGGCAGGGCCGCAGCCACACCCAGCTCGCCCTGTGCGTGCACCGCGCCGTCGTCGACGTGGACGTCGAGCTCGGCCTGGTCAAGGTGGTGGAGCTGGCCGCCGTCCAGGACGTGGGGAAGATCCTCAACCGGCTGTCGCTGGAGGGGCAGATCCACGGCGGCTCCGCGCAGGGCCTCGGGCTGGCGCTGATGGAGGAGATCGTCGTCTCGGGCGGCCTGGTCCGCAACCCCTCGTTCACCGATTACCTGATCCCCACCATCCTGGACATGCCGCCGATGCGGCTGGACATCCTGGAGAACCCCGACCCCGAGGCCCCGTACGGGCTGCGCGGCGCGGGCGAGCCGCCCACGCTCTCCTCCACCCCGGCGATCGTGGCCGCCGTCCGCGCCGCCACGGGTCGGCCGCTCACCCGCGTGCCGGTCCGCCCGGAGCACCTGGTCACCACGTGAGCGGCCACGACGATGCGGCGCCGGACCGCTACGACCTGGTGGTCCGGTCCCGGCGGGCGGTGCTGCCGGACGGGGAGCGCCCGGCGGCCGTCGCCGTGCGGGACGGCCGGATCGCCGCCGTCCACCATGACCCCGGCGCCCGGCTCGCCGCCGCCGCCGAGGTCGACCTCGGCGACGTCGCGCTGCTCCCCGGCCTCGTCGACACCCACGTCCATGTCAACGAGCCGGGCCGCACCGAGTGGGAGGGCTTCGCCACCGCGACCCGCGCCGCCGCCGCCGGGGGCGTGACCACCCTGATCGACATGCCGCTCAACTCGCTGCCGCCGACCACCACCCCGTCCGCCCTCGCGGTCAAGCGCGCCGCCGCGCTCGGCCGCTGCCACGTGGACGTCGGCTTCTGGGGCGGCGCCGTCCCCGGCAACACCGCCGAGCTGCGCGCCCTGCACGAGGCCGGCGTCTTCGGCTTCAAGTGCTTCACCTCCGACTCCGGCGTCCCCGAGTTCCCGCCGCTGCCGCCGGACGGGATGCGCGCGGCGTTCCGCGAGATCGCCGCGTTCGGCGGCCTGGTCATCGTGCACGCCGAGGACCCCGCCGAACTCACCGCGCCCGGCGACGGCGGCTACCCCGCGTTCCTGCGCTCCCGCCCGCCGAGCGCCGAGCGGCGCGCGGTCGAACGGGTCGTCGCGCTGGCCGAGGAGACCGGTGTGCGGGCGCACATCCTGCACCTGTCCGCCTCCGACTGCCTGGAACCGCTCGCCGAGGCGCGCTCCCGGGGCGTCCCCGTCACCGCCGAGACGTGCCCGCACTACCTGACGCTGTCCGCCGGCGACGTCGCGACGGCCCCCGCTCCGGCGACCGCCTACAAATGCTGCCCGCCCATCCGGGACGCGGCCAACCGCGAAGAGCTGTGGCGCGGCCTCGCCGGCGGCGTCATCTCCTGCGTCGTCACCGACCACTCGCCCTGCACGCCCGAGCTGAAGCGCGGCGACTTCGCCACCGCGTGGGGCGGCGTCTCCTCCCTCCAGCTCGGCCTGCCCGCCGTCTGGACCGCCGCGCGGGCGCGCGGCCACGGCCTCGCGGACGTCGCCCGCTGGATGGCCGAGGGCCCGGCCGCGCTCGCCGGCCTCCAGGGCAAGGGCCGCATCGCCGTGGGGAACGACGCCGACCTGGTCGCGTTCGCCGCCGACGAGACCTTCGCCGTGGACCCGGCCGCGCTCCACCACCGCCACCCCGTCACCCCGTACGCGGGCCGCGCCCTGACCGGCGCCGTCCGCACGACCTGGCTGCGCGGCGAGATCGCGGACGGCACCCCGTCCGGCTCGCCGCTCCGCCGCTGAACGAAATGGAGAGCCCGTACCCGTGAGCCCATTCACCTCCCTGCCGGACCTGGCCGTCCGCACCCTCGGCGGCTCGGTCGTCGCCGCCAGCGACGAGTCGTTCGAGGAGAAGGAGAACCTCATCAACCCGTGGGAACCGGAGTTCCGCCCCGGGACGTTCGGGCCGAGGGGCCAGGAGTACGACGGCTGGGAGACGGCGCGGCGCCGTCCCGACGAGAACGGGGACCTCGGGCACGACTGGGCCATCGTCCGGCTCGGCCTGCCCGGCGTGATCCGCTGCGTGGTCGTCGACACGTCCTGGTTCAAGGGCAACTTCCCGCCGCACGTCTCCGTCGACGCCTGCGCCGTGGACGGCCACCCCTCGCCCGCCGAGCTGGGCGGCGCCGGCTGGACGGAGATCGTTCCGCCGAGCCCGCTCAAGGGGGACGCCCCGCACGCCTTCGACCTCGCGTCCGGGCGCCGCTTCACCCACGTCCGGCTGAACGTGCTGCCGGACGGCGGCGTCGCCCGGCTCCGCGTGCACGGGGACGTGGTGCCCGACCCGCGCCTGCTCACCGGCCTCACCGTCGACCTGGCCGCGCTGGAGAACGGCGCCCGCGTCACCGAGTGCTCGAACATGTTCTACTCGGCGCCCGACAACATGCTGTTCCCCGGCCTGGCCCGTGACCAGTCCGAGGGGTGGGAGACCGCGCGCCGCCGCGAGCCCGGCAACGAGTGGGCGGTGGTCCGGCTGGCCGCGCCCGGCGTGGTCCGGCTCGCCGAGGTCGATACCTCCAACCTGAAGTTCAACGCGCCCGCCGGGGTCGAGCTGTCCGGCCTCGACGCCCGCACCACCGAGCCCGACGATCCGGGCGGGTGGGCGCCGCTGCTGGAGCGCACCCGCCTCCAGCCCGACACCCGGCACCGCTTCCGCCTCACCACCGCGCGCGAGGTCACCCACGTCCGCGTCGACCTGCACCCGGACGGCGGCCTCGCCCGCCTGCGCCTTTTCGGCGACCTCGCCCGGGACGGCGAACGAGCCCTCAACGCCCGCTGGACGGCACTGAACCGGGCCGTGGTCTAGAGCGTGTTTCAAAGTGCCTCGGCCGTCGCGCGAGCGCGTTACCTGGCCGGTGGGGCGATGCCGGAGGCGAGCCTCACCGGTCAGATCGCGAAGCGATGTCGCGCTCGCCCAAGCCAGGTCGGTGTCCGAGCCGCCAGGCGAGGACGCCGGGCCGGGCTTGGGAACACGGCCGGACGACGCGAGGCCCCGCGGCCGAGACGGCCGCGGGGCCGCCGGCCCGGCCGGACCTACTCGGCGGGCTCCTCCTCGAGGAGGTCGTCGAACTCGCCGTCCTTGACGCCCGCGATGAAGGCGTCCCACTCGGCCTCGGTGAAATAGAGGATGGGGCCCTCAGGGTTCTTGGCGTCGCGCATCACGACGGCACGCTCACCGAAGTCCTTGTGCTGGACGGGGACGTCCTTGCCGTCGACGAACTCGATGATGACGCCGTCGCTGAGGATCGGCTCCTGCTCGGTCACTGGCACCCCTTCTACGTCCGCGCTCTGGTCGGGACCAAATGTAGTGCGGCCGTGCCCGGCGCACGGGCGGATCCCCGGCCACCGCACGGGAGGCGCCCGGACGCGGCCGGTGTCCGAGCCGTCGGGCGAGGAGGCCGGGCCGGGCTTGGAACACAGCCTAGAAGTCGGTGAGCAGGCGGGCGGCGGCGATCTCCAGCCGGACCTGGATCTGCTCGGCGGTGGCGTGCCCGCGCAGCATCTCGATCATCTCCATCGTCCAGACGCTGGACAGCGCCTTGGCCACCACCCGGCGCGGGTCGTCGTCGCCGACCGGGACCTCGGGGCCGACGGCAGCGCGCAGCAGCAGCCCGGTCATCCGGTCGCCGAAGTCGGTCTTGACGTCCGACAGCAGCAGCGAGCGGATCAGCGCCTCGGCCAGTTCGGGCTCGCGCATCAGCCCGCGGGTGGCGCGCATCAGCACGTCCACCGCGCGCTGCGGCGGGGCGTCGGTGCGCGGCGGGCGGCGCTCGATGCTGCCTTCCAGCAGGTCGAGCTCCTCGCTGACCACCGCGACGACCAGGTCCATCTTGGACGGGAAGTAGCGGTAGAGGGTGCCGAGCGCCACCCCGGCCCGCTCGGCGACGGTGCGCATCTGCATGGCCTCGACGCCGCCGCGCGAGGCGAGCGCCGCCGCGGCCTGGACGATCCGCTTGCGCCGCTGGTGCTGGCTGCGGGACCGTACGCCCTGCGGCGCGGCGGCCTTGTCCTCGGCCGCCGTCGGCTCTGCGGTCACGGTCGTCACCCCTCCCTGGCCGGGCGCATCGCCCGTGGCCTGTCCCCCTCGCGCCCTAGGGTACAGCCCGACAAGAACGTGTTATCCACGATCGCGGCCTGACGGCGCCGGCGGGACGGCGCCGCCGGGACCGATAAGCCCCCACTTTCATGGCAAAGGCGGGCGAGACGGGCATCGGGCCGGGTCGTGGCGACGTAAGTAGAATCAGTTCTAGTTGGGGGTTCGGACGGTCCGGCGGGCGGGCTCGGCCCCGGTGCGCCCCACGAAATTGAGAACGCGTTATCTTATCGGCCCGCCCCGATCCCGCGCCACGCGGCCCGCTGGAGCTGCCCCCCTGTGGTGGGCGCGGTGAAAGGGTCGTCGATCGATCGCGATCACACCCCTGGACACCGACTAGAATCTGTTCTAGTTTTGCCGCCGTAGGGTCGATGGGCGGGAGGTGGACGCGGGTGACCGTGGCAGCGCTGCTGGAGGCACGGGCCTCCGACGACCGTCCGGGCCTGCGCCGCGCCGGTGGCGGCCGGGCCTGGACCTGGCGCGAGGTGGTCGGCGAATGCGCCGTCCGCGCCGCCTGGATGAACGCCCGCGGGGCGGACGGCGGAGGCGGGCGCGACCGCCGGCTGCACGTGGGCGTCCTGCTCGACAACGTGCCCGAGCTGGTGTTCCTGCTCGGCGGGGCGGCGCTCTCCGGCGCGGTCGTCGTCGCGCTCAACCCGACCCGCAGCGCCGCCGAGCTGGCCGGGGACGCCGAGCGCGCCGACTGCGACCTGATCCTCACCCAGTCCCGGTACGCCGAGCAGGCCGCCCGCCTTGCGGACGCGATGCCGGCGGACGCCCCGGTGGCGGACGCGGTGCTCGACATCGAGGGCGACGCCTACCAGTCCGCGCTGGCCCCGCACGCGGGCGCCGCGCCGCCCGGCACCGCGGCGATCACGCCCGCGACGCTACTCATGCTGATCTTCACCTCGGGCACGTCCGGGAACCCGCGCGCCGTCCGCGTCACGCACCGCAAGGTCACGGTGCCGGGCGAGAACCTCGCCGGCAAGATGCTCGGCCCGACCGACGTCGTCTACTGCCCGATGCCGCTGTTCCACTCCGGCGCGATCATGGCGGCGTTCGCGCCCGCGCTCGCCGCCGGCGCCGAGCTGGTGCTCCGCGAGCGGTTCTCCGCGTCCGGGCTGCTGCCCGACGTGCGCGCGCACGGCTGCACCTACCTGCACTACGTCGGCAAGGCGCTGTCGTACGTGCTCGCGACGCCGCGCGCGGACGGCGACGCCGACAACCCGCTCAAGTTCGCGTTCGGGAACGAGGCCGCCCCGCTGGAGCAGCGGTCCTTCCAGGAGCGCTTCGGCTGCTTCGTGATCGACGCGTACGGCTCGTCCGAGACCGCGATCTCGCTGACCCCCGACCCGTCCGGCCCGCCGGGCGCCCTCGGCCGGCTCGCGGACGGGGTGCGGATCCTCGACCCGGAGACCGGCGCCGAGTGCCCGCCCGCGCGCTTCGACGAGGCCGGGCGGCTGGCCAACGGCGCGGAGGCCATCGGCGAGCTGGTCGCCGCCGGCGGCCACGGGCTGTTCGACGGCTACTACAACGACCCGGCGCCCGAGCGGCTGCGCGACGGCATGTTCTGGAGCGGCGACCACGCCTACGCCGACCCCGGCGGGTTCGTGTTCTTCGCGGGCCGTACCGCCGAGCGGCTCAGGGTGGACGGCGAGAACTTCGGCGCCGCCCAGGTGGAACGGGTCCTCGCCGAGTTCCCGGGCGTGCGGCAGCTCGCCGTCTACGGCGTGCCGGACGCGGCGTCCGGCGACCAGGTGATGCTGGCGCTGGCCGCCGACGGGTTCGACCCCGAGGCGTTCGGCGCCTACCTGCGCGGCCGGGCCGACCTGGGCCCGAAGTGGCCGCCCCGGTACGTGCGGGTGGCGGCGGAGCTGCCCGCGACCGCGTCCAACAAGATCCTCAAGCGCCGGCTGGCCCGGGACGGCTGGCGCACCGGCGACCCGGTGTGGTGGCGGCCCGGCAGGGACCTGGCCTACCGGCGGATGACCCTCGAAGACGTGGCCCGGCTCCGGACCGAGTTCGAACGGCGCGGCCGACTGCACCTCCTGGAAGGGAGCGGATGAGTGGATTTCAATCTCGATGAGACCCGGCAAGCGCTGCGGGGGCTCGCCGCCGAGCTGCTCGCGCGCGAGGCGGCCCCGGAGCGGCTGGAGAGTTTCGAGAAGAGCGGCATCACCTACGACACGGTGACCTGGAAGGCCCTGGCGCAGGCCGGGCTGCTGGGCGTCGTGCTGCCCGAGGAGGTCGGCGGCGCCGGGCTCGGCCCGGTCGAGCTGACGGTGATCCTGCGGGAGATCGGCGCGCACGTCGCGCCCGTCCCCGCCTACGCCTCGCTCGCGCTGGCCGCGCTGCCGATCGCGCGGCACGGCACGGCGGCGCAGCGGGCGCTGCTCGGGCCGCTGGTCGAGGGCGACACCGTCCTCACCGGTGCCTACCGCGAGGTCGGCCCGGCCGGCCTGGTCGCCGCGACCGCCCGCCCGGACGGCGACGGGTACGTCCTGGACGGGGTGAAGACCTTCGTGCCGTACGCGGCCGAGGCCGCCCGGATCCTGATCCCCGCGCGGGTGGACGGCGCGGGCGTCGGGGTGTTCCTGGTCGAGCCCGCCGCCGCGACGGTCACCGCGCACCCGTCGGCGACCACCGAGCCGCTGTCGCGGGTCGAGCTGACCGGCGTCCGGGTCGGCGCGGACGCGCTGCTCGGCGGCGTCGCGGACGGCGCCGCCTGGGACACGCTGCGCCGCTCGGCGGTGTCCGGCGCGGTCGCGCTGTCGTCCGGTGTGATCGAGGGCGCCCTCAAGATCACCACCGAGTACGTCAAGACGCGCGAGCAGTTCGAGCGGGCGCTGGCCCAGTTCCAGGCCGTGACCATGCAGATCGGCGACGTCTACATCGCCAAGCGCGCGCTGGACGTGGCCGTGTGGGCGGGCGCCTGGCGGTTCGCCGAGGACGCGCCGGACACCGACGAGGTCCTCGCCATCGCCTCCTACAACGCCTGCGATCCGGTGGTGAAGGCCCTGTACACCTGCCAGCACCTGCACGGCGGGATCGGCCTGGACGTCACCTACCCGCTGCACCGCTACTTCGCCTGGGCCAAGCACTCCGGGCACCTTCTCGGCGGCGCGGAAGACCAGCTCGACACCCTCGGCGCCCTCGTGGCACAGGAGGCCTGAATGTTCATCGATCTGACCGACGAGCAGAAGAAGCTCCGCGCCGAGCTGCGCGAGTACTTCACCGGCTGCCTGGACCGGGAGCGGCGCGCGGGGATCGCCGACGACCCGTTCGGCACGTCCTACATGGAGCACTGCAAGCGGCTCGGCCGCGACGGGATGCTCGGCGTCGCGTGGCCGGAGGAGTACGGCGGACGCGGCTACGGCCCGCTGGAGCAGCAGATCTTCGCCAACGAGATCGCGCGCGCCGAGGTGCCGTACCCGATCATCACGCTGAACTCGGTGGCGCCGACGATCCTCCAGTACGGCACCGACGAGCAGAAGTCGTTCTTCCTGCCCAGGATCCTGGCGGGGGAGTGCCACTTCGCGATCGGCTACAGCGAGCCGGGCGCCGGCACCGACCTGGCGTCGCTGCGCACCACCGCGGTGAAGGACGGCGACCACTACGTCGTCAACGGGCAGAAGATCTTCACCTCGGGCGCGCACTACTCCGACTACGTGTGGCTGGCCGCGCGCACCGACCCGGACGCCAAGAAGCACAAGGGCATCTCGATGCTCATCGTGGACTGCAAGGACCCCGGGTTCTCCTGGACGCCGATCGTCACAATGGACGGCAGGCACCACACCAACTCCACGTACTACCAGGACGTGCGGGTGCCCGCCGGGATGCTCATCGGCGCGGAGAACAAGGGCTGGGACCTCATCGTCAACCAGCTCAACCACGAGCGGGTCACGCTCGGCCCGGCCGGCAACATCGGGCACACCTACGACCGGTTCGCGCGCTGGGCCCGTACCGCCAGGGGCCGCGACGGCAGGACGCCGATCGAGGAGCCCGCGGTGCGCCGCGCGGTCGCGCAGGTGTACGCCTACCTGCGCGTCAACGAGTTCCTCAACTGGCAGGTCGCGGCCAACCAGGACCTCGGCTGGCTGGGCGCGGCGGACGCGTCCGCCACCAAGATCTACGGGTCGGAGCGGATGCAGGACGTCGGCCGGATCGTCGGCGACGCGCTGGCCCGCTACGGCGACCCGGGCGACCCGGCCACCGCCGAGTTCATCTCGGTGCTCGACCACGGGGTCAAGGGCGCGGTCGTGCTGACCTTCGGCGGCGGCGTCAACGAGATCCAGCGCGAGCTGATCGCGATGATCGGCCTCGGCCTGCCCCGCGCCCCCCGCTGACCCGACAGGAGAAGTTTCGTGCAGGAGTCAACCGTCCACGGGTCATCCGTCCACGGGGAGCTCACCGAGGCCGCCGCGCGGCTGGCGGCGGTCGGTGAACGGCCCGCGGCGCCCTGCCCTGACCCGGTGAACGCGGCGATGATCCGCAACTGGACGCAGGCGCTCGGCGACCCCGGCGGCTGGGACGGTGTCGCGCCGCCCGCGATGATCCAGGTCTGGTCGATGCAGGGCCTGGCCGGGCCGAGGCAGCAGGGCGGGTCGGTCGCCGACGAGCCGCTGCGGCTGCTGAACGAGGGCGGGTACGGCGGCGTCGTCGCGACCAACTGCGAGCAGACCTACGACCGGTATGTGAAGGTCGGCGAGCGGCTCCGCTCGACGATGCGGTTCGGCGGTGTCGCGGGCCCCAAGAAGACCGGCATGGGCGAGGGATACTTCGTCACCTGGTACCAGACCTGGTACGACGAGAACGACGAGCGCGTCGCCGAGATGATGTTCCGGGTGCTGAAGTTCCAGCCGCGCAAGCGCCCGGACGGGGCCGCCGGACCCGCCAAGGGCGGCGGCGGCAAGGCGGGCAAGGGCGGGAAGTACCCGCTCCAGCCGGCGATCGGCCCCGACACCGCGTTCTTCTGGGACGGCGTGAACAACGGCGAGCTGCGCGTCCAGAGCTGCGACGACTGCGGCGCGCTGCGCCATCCACCCGGCCCGATGTGCCCGAGCTGCCATTCGACCGCGCGCGGGTACGTGGTGGCGAGCGGACGCGGCGAGGTGCACAGCTACGTCGTCCACCACCATCCCCCGGTGCCCGGCCGCACGCCCCCGTACGTGGTCGCGGTCGTCGAGCTGGAGGAGGGCGTCCGGATCATCGGGAATGTGCTCGGCTGCCCGCCCGAGGACGTGACGGTCGGCATGCCGGTGCGGCTGGTGTTCGAGCGGATGGACGACGACCTCACCCTTCCGCAGTGGACCCCGGCGGGCGCGCCGCCGCCGCAGGAGGAGCCGGAGCCCGGGCCGGGGACGGCGGAGGGCGGGCTGGAGATCGAGCTGACGCCGACGTTCGTCATCTCGACCGCCCTCGCGACCCGCGACTTCACGCCCGTCCACCACGATCCCGGGCTCGCCCGCGCGCAGGGGTCCAAGGACATCTTCCTCAACATCCTCACCACCATGGGCCTGGTGCAGCGCTACGTCCTGGAGACCGTCCCGGGCGCCGAGCTGGCGGGCATCGAGGTCCGCCTCGGCGTGCCCGCCTACGCCGGGGACACGCTGAGGCTCACCGGCGAGCGGGTGGACGAGCACACCCTCACGGTGCGCGGCGCGGTCAGCCTCGGCGACCACGTCACCGCGACCGTACGACTCAAGGCGGAGGAGCGATGAGCCTGTCGGGCAAGGCGGCGATCGCCGGGATCGGCGCCACCGAGTTCTCCAAGGAGTCGGGCCGGTCGGAGCTGCGGCTCGCCGCCGAGGCGTGCCTGGACGCGATCCGCGACGCGGGCCTCAAGCCGTCCGACGTGGACGGGCTGGTCACCTTCACCGCCGACGCCAACTCCGAGATCGCCGTCCAGCGCGAGTTGGGCATCCCGGGGCTGCGGTTCTTCTCCCGGGTGGACTACGGCGGCGGCGCGGCCTGCGGCACCGTCGCGCACGCGGCGATGGCCGTGGCGACCGGGCAGGCCGACGCGGTGGTCTGCTACCGGGCCTTCAACGAGCGGTCCGGGCACCGGTTCGGACAGGCCAGCCCGTCGTCCCGGGCCGACTCGACCGGGTTGGAGTTCTCCTGGCACCTGCCGTACGGGTTCGCGACGCCGGCCGCATGGGTGGCCATGCAGGCCCGCCGCTACCTGCACGACCACGGCGCGACCAGCGAGGACCTCGGCCGGGTCGCGGTCGCGATGCGGCGGCACGCCGCCACCAACCCCAAGGCGTGGTTCCACGGGCGGCCGATCACGCTGGAGGAGCACCAGGCGTCCCGCTGGATCGTCGACCCGCTGCACCTGCTGGACTGCTGCCAGGAGTCCGACGGCGGCGTGGCGATCGTGGTCACCAGCGCCGAGCGCGCCCGCGACCTGCCGCACCCGCCGGTGGTGATCAACGCGGCGGCGCAGGCCACCGGGCCGGACCAGATGATGATGTTCGGCTACTACACCGGCGACCTCGGCGCCCTGCCCGCGATGGGCAACGTCGGCGACACCCTGTGGCGGCAGTCCGGACTGGCCCCCGCGGACGTGCAGACCGCCATCCTGTACGACCACTTCACCCCGTTCGTGCTGGTCCAGCTGGAGGAGCTGGGCTTCTGCGGGCGCGGCGAGGCCAAGGACTTCATCAAGGACGGTGGCATTGAACTCGGCGGTCGCCTCCCGGTCAACCCCAACGGGGGTCAGCTGGGTGAGGCGTACATCCACGGGATGAACGGCATCGCCGAGGGCGCGCGGCAGATCCGCGGCACCTCGGTCAACCAGGTGCCGGACGTGCGGAACGTGCTGGTCACGGCGGGCACCGGCGTACCCACCAGCGGCCTGATGCTCGGCGCCGCCTGACCCTGACCCACCCGACCACGCGCTCCGGCGGCCCGCTTAGAACACGCCCTGGCTGGGACGCGCCCTGGGCAGCACAGCTAGGACGCGTCCGCCGCGCCGGAGTGGTGCGGCGGGCCGTCCGGGGCCGTCCGGGCGTGCTCCTCGGGCATCGCCGGGAAGTTGACGCCGGCCTCCAGGACGCCGAACGCCTCGTCGAGGGCCTCGGAGAGCGAGCTGTAGCCGCGCATGCCCATGCGCAGCGCGCCCGCGGCGACGTGGAAGGCGCCCATCACCGTCGAGGCGATCACGTGCGGGCGCAGGTCGGTGTCGGGGTCGGCGCCGATCCGCAGCGCGATCGTGCGGGTCAGATCGAGCAGTTTCTGCCGCGAGTGCTCGAGGCTGCCGGCCATCAGGGTGGAGCTGTCGGCGGTCAGGGAGAGCATGCACTCGAACCGGCCGGTGTCGAAGCCGAGCTCGCCGTTCTCGCAGGCCCGCGCGATCTGGACCATGGTCTGGCGCAGCGCCGTCATGATCGGCTCGTCGTCCGGGCGGGCGGCCAGGAGCTGGAGCAGGGCCCGGGCCTGCTCCTCCTGGAAGGTCAGCGCGACGTCCTCTTTCGAGGCGAAGTAGCGGAAGAACGTGCGGGACGACACGTCCACGGCGTCGGTGATCTCTTCGACGGTGGTGGCGTCGAAGCCCTTCTCGGCGAAGAGGGTGAACGCCGCGTCGACGAGGGCCTCGCGGGTGCGCTGCTTCTTGCGTTCGCGCCGGCCCTGGGGCGGGGTGCCGGGATCCGCGGGGCGGGTCTCGGGGGCGGTCGCGGTCATGCGCGAAGTGTAACGAGCCGGCGATGCTCCGCCAAGTGCTGGGCGCAGAATCCTGTCGTGATATGAATCATGTCTTTTGCTGACCTGAGTCGTTTGACGACAAGTGTCAGGACATGACAATTTGGCCTCACCGATCAGCGCCGCACCCTCGGAGGCCGTCCATGTCCCAGTCCTCGAACATCGGAGTCCTGCCGCCCGGCGGGCGACAGGACCGGCCGCCCGGCCGCGTCCGGGGCCGCGGCGCGGCCCGCGCCGGGCACGGCCATCCCTGGCTCACCCTGATCGCGGTCTCGCTCGGCGTGATGATGGTCGGGCTGGACGCGACCGTGGTGTCCATCGCCAACCCCGCGATCGCCAGGGACCTCGGCGCCGACCTCGCCGGGCTCCAGTGGGTCACCAACGCCTATCTGCTGGCGCTGGCCGTCACGCTGATCCCGGCCGGCAAGATCGCCGACCGGTTCGGCCGGCGCCGCACCTTCCTGGCCGGGGTGGTCGGCTTCGCCGCCGCGTCGGTGCTGATCGGGATGTCGGGCGGGCTCGGCATGGTCATCTTCTGGCGGGTGGTGCAGGGCTTCGCGGGGGCGCTCCTGCAACCGGCCAGCCTGGCGATCCTGCGCAACACCTTCCCGGCCGAGCGGCTCAACACCGCGATCGGCGTGTGGGGGGCCACCGTCGGCGTGTCCATCGCGGGCGGCCCGATCGTCGGCGGACTGCTGGTGGAGAACGTCAACTGGGAGTCGGTGTTCTTCCTCAACGCCCCGCTCGGCCTGCTCGCGCTCGCCGTCGGGCTGTGGGTGATCCGCGAGTCCCGGAGCGAGGAGGCCGCCGGGTCGTTCGACCTGCCCGGCGTCGCGCTGCTCTCCGGCTCGCTGTTCGGCCTGGTCTGGGGCCTGATCAAGGCGGGGCAGGACGGCTTCGGCGCCGCGGTGCCGCTGATCTCGTTCGCCGCCGCCCTCGTTCTCGGCGTGGCCTTCGTCCTGAACGAGCTGCGCGCCGAGAACCCGCTGCTGCCGATGGGGCTGTTCCGCTCGGTCTCGCTGTCGGCCGCGACCGGGCTGATCGTCCTCGGCTTCTTCGGGATGTTCGGCACGATCTTCTTCCTGACCCTCTACCTCCAGCAGGTGCACGGCCTGAGCCCGATCGGCGCGGGCGTGCGGCTGCTGCCGATGACCGCGGTGTTCATCGTCGCCTCGCCGCTCGCCGGGGCGCTCACCAGCAGGTTCGGGCCGCGCCCCCCGATGGTGCTCGGGATGGCGTTCACCGCCGCCGCGATGTTCGGCCTGGCCCAGGTCGGCGCGGACGCCCCGTACTCGCAGCTCTGGCCCTGGTTCGTGCTGGTCGGGCTGGCATTCGGGTTCATCATGGTCCCGGGGACCGAGGCGATCGTCGGCAACGCGCCCGCGCACCTGGCGGGCGTCGCGGGCGGGCTCCAGCAGACCGCCGCGCAGGTCGGCGGCGTGCTCGGCACCGCCGTGCTCGGCACCCTGCTGTCCACCAAGGTCGGCGACGTGCTGGTCGGACGGCTGACCGGGGCGGGCGTCCCGGACGAGGCCGCCGGGCGGCTGGCCGGTCAGGCGGGCCTGGTCTCGCAGGGCGTGGCGCCCGTCCCGCCCGGAACGCCCGCGCCGGCCGCCGACGCCATCACCACCGGGAGCCACCTGGCGTTCATGGACGGCTTCCAGTCCGCCATGACCGTCGCCGGCGTCGTCGCGCTCGCCGCGATCCTGGCCGCCCTACTCGTCCGGCGCGGCGACTCCCCGGTCGAAGGCGCCGCGGCCCTGTGAGCCCGGGACGGACGGCGCGCGTTCGGGATATCGCCTGCCCGCTCCTCCAACACCATCTAGTGTGCCGGGGATATGGGCGGTTTTCTGAGGCGGTATCCGATGCCGCTCGCGTTCCTGGGCCTCTTCGGCGCGATGTGGCTGGTGCAGGAGTGCGTGCTCGAACCGGCGTCCCGGCACGAGCTGATCGCGTGGGCCAGCACCAACCTGGCCAACCTGGCGGTCAACCCGCTCGGCACGATGCTGGTGTCGGCGTTCGTCGCCGAGGGGGCGCAGGCCCTGCTGATGGTGGTGATCGGCATCGGCCTGTTCCCCGTCGCCCGCCGCTTCGGCAACCTGCGCGGGGTGCTGCTGGTCGCCGCGTCCCACGTGCTCGGCACCGTGGTGAGCGAGGGCGTGGCGTTCCTGCGCCTCGAACTCGGCCAGCTGTCCGACTCGGTGCGCACCGTCTCCGACGTGGGCCCGTCCTACGTGCTGTCGGCGGCGCTGGTGGCCGCGATCCTGTACGGGCCGGGTCGGGTGCCGCGGCTGCTCGCGCTGGCCGGCTGGGCGGGGCTGGCGCCGTTCCTGTTCGACGGGCTGGGCTCGCTGGAGGTCGCCGCCGTCGGGCACCTGGTGGCGATGCTCACCGGCGCGCTGGTCGGCGGCGTCCTCATACAGCTCGAACGCCGCCGCGCGACCTCGCCCGCCGAGCGGACGCCCCGGACCGTCCCGCGCGCCCTGGAAGCGGGCCCCCAGCAGGCATGACGCCCGCGGGTGCGGCCGTCCGCGGCTGTGGCGCCGGTGGCCGCTAGGGCGCCGGGGTCGGGTTGGACGTGGGGGACGGCGACGGCTCCGGGTCCTGCGTGGGCGGGTCGGTGGGAGTCGTCGGGTCCGTCGGGCTCGGGCTGCCGGGGGAGGTGGAACCGCCGCCGCCCGGGGACGTGCCGCCGTCGTCCGGGGGTGTGCTCGTCTCGTCCGGCGGCTTGGGGGTACCCGGCTTCGGCGCGGCCGTCTTGCCGACCTTGCTCTGCTTGGGCGCGGGGGAGGACGGCTTGGCCGGGGCCGTGGTGCCGCCGTCGGCGCGCGGGGTGCCGGGCGCCGGGACGGCGGGGGCCGGCGGCTCGTCGAACGCGCTGGTGACGGGATTGCCGGACGCCGGCTTCGCGCCGCCGGTGGACCGCTCGCCGCCGGTGAGGCCCTGGGTGCGCTGGTCGGGTTCCGGCGTGGCCTGACCGCTCTGGTCGGTGTGACCGGCCGTCGGGACGAGCGAGCTCGTGCCGCCGCTCTTGGCCGCCGGCCACGACACCAGCAGCCCGACCGCCGCCGCCGCGGCGGCGGCGATCCCGGCGACCGCGCCGATGCCCTTGCCGAGCACGCGGCGCTTGGCCCGCGAGCCGCCCGCGCCGGCGCGCCCGGTGCGGCCGGCCGCGCCCGGCGGCCCGATGACCACGAGGGGGCTCGGCACCGCGACGCTCGGCAGCGCCCGGGTGGCCTCGGTCTCGCAGACGTCCAGGACCTGCTCGCGCAGCCACGTGGGCGCCAGCGCGGGCGACCGCCGGGCGAGGAGCTGCGGCAGCCTGCCCTTCTCGAATGCCGCGATCAGCTCCAGCGACATCTCGGTGGTGCCGCGCATCAGCGTGTCGAGCACGGCCCGCTCGAGCCGGATGCGCGCGGCGTGCAGGAGCTGCGCCACCGTGTCGGGGGCGATGCCGAGGACGTGCGCGATGTCGGCGGTCTCCAGCCATTCGCCCGCCCACAGCAGCAGGACCTCGCGCTGGTCGGCGCGCAGTCCTCCGGCGGCGCGCAGCAGCGGGTCGGGCCCGGTGTACACCGGAGCGCCGCGGTCGGCGAACGCGCCGCGGTCGGCGAACGCGCCGCGGTCGGCGCAGGCGGACCGGGAGAGCGAGTAGAGCCACAGCACCTTGTCGCCGCGCGGCGGCTGGTGGACCGCGGCGGTGAAGGTGTCGGTGACCGCTGCCGCTGCCGCCTCGTCGCCGAGCAGCGACCAGCAGTACGCGTAGAGACGAGCGGCGTGCGCGTCGTAGAGGGAGCTCAGGTCCCCGCGCATGTGACCTCCGATGTGACCCGTCCGGGTGCCCTGACCCGCCCGGCACCGGCCGCCCGCGGATCGAGCGTTACCGGTGGGAGTCGGGACTCTAGTGCACTGAGTCAATGTCTGAGAAGTCCGTGACATCCGTCATGTTGGACCATTCGGACCGCAAAGGGATCGGTGCGGAGAGTGATGGTTTTCGAGATTTAACCAAAATCTCCCGGAAAATCCGGATTCCTGATGCGTTTCAGCAGGGAAGGCTTCGAACCTGTGATCGATCAGAGGAGTCGACGGTGACCCGGCTGACCATCGATGACGTCTACCAGCACATTCACGGCGTCTGCTTCAAGAACGGCCCACCCGGCACGGTCGGGGCGGAGACCGAGTGGTTCGTGATCGACTCCGCCGACCCCGGCGCGCACGTCCCCGGCGAGCGGGTGCGCGCCCTCGTCGACGCGGCCGGGCCGCCTCCCGGCGGCAGCCGCGTCACCTACGAGCCGGGCGGGCAACTTGAGCTCAGCTCCGCCCCGTACCCCGGCCTCGCTCCGGCGCACGCCGCGCTCGCCGCCGACCTCGCGCACCTGCGCGCGGTGCTCGCCCCGGCCGGCGTCGCGCTCGCGGGGCACGGGGTAGACCCGCTGCGGAGGCCGGTCTTCCAGGCCGAGCACCCCCGCTACCTCTGCATGCGCGACTACTTCGCCGCGGGCGGGTTCGCCGACGTGGGACGGGCGATGATGTGCTCCACCGCGTCCGTGCAGGTGTGCCTGGACATCGGCGCGGACCCCGCCGACGCGGCCCGCCGCTGGCGGCTCGCACACGCCCTCGGGCCGGTGCTGGTCGCGGCGTTCGCCAACTCGCCGGTGCTCTCCGGGCGCCGCACCGGGCTGCGCTCGTCCAGGCAGGGCATCTGGACCGACCTCGACCCGGGCCGCACCGGGCCGGTCCTGCGGGACGGACCGGACGGCCCCGCCGACCCGGCCGAGGAGTGGACCAGGTACGCCCTGGACGCGCAGGTGATGGTGGTGCACACCGCCGCGGGCGCGTGGGTCGCCGCGCCCGGCATGTCGTTCCGCGAATGGCTCGGTAAGGGCGAGCCCGACCAGCAGGACCTGGAGTACCACCTGTCCACCCTGTTCCCGCCGGTCCGGCCGCGCGGCTGGCTCGAACTGCGCATGATCGACGCGCTGCCCGACCCGTACTGGCCCGTCCCCGTCGCCGTCGCCACCGCGCTGCTCGACGACCCGCGCGCGTCCGCACTGGCCGAGGCGGCGGCCGAGCCCGCGGCCGGACGCTGGGACGAGGCCGCCCGCCGCGGGCTCGCCGACCCCGTCCTCGGGACCGCCGCCCGCGCCTGCTTCCGGGCGGCCCTGGAGGCGCTGCCCAGGCTGGGCGCGCACGGTCTGGCGCCGCTGGTCGACCAGTACGCGCGCCGCTACGTCGAGCGGGGCCGTAGCCCCGCCGACGACGTCCTCGCCCCCGTCTCCCGCTCCGCAGAGGAGGAGTCCCCATGGCCGACCCCGTGAGCCCGCCGGGCGAGCACGCGCTCAAGGAACTGATCGCCGGCGAGCTCGGCTCGGCGCGCGACCGCAGCCTCGGCCTCACCGTCGCCGTCCTGGACGAGGACGCGCTCACCGCGCAGGTGTCCCCGCTGATGTCCCCGCTCGTCTGGGACCTCGCCCACATCGGCAACTACGAGGAGCTGTGGCTGCTGCGCGCCGCGACGGGCGCCGAGCCGATGCGGCCCGAGATCGACGGCCTGTACGACGCGTTCGAGCATCCCCGCGCGGAACGCCCGGCGCTGCCGCTGCTGCCGCCGCGCGAGGCCGCCGCCTACATCGCCACGGTGCGCGCGAAGGTGCTCGACTCCCTCCCGGCGGCGCGGTTCGACCCGGCCGACCCGCTCACCTCGGGCGGGTTCGTGTACGGGATGGTCGTCCAGCACGAGCACATGCACGACGAGACGATGCTCGCCACGCACCAGCTCCGCGAGGGCGCCCCTGCCCTGCTCGAACCCCCGCCCGACGATGCGGCGGACGACGCGCAGCCGGAGGGCCGGCCGCGGAGCGTGCCAGGGGACACCGCGCCTGCGTGCGGCGAGGTGTTCATCGGCGCGGGCCCGTTCGAGATGGGCACGTCCGAGGATCCATGGGCCTACGACAACGAACGCCCCGGCCACATCGTGGACCTGCCCGCCTACTTCATCGACGCCGAACCCGTCACGAACGCCGCCTACCTCGCCTTCATGGAAGCCGGAGGTTACGACGAGCGCCGCTGGTGGGACCCGAAGGGCTGGGAGTGGCGGACGTCCGGCGGCAAGCGCGCCCCCGGGTTCTGGTTCCGCGAGGGCGGCCAGTGGCTGCGGAGACGATTCGGACGCACCGAACCCGTCCCGTCCGGCGAACCCGTGCAGCACGTGTGCTGGTACGAGGCGGACGCGTACGCCCGATGGGCGGGTCGACGCCTCCCCACCGAGGCCGAATGGGAGAAGGCCGCCCGCTGGGATCCCGGCACCGGACGGCCGCGCCGCTACCCCTGGGGCGACGCCTATGAAGAGGGCCGCGCGAACCTGGGCCAGCGCCTGCTGCGTCCCGCCGGGGCCGGGTCGTACGCGGCGGGCGCCTCGGCGTACGGGGTGAGGCGGCTCGTCGGGGACGTCTGGGAGTGGACCTCGTCCGACTTCCACGGCTACCCGGGATTCCGGTCCTTCCCCTATAGGGAGTACTCCGAGGTCTTCTTCGGACCCGGCTACAAGGTGCTGCGCGGAGGGTCCTGGGCCACCCACCCGCTGGCCGTCCGCGGCACGTTCCGCAACTGGGACTTCCCGATCCGTCGGCAGATCTTCAGCGGCTTCCGGCTGGCGCGTGATGCGGAGGCCCGGTGATGTGCAGGCACCTCGGATACCTCGGCCCGGCGACGTCGCTGCGCGCGCTCGTCTACGACGGTGAGCACTCGCTGGAACAGCAGTCGTACGCCCCGCGCATGACGCAGGGCAACCTCCTCAACGCCGACGGGTTCGGCATCGGCTGGTACGACCGCGACCGCACGCCGGTGCGGTTCCGCCGGGCCCAGCCGATCTGGACCGACACCTCCTTCCGCGAGGTCGCGGGCGTCGTGCGGAGCACCTGCGCGGTGGCCGCGATCCGGTCCGCCACCTCCGGATTCCCGGTGGACGAGTCATGCGCTCAGCCCTTCCGCGCCGGATCACGCCTGTTCAGCCACAACGGCACGATCGACGACTTCGCCGGCGTGGAGGACAGGCTGCGGAACCTGGCCGGCGACCTCGGCGGCGTGCAGGACGCGCGGGCGCCCGTCGACTCGGCGCTGCTCTTCGCCATCGCCGCCCGGCGCTGGCGTGTGGGTGAGTCCCTCGGCGACGGCCTCGCCGGCGTCATCCGCGACGTCGCCGGCCTCGCCCCCGGCCGCTACAACCTGCTCGCCGCCGACGGCGTCGCGCTGGCCGCCACCACCTGGGGCGACTCCCTCTTCGTCCGCGCCACCCCCGCGGAGATCAGGATCGCCTCGGAGCCGCTCGACGGCGGCCCCGGCTGGCAGGCCGTCCCCGAACGGTCCCTGGTGACCGCCGACCTGGTGTCAGGAGTGCGCATGACCCCCCTGTGAACCGACCGCGCCGCCCCGTTCCGCCGTGCCCCGCTCAGAAGGAGAACCCGATGGACCGGTTCCTGACCGCCGACGACCTCGCCAAGACGCTCCGCCAGGACGTCCGGGAGGGGCTCACCGGCACGCCCAAGTCGCTGCCGCCCAAGTGGTTCTACGACGAGCGCGGCAGCGCGCTCTTCGAGGAGATCACCAAACTGGAGGAGTACTACCCGACCCGCCGCGAACGCGAGATCCTCACCGCGCGGGCCCCCGAGATCGCCGCCGCCACCGGCGCCCGCACCCTGCTGGAGCTCGGCGCGGGCTCGGGGGAGAAGACCCGGGTGCTGCTGGACGCCCTGCACGGCACGCTGCGCTCGTACGTCCCGGTCGACGTGAGCGGCGACTTCCTCGAGGAGGCCGCCGGGCAGATCGCCGCCGACCATCCCGGCCTCACCGTCCGCACCGTGGTCGCCGACTACGAGCAGCACCTGGACCTGCTGCCCGGCGGCGACCGGCGGCTGATCGCCTTCCTCGGCGGGACGGTCGGCAACATGCCGCCCGCCGCCCGCATCGGCTTCCTCGGCGGCCTGCGCGCCACCATGGGCGAGGACGACGCGCTGCTGATCGGCGCCGACCTGATCAAGGACGTGGACCGCCTCGTCCGCGCCTACGACGACGCCGCGGGCGTCACCGCCGAGTTCAACCGCAACGTCCTGCACGTCATCAACCGCGACCTGGACGCCGACTTCGACGTCACCGCGTTCGAGCACGTCGCGCGCTGGAACGCGGCCGACGAGTGGATCGAGATGCGGCTGCGGTCCACCCGCGACCAGACCGTCCGCATCGGCGGCCTCGACCTGGAGGTGGCGTTCGCTGCCGGGGAGGAGACCCGCACCGAGATCTCCGCCAAGTTCCGGCGCGAGCGCCTGGAATCGGAACTCGGCGCCGCCGGACTCGCGCTCGCCGGATTCTGGACCGACGAGGCCGGCGACTTCTCCCTCAGCCTGGCCCGCTCTGTTTGACCCCTTTCAGCCCGGCCCGGCATCCTCGCCTGGCGGCTCGGACGCCGACCGAGCTTGGGCGAGCGCGACATCGCTTCGCGATCTGCCCGGTGAGGCTCGCCTTCGGCTTCACCTCACCGGGCAGGCAACGCGCTCGCGCGATGGCTGAGGCACCCTGACGGACCCTTCCCTACCCGAATAGACACCGACTAGCGTCCGGTGTGGGAAGGATGCGCCAGGCCGAGCCGCCGGAAGTCGGCGGCGAGCCGCGTGGCCACGTAGCGGTGGCCCGTGGGGGTCGGGTGCGTCCCGTCGCGCTGGATGAGCCGGGCCGCGTTGCCGGTGCCGTTCACCCGGTTGCCGGTGATCCAGTGCTCGGCGATCGGATCGATGAACTGGAGGCCGAACCGCTGCGCCAGCCCGCTCAGTCCGTCGCGGACGGCCAGTGCCGACGCCGGCGGCGTGTCGTTGCCCCAGAGCGGGCCGATCAGCACGACGCGGGTGGCGGGCCAGCGCTGCCGGGCGCGTTCGAGCACGATCTGCGCGGCGCCGGACACCTCCGGGGCCGGGAAGCCGTAGTCGTTGTGCCCGCCCGCCACCACCAGCAGGTCGGGCGCCGGCCGCCAGCCGAGCTGGCTCTCGAACGACTGGATGAACGAGGACCGCCGGTCGCCGCCCGCGACGAACCCGGTGCCGCCCCGCCCGCCGACGATGACCTGCCACCCGAGCAGCCGCCCCAGCGCCATCGCATAGGTCCGCTCGGGCTTGCTGCCCCGCTCGCCGACGGTGTAGCTGTCGCCGAGGAACATCACGACGGGGGCCTTGGAGCTGCCCGGCCCGGCGGCCGGCGCCGCCGAAGCCGTGCGCTTCGGGTGGACCTCGCCAGCGAAGGCGGTGCAACCGGTCGCCGTCAGCGGGCCGAGGCACAGCGCGAGGATCGCCGCGCCGCGGCGGGCGCGGCCAATCGTCATCAGGTACCACCAAGTTCCGGGGGGGCGTCAGCGGCATCCTACTGATGACACCGCCGCTCCGGGCCCGGTCCGGACGGTCCGCAGAGCCGCCGTACAAGGCGATGCGGGACTCTCGCCTGACGCGCCGTCGCCTACACGCGCAGTTCACCGCGGCATCACGTTGCGGCTCGCCGGACGCCATCCGATCCCGCCAGCCTTCCGCGGGTGACCCGAGCCGACCGCCTCCGCGAACTCGACCTGCTGCGCTTCCTCGCCGCGCTGGCGGTGGTGCTCTACCACTTCACCGGGTTCGGCGGGGCCGGGCCGTGGCCGGACCCCGCGCGCGAGCTGTTCGGCGGCCTCGCGGCCGTGACGCGGTACGGCTACCTCGGCGTCGACCTGTTCTTCGCGGTCAGCGGGTTCGTGATCCTGATGAGCGCGTGGGGGCGCGGCCCGGGGGAGTTCGGCGTCTCCAGGCTGGTGCGGCTGATGCCCGCGTACTGGGCGAGCGTGCTGCTCGGCGCCGTGGTCTACGGCGCGTTCCATCTCGGCAACGGGGTTCCCGGCCTGGTGGTGCCCAACCTCACGATGCTCCAGGGCGGCCTCGGCGTGCCGAACGTCGACGCCGTCTACTGGACGCTCTGGGTCGAGCTGCACTTCTACGTGCTGGTCGCGGTGCTCGCCGGGATCGGCATCACCTACCGGTCGTGCCTGGTCTTCATGGCGGCGTGGCTGCTCGGCGGCGTCTTCGCCGACGAGGCGGGCGGCAAGCTGCTCCAGGTGATGCTCGTGCCGACCTGGAGTCCGTACTTCGTCGGCGGCATGGCGCTCTTCCTGATCCACCGGCACGGCCCGACGCTGCTGCTGTGGGGTTACGTCGCGGCGTCGTGGCTGCTGGCGCTGCACTGGGGCGCCTGGCGCGCCGGGACCGTGTTCAAGGGCTCGGACGAGCGGGTGGTCGCCGCCGCCGTCACCGGGATCTTCCTGGTGCTGGCCCTGGTCGCGACCGGCCGGCTGCGCCGCGTGCGGTGGCCCGGCCTGACGCTGCTCGGCGCGCTGACCTACCCGCTGTACCTGACCCACTCGCAGATCGCGCTGCCGCTGCTGGACCGTGCCTACCCGGACCTGAACCGCTGGGCGGCGCTGGCCCTGACCACCGCGGCCTCGCTGCTGCTCGCCTACGGCGTGCACCGGCTGATCGAACGTCCCGGCCAGGCGTGGCTGCGGGCGGGGCTCCGCGCGTCCCTGAAACCACTGCGCGCGCCAGAGCCCCCACCCGTCGAGCCCGCGCCCACGCCCACGCCCGCGCCCACGCCCACGCCCGCGCCCGCGCGCGACTGAACGGGCGGCCGTCCTCACTCGGAGCGGCCGAAGCGGCGCCCCCCGAGGACGAGCATGACCACCCCGACGACGCCGATCAGGAGCAGCTCCAGCTGGACGGGCGGCGCCCACCCGCCCCAGTGCGGCCCGGTGAACAGCCGGTCGGGGATGGGCCCGGTCAGCCGGCCCGTGATCGTCCGGCGCAGCGCGTCCACCGCGTAGCTCACCGGGTTGAGCGTCACCGCCCAGCTCAGCCAGCCCGGCAGCCCGGCCGCCGGGAACATCGCCCCGGACAGGAAGATCAGCGGCATCATCAGCAGGCTCAGCAGCGCGTGGAAGGTCTCGGTGCGCCGCACGGTGACGGCCAGCAGCATGCCGAACGCCGTCAGCATCAGCGCGATGAGCACCATCTCGCCGAGCAGCAGCGCCAGCAGGACCGGGTCATAGGGGACCCGCGCGATCCCGGCCAGCGGCAGCAGCAGCGCGCCCTGGCAGGCGGCGACGGTCGCGCCGCCCAGGCACTTGCCGACCAGCAGCGTCTCGCGCCGGACCGGCGCGACGACCATCTCGCGCAGGAACCCCATCTGCCGGTCGCTGACCAGCGAGACCCCGGCCCCGATCGCCGGGCTGTGCACCGTCATCACCAGCATGCCGGGGAACAGGAAGGTGCGGTAGTCGGCGCCCTGCGCCGAGGTGGGCAGCAGCGCGGACAGCCCGGCGCCCAGCACGAGCAGCATCAGCGCCGGTTGGAGCAGCGTGACCAGGACCTTGATCCGGTCGCGCTGGTAGTGCAGCATGTCGCGGTGCCACACCACCTGGATGGCGCGCAGCTCGTCGGTGAGGCGCCCGCTTCCGGGCAGCGCCGGTTCGGCCTGGACGGCGGTCATGAGCGTGCCTCCGGGGTCAGCGGGACGCGCGCGCCCGGGAGCCGCGGAGCCCCGTCCTCGCGGATGTTGCGCCCGGTGTAGTGGAAGAAGACGTCGTCGAGGCTCGGCCGGACCACCGTGACCGACTCGACCGCGACGCCGAGGCCCGCGCACAGCCGCGGGACGAACGCCGCGCCGTCGGCCACCCGGACCGACAGCCTCCCGGCACCTCCGCCCTCACTCCCGTCCGCACCGCCCCCGGGGTCGCCCGGCCCCTGCGGGATGAAGTCGACGTCGAGCCCGAACTCGGTGCGCAGCCGCTCGGCTGCGGCCGTGTCGTCGCGGGTGCGCAGCTCGACCCGGTCGGCGCCGATCACGCTCTTCAGCCGGTCGGGCGAGCCCTCGGCGATGATCCGGCCCTCGTCGATGATCGCTATCCGGTCGCACTGCTCGGCCTCGTCCAGGTAGTGCGTGGTCAGGAACAGCGTGATCGTCTCGCGCCGCCGGAGCTGGTGCAGGTGGTCCCAGATCTGCGCCCGGGTCTGCGGGTCGAGCCCGAGGGTCGGCTCGTCCAGGAACAGCACCCGGGGGCGGTGCATCAGCCCGCGCACGATCTCCAGCCGGCGCTTCATCCCCCCGGAGAACGTGCGGACCAGGCTGTCGCGGCGGTCGCCCAGCTCGACCAGGTCGAGCAGAGCGGCGGCGCGCTCGTGCGCGACCGCGGTCGGGAGCCCGTACAGCCGGGCGTGGAACCGGAGGTTCTCCCACGCGGTCAGCCCCTGGTCGAGCGTCATCTCCTGGAAGACCAGGCCGATGTGCCTGCGCACCTGGTGGGAGGCCGCAGCGACGTCGTGCCCGGCCACCCAGGCCCGTCCGGACGTGGGGGCGGTCAGCGTGCAGAGCATCGAGATCGTGGTCGTCTTGCCCGCGCCGTTCGGCCCGAGGAACCCGAAGGTCTCGCCCGCGCCGACCGTGAGGTCGACGCCCCGGACGGCCGCGCCGTCCGGATAGGTCTTGGCCAGGGCGCGGGCGCGGATCGCGGGCGCCGGTTCGACATCTTCGGAGGGGGGGCCGTGGCGGGTCCCGGCGGTGAAATACCTGGTGGGGCGCAGGTACCGAGTGATCATTTTACGGCCTCCCGGGCTGCCGCTCGGTTTTGCTCGTACATGGTTTTCGCGAGGGGGATGACAGGTGGAACTCAGTGCCGCTATGTTGCTCACTGTAGTCGCAAGAACGCACAACGTATCCAAGGAGGACACATGTCCGCTCTTCTCGAGCCGCGTGACGCCGGCAACTTCGAGTTCGTCGCCCTCGAGGCGGTTCCCTCGGAGGCCCCCGGTTACCAGGCCGGTAGCTGCACCGTCTGTCACTGGGGCATGACCCGCCTGTGTGACGACTTCAGCACGCAGGCCTAGCGTCACCTCTTCGTGAGCGCGGTCGTCCGTCTCTGACGGATACCACGGCGAAGTACAGCGGCTGAGGGGCCACCGTCCGCGGCGGTGGCCCCTCAGTCATGTCCCGTCGGCTCGCTCACTGTAGTCGTGCAGACCCACTACGTGTTCGAGGCATCAGGGGAAAGGGCTGGCGAACGTGCTTGACGAATCTGGGACACTGCGGGAGCACGACCTCCGCGCGGAGCTGACCGAGCAGATCGGCGCGGCGGGCCGCACGGTTTCCGCCCACGGCCCCTGGCTCGCCGTGGACCGGGCCGACTTCCGGCTGCCCGGCCAGGGCTGGAAGATCCACGTCTCGGCCCGGCCGTCGACGCTGCTGGAGACAATCCGGCGGATGACGCCGGTGCTGCTGGAGACGCCCTGCCACTTCAAGGTGGTCAGATCCGGCGAGCTGCTGCGCGACCTCAACTCCGCCAACACCGGTCCCGGCTCGATCGGCAAGGCCGTCACGGTCTACGCCGAGCGCGCCGCCGTCGCGCCGCTCGCCCGCGCGCTCGCCGAATGCCTGGCGGGCCTGGACGGGCCGCGGATCGTCAGCGACCGGCGGGTCCGGCCCGACGCCCCGGTGTACTACCGCTACGGGCCGTTCAGCCCGTCCTACGAGGTCAACGAGGACGGCGACCTCGAACTCGTCGTCACCGACCCGGCCGGACACACGCACCCGGGCGTGGCCGGCGACACCTTCTGGCAGCCGCCCTGGGACCCCGACCCGCTGCTGACCGAGGTCCCGGCCGCCCGCGCCGCCGGCCCGTCCGAGACGCCCGCACCGTCCGAGACGTCCGAGACGTCCGCGCCGACGGGAGCGGACGAGGCGAAGGACGTCGTGCTGGGCGGGCGCTACCGCATGGTGTGCGGCCTCACCACCAACGGCAAGGGCTACGTCTACCGGGCCGTCGACCTCCGGAACGACCGGCGGGTGATCGTCAAGGAGGCGCGTCCGCACGTCAACGAGGACGCGCACGGCCGCGACTCCAAGGCCCGGCTCCGCAACGAGCGGTACGCGCTGGAAATGCTCAAGGACCTCGACACCGTGCCCGGCGTGATCGACCACTTCCGGCACGGCGACCAGGAGTACCTCGTCGTCAGCGAGATGGGCGAGATGCCGCTCGGCCAGGAGATCGCCGAACGCGGGCTGTACGGCTCCGAACCCGCGCCGGACGGGCGCGGCCTGCGCACGCTCGCCGCGCGGCTGCTGAGCCTGCTCGACCAGGTCCACCAGCGGGGCGTGCTGGTCCGCGACCTCAACCCCACCAACATCGTGCTGGACGACGCGTCCGGCCGGCCGACCCTGATCGACTTCGAGATCAGCCATGTCGCCGGCGAGGGCCCCCCGATGTCGGCCGGCACGCCCGGCTACAGCTCCCGCGCCCAGGAGCGCAACGAGCCCGCCACGCCGGAGGACGACTACTACTCGCTGGGCGCCACCCTCTACTACGCCGCCACCGGCCTGCCGCCCACCTGGATGACGGGCGACCCGCACAACCACGACGTGTCCCGTGCCGCCGTCGTCCTGGACGGGCGCGGCGGCATGACCGCGGAGGTCCTCGGCCTGCTGAGCGCCGACCCGGCGGCGCGGCGGGCCGCGGCCGACGCGATCCGCGCGGGCCGCTTCGACGGCGAGCCCGCCGTCGCGCGGTCCGGGCGCACCGCCTCCCTCGAACTGGACGAGGTCATCCGGCACACGCTCGGTGCCGTCACCGGGCACGCGCGGCGCCTGATGGCGGGCGAGGGCTTCGACAAGGGCCGCGTGACCAGCCCGATCAACCTCTACCGGGGCAGCGCCGGCGTCGGTGTCGAGCTGCTGCACCACGCCGTCGCCGGCGACGAGGCCGCCCGCGACCTCGCGCGCGCCCTGGCGTACTGGACGGGCGGCTTCCAGATCCTCAGGGGCGGACGGCCCGGCCTCTACACCGGCGACACCGGCACGGCGGTCTTCCTCGCCGCCGCCGGGGCCGCGCTCGACGACCCGGGCCTCGCCGCGATCGCCGAGCCGATGGCCCGTCCCGTGCTGCCCCGCGTAACCGTGCCCGACCAGCACAAGGGCCTGGCCGGGATCGGCGCCGGGCAGCTCCTGATCTGGCGGCTCACCGGCGACGACGGCAGGCTGGGCATCGCCGCCGAGTGCGCCGCGCGCCTCGTCGAGCACGATCCCACCCGGGCCGTCCGCGAGAACGCGCCCGACTACGACGACTGCGCCTCGCTGTCGCAGACGCTCGGCTACGCGCACGGCATCGCGGGCACCTCGCACTTCCTGCTCGACTTCCACACCGCGACCGGCGACGACGACGCGGGCCGCGCGGCGCGGCAGGGCTACGACGTCCTCGCCGACCACTTCGGGCAGGTCCTCCAGGCGGCGATGTCGGCCTCGGCCAAGCCCATGCACGCCTCGTTCTGCCAGGGCACCGCCGGCATGGGCGCCTCGCTCGTCCGGGCCGCGCGCGACCTGCGCGACGACCGGTACCTCGACCTCGCGCGCGACGCCGCCGCCGTCTGCCACGACCTGGCGCCGCGGATGTACGCCCTCACCCAGTGCTGCGGGCTCGCCGGGATCGGCGAGCTGTTCCTCGACCTCGCCCGGACCACCGGGGAGACCGCCTACGACCGGCAGGCCGAACGGGTCGCGCGGCTCATCCTCTCCAGGGCGGGCGGCCCGGACGACGCGCCGGTCTTCCCCGACACCTCGCTGTCCGAGACCAGCGGCGACTGGTCGACCGGCAGCTCCGGCATCCTGTCGTTCCTGCGGCGGCTCCGCACACCGGGGGAGCCGCGCGTGTGGCTCGACCCGTTCGCCCTCCCCGGGAGCGCCGCCCGCACGCGGGCGAAGCCCCCAGCCAATGTGGAGGCCCTCCCGGTCTAGGGGCGTGTTTCCAAGCCCGGCCCGGCGTCCTCGCCTGGCCGGGCTTGGCACTGTGAGGCAGGCCCTAGGGTGCTCCGGTCTCGGTCGTGGCCGTCTGGAGCCGGTCGGCGTAGCGGTAGAGGTTCCAGGCCGCGTCGCCGAGGTGGGGGCTCCACAGCGTGGTGTTGGACAGGTCGGTGTTCGTCGAGATCCCGTTCACGTAGCCGAGGCCGGTGGTGCCGTCGTACCGCCACAGCCATGGGCCGCCGCTGGTTCCGGTGGTGAGGGTGCAGGGCATCTTCATACGGCGGCCCGTGGGGGCGGCGTCACCGGCGCAGTAGTACTGCCGGTCGCCCTTGTAGGGGGGCAGGAACGGGTAGCCGAGGATCGTCAGCCTGCGGTCCCGGGGCGTCCCGGTCTGGAACCCGTTACCGCCGACCGTGTCGACGATGCTCCGCCCGTCCGCTCTGGCCACCTTCACGAACGCGACGTCGTACTCGGCGCGGTGCCCGCTGGTCCAGCCCGTGAAGCCGGCCAGCCACTCGGCCCGCCAGATCCCGTACGGCCGCTCGCCGGAGGCGAAGTCAGGGACGAAGGCCCAGTTCTGGTGCCAGGTGCCGTGGTCGCCGCTGTCGTGGACGCAGTGGCCGGCGGTGCTGATCAGGCTTCCGGACGCGCTGTTGACCACCGCGGCCGAGCAGGAGTAGTCGCGGCCGTTGGCGGCGTTGCGGAAGAACACCTTGCCGGTGGCCCTGCTCGCCGGAACGGCCGAGCCCGTCTTCGTCCCGCCCGCGGGCGCGGCCTGCCGGTCCGGCCGCCCCGGGGCGGCCTTCGGCGGGACGGTGCGGACGGTGTCCTTGCGCGCCGGCCCGCGCGCGTCGGCTGCCCTGCCCGGATCGGCGGCGACGGCATGGCGCATCCGGGACGGCGTCCAGTAGGTGGTGAGCGGCGCCGAGCGGCGGTTCCGCGCGGCGCCCGCGCCGTCCCCGCCGTCCGGGCTGCGCGGCGCGCGCACGGAGATCGGCGTGCCCGGGTCGGACGCGGCGGGAGCCGTGCCCGCGGCCGGAGCGTCCGCCCAGGCCGGCGCGCCCGCGCAGGCGGTGGCGAGCAAGGCGCCGAGGATCAGGCTTGTTCTCATGTGGTCCCCCGACCCTGTTGTGACTTAACGTGGCTGAAGCATCGCAATGCGTCAGATGGTGACGGTATCGCGTGGGACGGTGTCGAGGGGGCGGCGCGGCCGTCGAGACCGCCGCGTCCGCGTGCGCCCTCGCCGACCGGCTCTTCTCGGCGCGGATTCCAGAGAAGTGAGGGTTATACTCTCATTTCATCCAGGAGAGGGGCCGCATGAACATTCCGGTACGCGGGCTCGGGGCGCCGGGGCTGAAGGTGTCCGCGCTCGGGCTCGGCTGCATGGGCATGAGCGAGAACTACGGCCCGGTCGACGGGGTGGAGGCGGTCCGGACGATCCGGGCGGCGCTGGACGCCGGCGTGACCCTGCTCGACACCGCCGACCAGTACGGTCAGGGCGCCAACGAGGAGCTGGTCGGACGGGCGGTCGCCGGGCGCCGCGACCAGGTGGTGCTCGCCACCAAGTTCGGGCTGACCCGCGACCCGCGCGACCCGTCCCGGCGTGGGGTGGACGGACGGCCCGAGTACGTGCGCGCCTGCATCGAGGCGTCGCTGCGGCGGCTCGGCGTCGACCACGTGGACCTGTACTACCAGCACCGGGTCGACCCGAAGGTCCCGATCGAGGAGACCGTGGGCGCGATGGCCGAGCTGGTCACCGCGGGGAAGGTCCGCCATCTGGGCCTGTCGGAGGCCGACCCGGAGCAGATCCGGCGGGCCCACGCGGTGCACCCGATCACCGCGCTGCAAACGGAGTGGTCGCTGTGGACGCGCGAGCTGGAGGCCGACCAGATCCCGGCGGCGCGCGCCCTCGGCATCGGGATCGTGGCCTACAGCCCGCTCGGACGGGGCTTCCTGACCGGCCGGATCACCGATCCCGACGCCTTCGCCGCCGACGACTTCCGCCGCCGCTCGCCCCGCTTCCAGGGCGCGAACTTCGAGCGCAACCTCGCGCTGGTCGCGCGGGTCCGTGAGCTCGCCGCCGCGCGCGGGACGACCCCGGGGCAGCTCGCGCTGGCGTGGCTGCTCGCCCAGGGGGACGACGTCGTGCCCATCCCCGGGACCAAGCGGCGCGGCTACCTCGCCGAGAACCTCGCCGCCGCCGAGATCACGCTGACCCCGGAGGAGGTGGCGAGCCTGGACGGCGCGGCCCCCGTGGGCGCCGCCGCGGGGGAGCGCTACCCGTCCGCCAGCCTGTGACCGATGCCGCGCCAGACCAGGTCGAGCACCCGCGCGCCCGTCGCCGGGCCGGCCTGGGCGGCGCGGGCCAGGACGCCGTCGACCATGTAGCCGATGAGCAGCGCGTCCTCGGGGGTGAAGTCCTCCCGGAGCAGGCCCGCCGCCTGCGCGGCGCGGATCGGCTCGCGCAGGAGCGCGCGCAACCGCCGGGCGTAGTCGGCGTGCTCGTCCCGGCCGCTCCCGTTGCGGATGGCGAGGACGAGCCCTGGAGATCCGGTCTGGTCGCCGACGAGCGCGCTGAGCAGCATCTCGAACGCGCCGGGGCTCCCGGCGTGCTCGGTGGCGAGCCGTTCGAGCACCGCGAGGTTCTCGTCGGCGAGCGCGGCCATCAGCCTCGCCCGATCGGGAAAGTGCCGGTACAGGGTCGCCTCGCCGAGCCCGGCACGGCGGGCGACCTCGCTCATCGGCGCGCTCGACGCCGCGGCGAACACCTCGCGCGCAGCCGCCAGGATCGCCTGGCGGCTGCGCAGGGCGTCGCGTCGCACGGGAGCGTCCTGGCCTTGCCGCATCAGTCCATCGTAGGCGCCCGGACGCCCCGTCCAGGGGGGATCAGGCGCCGGTGTCCAGCGGGCGCAGCTCGTCGGCGTAGCTGACCGACATGCGGCGCATCAGGCCGTCGTCGTCGATGGTGTACTGGCCGAGCCGCCACAGCGGCGGCGAGTAGGCGTGGATGGAGACGCTGGCGTCGGCCGCCCCGACGAGCCGGTGGATGTGGTCGGGACCGAACGAGAACGAGACGCCCTCGGGCATGACGGTCTGCACGTGGACGCCGCCGATGCGGGGGTTGTTCTCTTCGAGGGCGCCCGCGACGACGCGCACGGCCCCGGAGGAGACGTCGTGGTCGTGCCAGCCGGTGTCGTTCTGCGGTGTCCAGCACAGCAGCCACACGTCCACGTACTCGTCGCGGTACAGCGAGGCGTAGTGCCGCTGCTCGTCGGAGAAGGCGACGTGCTGCCGCCACAGTTCGGGACGCGTCGCCAGCGCGTCGACCAGCTCTTGGAGTTCGCGCTTGTCCAGGGGGCGTTCGGGCAGGTTCTCTAGGTGGCCGGCCCCAGGGGTGGGGGCGGTGCAGGACAGGACCTCAGGCGGCATGGGTTCGCTCCTCTCCGTTCAATAGACGGTGCGGGTTGGCCACGCGGAACGCGTGGTGGGCGGCTTCGCCAAGGTTGAGGTCTGCGGGGCCCGCGTACGGGCGGTCGGTTCCGTGCACGACGACGTCGACACCGAGCGCGCGGACGGTGGCGTCGGCAGCGCGCGGCCCATAGGAGGACGTCTCGACGAACGCGTCGGGGTCGATTTCGCCCCGTCCGCCACCGCGCGCCGCTAGGCGTTCGCCGTGCAGGGGGGCCAGCCCGGCGAGCATCGCGAAGCACACGCGCAGGCGCGGGTGGCGCGGCCTGCCGAACGCGCGGAACGCGTACCAGGCGGCGTGCATCTGCTGGACGTACGGCACCAGCGCGGGCCACCAGCCGGGCACGTCCGGGACGGTGGGGGCGGCCCCCGGGTGGACGAAGAGCGGCAGGTCCAGGTCCTGGAGGAGGTCGAGTAGGGGTGCGCACCGCTCGTAACCGGCGGGATCCGCCAGGGCGGTGGCGGGCAGTTGCAGGCCCGCGAAGCCGTGCCGCAGGTCCTTGGCGAGCGCGCCGGGGTCGATCTCGCTGACGCACGCGGCGGCCCAGGCGCCGAACGGCTCCGGCAGCGCCGCGGCGCCCTCGTGATAGGCGTCCAGCAGCGGGCGGGCCTCGTCCGGCGGCAGCCACTCGATGCCGAGCGGGGACGAGAGCGAGACCAGGGCGCGGCCGAGGCCGTCGGCGCGTGCGAGGCCGGCGCGGCGGGCGGGGTCGTGGTCGGCCGGGTCGACCTCGAACGGCGGCTCGCCGTCCAGACGCAGGGTCCAGCCGTCCAGGAACGGGGGCGTGCGGCGGTTTCGGAGGGCCCCGATCAGTGGGTCTCCCCACAGATGTTGATGCACGTCCACGTGAGCGTCGTTGGTGGTCACAGGCGTATCTTCGCTCCCGCCCTCCATCTGAACCGCTTCACTTAACCGCTTCAGTGAACCGGTTAAGTCCATTATGTGTCAAGTCGTTGACCCGGAGCCGCCGGTGCCTGGCCCTAGGGTTGTGGGGTGCCAGACAGGCGCAAGCGCGCGACCATCCGGGAGGTGGCGCAGGCGACGGGGTTGTCGCCTGCGGCCGTGTCGTACGCGTTGCGCGGTATCCAGACCTCCGAGGAGACCCAGGAGAGGGTCCGCGCGGCGGCCGAGGAGCTCGGCTACGAGGCGCATCCGATCGCCCGCGCCTTGGCCAGCGGGCGCACCGGCCAGGTCGGCCTGCTGTGCGGCTCGCTCGGCGACTACTGGCAGCAGTCACTGGCCATCGGCATCGGTCGCGAGCTGCTCGCCCGCGACCGCTACGCGCTGATCGTCGACGCCGGCGGCGACCCCGAGCGCGAGCTCGCGCTCGCCCGGCGGCTGCGCGACCAGCGGGTCGACGGGCTGATCGTGCAGCCGCTCGACCCCGCCGCCGGGCTGTGGGCCGAGCTCGCCGAGAGCACCCCGGTGGTCTCGATCGGCGACGCGCTGCACGGCGGGCGGGCCCAGGGCGAGGTCGTGTTTGACAACCGGCGCGGCGTCACGCTCGCGCTGGAGCACCTGCGCGCCCTCGGGCACCGTCGGCTGACGGTGTTCACCCCGACCCGGGCCAGCACCCCCGACCGGCCGGCCGACATGCACGTCAACGCCGAGGCCGAACGGCTCGGGCTGCGCGTCGACCTCATCGTCGCGCCCCAGTCGCTGGCCGGGGCCACGCAGGTCGCCGAGCGGGTGCTGGCCGGGCCCGGACGGCCCACCGCGGTGTTCTGCTTCTCCGACTCCATGGCCTACGGGGTCTACGCGGTCACCCGCGAGCTCGGCCTGGACGTGCCCGGCGACATCGCGGTCTGCGGCTACGACAACCACCCGATGTCGGCGCTGCTCACCCCGCCGCTGACCACCGTCGACTGGGACATCGACGGCATCGTCTCGGACGCGGTCCGGCTCGTCGTCGACGTCATCGACGGCAAGCCGCACGAGCGCCGGGTCGTCCGCGAGCCCGAGCTCCGGGTCCGCGCCTCGACCGGCGATCAGGAGCTGTAGCCCTGGACGCGGGCCAGACCCGGCAGCAGGTCGGCGGCGACGGCGATGTCGGCGTCGAGCGGCCGGTCCTCCACGCGCGGGTCCAGCACAGCGGCGGCCAGGTCGAAGGCCCCCTTCAGCGGCCCGCCGGCGGGCGCGCGGCCCTGCATCCGCAGCGCGCGGGCGGCGGCGACCAGCTCGCAGCCGAGGCCGATCCGGTAGGCCGCGACCGCGTCGGTGCTCGCGCGCGCCGACTGGGTGGAGAAGCCCGCGTGCTCCTCCACGCCGCGCGACAGCACCGCGCTGCCGAGCGCCGCCGGCGTCGCCAGCCGGCGGACGTCGGCGAGCGCCGAGTGCGCCACGTACTCCAGGATCATGATCCCGGACGACGCCTCGGTGGCGCCCTGGAAGGGGTAGAGCCCGGTGAAGGCGGGCTCCGCGAGGGTGCCGAGCCGGGCCGCCGACAGCGCCATCGTCTGGAACAGCGCCGCGCGCGCCGCGTCCAGCGCCAGCCCGACGTAGGCGGTGTGGAAGTTGCCGTTGTGCCATACCGTCCGTCCGGCCACGTCGACGAGCGGGTTCTCGGCGGCGGCGTTGATCTCGCGGGCGACCACGTCCTCGGCGTAGTCGGCGGCCTCGATCGCGGGCCCGTGCACCTGCGGGAACGCGCGGTAGCCGTAGGGGTCCTGGATCCGCATCGGGGCCGGCTGCTCGAACGCCAGCAGCGTCCGCATCGCGCTCGCGACCGCCCGCTGCCCCGGATGCGGGCAGGCGTCCTGCACGGCGGGCGCGAACGGCTCCTCCGAGCCGTGCACCGCGAAGTGCGACAGCGCCGCGACGACGGTCGAGGCGGCGAGCAGCTCGCGCAGGTCGGTCACGGCGAGCGCCGCCTCGCCGAGCGTGGCGGCGTTGGAGCTGATGAAGGCCAGCGCGTCCGAGGACCGCAGGGTGAACCCCGGGCCCCGCTCGATCTCCCCGTCCGGCCCGGCCAGCCAGGACCGCTCGCCGAGCAGGCACAGTGCGGTGGACGCGAGCGCGGTGAGGTCGCCGGTGCCGATCGCCCCGTACACCGGGACCGGCGGCAGCAGCCCCAGGTTGAGCACGTCGGCGAGGGCCTGGAGGACGCCCGGCTCGACGCCCGAGCCGCCCGCCGCGATCTGGTTCAGCCGCACGGTGAGCATGGCCCGGACGATCTCCGGCGCGACCAGCGGGCCCGCGCCCGCCGCGTGGCTGCGCAGCAGCCGCAGGCCGTGCGCGTCGGCGTCCTCCCACTCCACGTCCACCACGCGGTTGGCTCCGACGCCGGTGGTACGGCCGTACACGGGCTGCGCGTCGGCGACCTCCAGGGCGACCCGCCAGGCCGCGAGCGCGCGCGCCGCGCCCTCCGGGGCTATGGCGACCGTCACATCTTCGCGGGCGGCCGTTCCCACCTGGGCGCAGGTGAGCGCGCGGCCGTCGATAACGATTCGGCTGTTCTCCACGGGGCCACGCTACTTTCTACAGTATTCAGGTAGTTATGCTCAAGATGTGATGACTTGACCAGGTCGGAACGTATGTCCGGGGACGACGATTGGCTACTGTTGGGTAGATGCCGAAGACGATCAGCACAGGCCAGCGAACGGAACCCCGGCGTCGCCGACGCCCGACGAGGACGTGAACCGTTTGATCACCTTTGACGGCGTCACCAAGCGCTATCCCGACGGCACCGTGGCCGTCGACGGGCTCGACCTGGAGATCCAGGCCGGCCGCATCACCGTGCTGGTCGGCCCGTCCGGCTGCGGCAAGACCACCACGCTGCGGATGATCAACCGGATGGTCGACGCGACCGACGGCACCGTGGCGGTGGACGGGAAGGACGTCCGGGACGTCGATCCGCCGGCGCTGCGCCGGGGCATCGGCTATGTCATCCAGCAGGCGGGGCTGTTCCCGCACCGCACGATCGTCGACAACATCGCGACCGTCCCGTACCTGCTCGGCTGGGACAAGAAGAAGGCCCGCGCCGAGGCGCACGCCCTGATGGCCCGGGTCGGGCTCGACCCGGGGCTGGCCAAGCGCTTCCCGGCCCAGCTCTCCGGCGGCCAGCAGCAGCGCGTCGGCGTGGCGCGCGCGCTCGCCGCCGATCCGCCGATCATGCTGATGGACGAGCCGTTCAGCGCCGTCGACCCGATCGTGCGCGCCGGCCTCCAGGACGAGTTCCTGCGCCTCCAGGACGAGGTGGAGAAGACGATCGTGTTCGTCACCCACGACATCGACGAGGCGGTCAAGCTCGGCCACCGCATCGCGGTCTTCCAGGTCGGAGGACGGCTGGCGCAGTACACCACCCCCGACGAGCTGCTGTCGGCGCCGGCCGACGACTTCGTCAGCGACTTCCTCGGCGGCGACCGCGGGATCAGGCGGCTGCGCTTCAGCCAGGAACTCGACGCCGAGCAGGCCGCCGAGACGTCCCGGTCGCGCGTCGACGCCCTGGGCCAGGATGCCGCGGGCCCGGCGGTGGCGGACCGGTGACCCCGGTGAGCCCCGCGCTGGCCGCGCTGGCGATCGGGGACGACGGCGAGCCGCTGATCCGCTGGGACTGGATCAGGCGGAACCTCTCCGACGACATCCTGTCGGCCCTCAAGGAACACCTGATCCTCTCGTTCACCCCGATTCTGCTCGGCCTGGTGATCGCGCTGCCGCTCGGCATCGCGTGCGCGCGCTGGCGCCGGCTCTACGGGCCCGTCCTGGCCGTGACCAGCGTGCTCTACGCGCTGCCCTCGATCGCGCTGTTCGTGGTGCTGGTCGCCTTCAGCGGGCTGACCTACACCACCGTGGTCGTCCCGCTGACCCTCTACACGCTCTCGGTGCTGGTGCCGAGCGTGGTGGACGGGCTCGGCTCGGTGCCCGCCCACGTCCGGCAGTCGGCGGTCGCGATGGGCTTCGGTGAGCTGCGCCGGCTGGTCCAGGTCGACCTGCCGATCGCGCTGCCGGTGGTGATGGCCGGGCTGCGGGTGGCCACCGTCTCCAACATCAGCCTGGTCAGCGTGGGCGCGCTGATCGGGATCGGCGGCCTCGGCGAGCTGTTCACCGACGGCCTGCGCCGCGACTTCCCGACGCCGCTCGTGGTCGGCATCGTGCTGATCATCGCGCTGGCGCTGCTGTCCGACCTGATCCTGCTGCTGATCCAGCGGCTGCTGACGCCGTGGGAGCGGGCCCGCGCCACGCGGCGCAAGAACCGCGGCCAGAGCCGCGACCGTGACCGGGTGCCGGCGGCAGGGGAGGGTGAGACCGCGTGAACGCCATCTTCGACGCGCTGAAGTGGTTCGGCGAGTCCGCCCAGTGGTCGGGCCCCGACGGCATTCCGCACCGGTTCGTCGAGCACTGCTGGTACTCGCTGCTCGCGTTCGCCGTCACCGTGCTGATCGCGCTGCCGCTCGGCCTGCTGTTCGGGCACGTGCGGCGGGGCCGGCTGGCCTCGGTGACCGGGTTCGCGGTGACCTCGTCGGCTAACGCCGCGCGGGCCCTGCCGACGCTGGGCCTGCTCATCCTCGCGGTGGTGCTGACCTCGGCGGGCGACCTGGTGCCGATCCTGATCCCGCTGGTCGTGCTGGCGGTCCCGCCGGTCCTGGTGAACGCCTACGCGGGCGTCCAGCAGGTCGAGCCGGGGCTGCGCGACGCGGCCGAGGGGATGGGGATGACCGGGGCGCAGGTGATCCTGCGGCTGGAGATGCCGGTGGCGCTGCCGCTGATCCTGCTGGGGCTGCGCACGGCCGCGATCCAGATCGTCTCGACGGCCACCCTCGCCGCCTACGTCGGGCTCGGCGGCTTCGGCCGCTACATCGTCGACGGCTACGCCCGCCAGGAGTACGACCAGATGGCGGGCGGCGCGATCCTGGTCGCCCTGATGGCGGTGCTGATCCAGGCGCTGTTCACGGTGCTGCGCCGCTGGGCGGTGTCGCCCGGGGTGCGGCTCCAGTACGCCGGCGCCTGAGCCGCGGACCCTCGAACATTGCACGTCCCTAGGAAGGAACACACATGTCCCGGATGATCCGAGGCGCGGGCCTCGTGCTGGCGGCGGCCCTCGCCCTGTCGGCCTGCGGTGGCGGCGACGACGGCGGCGACCCGCTGAAGGGCGGCGACAAGGGCTCGGGCGGCACCGTCACGGTCGGCTCGGCCGACTTCGCCGAGAGCGAGCTGCTCGGCGAGATCTACGCGCAGGCCATGGAGGCCAAGGGCGTCAAGGTCGCCCGCAAGTTCAAGATCGGTGCCCGCGAGGTCTACTACGGCCAGGTGGAGAGCGGCGCGATCCAGGTCTTCCCCGAGTACAACGGGGCGCTGCTGGCCAGGGTCGACAAGTCCAACACCACCGCCGCCACGACCGAGGAGGTCGACACCGCGCTCAAGCAGAAGCTCCCCCCGGCGCTGGAGATCCTCGACCCGTCCAAGGCCGAGGACAAGGACGCGCTGGTCGTCACGGCGGAGACCGCGGCCAAGTACAAGCTCAAGACCATCGAGGACCTCAAGCCGGTCGCCAAGGACCTGGTCGTCGGCGGCCCGCCGGAGTTCAAGACGCGGCAGCAGGGCATGCTCGGCCTGGAGAAGGTGTACGGCCTGACGTTCAAGCAGTTCAAGTCGCTGGACACCGGGCCGATCACGCTGGCCAACCTGAAGAAGGGCCAGATCCAGGCGGGCAACCTGTTCACCACCAACCCGGCGATCACCAAGGACAAGCTGGTGCCGCTGGAGGACCCCAAGAACCTCTTCGGCGCGCAGAACGTGCTGCCGCTGGTCTACAAGTCCAAGGTGGACGACACCGCCCGGCAGGCGCTGAACGCCGTGTCGGCCAAGCTCACCACGCAGGACCTGATCGACATGAACGGCACGATGGAGACCGAGAAGGCCGACCCCGAGGACGTCGCGAAGGAGTGGCTGAAGAAGGCCGGCCTGGTCTGATCCGACCCCGGCGCGCGAGCGGCCACGGGACCACGACCCTCGTCGTGCCCGTGGCCGCTCGCGTTCCCGCGTCCGGCATCAGGCGCCCGCGTTCCGGCCCTGGTTCCGCCGGCAGGGGACGTCAGCCGGCGGACGGGGCACGGCCGCCCAGCCGGGCCGTGAGGTCGGCGGCGGTGGCGCGGATGGGCGCGGCCAGGGCGGGCCAGGTCTCCGCCGGACGCTCCTCGCGCCGGAAGGTGACCGTGACGGCCGCCGCCGGGTGCCCGGTGTGGTCGAACGAGCAGGCCGCGATGCTGGCCAGGCCCTCGGTGACGTAGCCGTCCTCGGCCGACCAGCCGCGCCGGGCATCGCCGGCCAGCTCGCGCCGCAGCTCGCGCAGCGACGCCGGGTTGCCCGCGCCGGTGCGGTCGACGAACCGTCCGGGGAACAGCGCCCGCACCTGCGCGGCGGGCAGGTGCGCGAGCATCGACCGTCCGCTGGCGGTGAGCTGCGCGGGCATCCGCACGCCCACGTCGGTGATCAGGGTGGCGTGCCGCCGCGGCTGCTCCTTGACCAGGTAGAGGGTCTCGGCGCCGTGCAGCACGCCGAGCTGCGCGATCTCGCCGACGCGGTCGACCAGCCGGCGCAGCAGCGGCCGGGCGAGCCGTTCGAGCGGCTCGTGCCGCAGGTAGGCGGAGCCGACCTCGAACGCCGCGACGCCGAGGCCCCAGCGGCGCTCCTCGGGCACGTAGGTCACGAAGCCGTCGCCCGCCATCGCGGTGAGCAGGTGATAGGTGCTCGACCTCGGCAGCTCCAGGGCGCGCGCGATGCTGGACGCGGGCAGCGGCCCGGCCGACCCGGCCAGCAGCCGCAGCACCGCGAGCGCCCGCCGCGCCGCCGGGACCTGTGCCATCCGCCCTCCCCGCGCATTGTCTCGTATGTGAGACGGATCGTGCGCGCCGGGGCTCACCGGCGGCCGGGTCCGCGGGTTGGAATGGTGGGTATGAGTTTCGGCATGGCGGACAGGATCATCCAGGTCGGCCCGGAACCGCTGACGTTCGATCAGGTCGTCGCGGTGGCCCGGGACGGCGCGGCGGTGGAGCTCACCGGCCCGGCGCTGGCGGCGATCGCGGCGGCGCGGGCGCACATCGAGGAGCTGTCCGCGCGGCGGACGCCGGTGTACGGGGTGTCGACCGGCTTCGGGGCGCTCGCCACCCGGCACATCGCGCCCGAGCTGCGCGCCCGGTTGCAGCTCAACATCGTCCGGTCGCACGCGGCCGGGTCCGGGCCCGAGGTCGAGCGCGAGGTGGTGCGGGCGATGATGCTGCTGCGCCTGCACACGCTCGCGACGGGCCGCACCGGCGTGCAGCCCGTCACCGCGCGGACCCTCGCCGCGGTGCTCAACGCGGGCGTCACCCCGGTCGTGCACGAGCACGGCAGCCTCGGCTGCTCGGGCGACCTGGCCCCGCTCGCCTCCGCCGCCCTCACCCTGGTCGGGGAGGGTTCGGCCCGGGACGCCCGGGGCGAGCTGATGCCGGCCGCGCGGGCGCTCGCCGCTGCGGGGATCGAGCCGGTCGCGCTCGGCGCCAAGGAGGGGCTGGCGCTGCTGAACGGCACCGACGGGATGCTCGGCATGCTCGTCCTGGCGCTGCGCGACCTGCGCGAGCTACTCAAGGCCGCCGACCTGGCCGCCGCGATGACGGTGGAGGCGCTGCTCGGCACCGACCGGGTCTTCGCCGCCGACCTCCAGGAGCTGCGCCCGCACCCGGGGCAGGCGCGGTCGGCCGCCAACCTGCGGGCGCTGCTCGCCGACTCGGGGATCATGGAGTCGCACCGGGGGCCGGACTGCACCCGCGTCCAGGACGCCTACTCGCTGCGCTGCGCCCCGCAGGTGCACGGCGCGGCCCGCGACACCCTCGCGCACGCCGAGCTGGTCGCGGGCCGGGAGCTCGCCTCGGCCGTCGACAACCCGGTGGTGCTGCCGGACGGGCGGGTGGAGTCCAACGGCAACTTCCACGGCGCGCCCATCGCGTACGTGCTGGACTTCCTGGCGATCCCCGCCGCCGACGTGGGCTCGATGTCGGAGCGGCGCACCGACCGGCTGCTCGACAAGGCCCGCTCGTACGGGCTGCCGCCGTTCCTGGCCGACGACCCGGGGGTGGACTCCGGGCACATGATCGCCCAGTACACCCAGGCCGCGATCGTGTCGGAGCTGAAGCGGCTGGCGGTGCCCGCGTCCGCCGACTCGATCCCGAGCTCGGCGATGCAGGAGGACCACGTGTCGATGGGCTGGGCCGGGGCGCGCAAGCTGCGCCGGTCCGTCGACGGCCTCGCGCAGATCGTCGCCATCGAGATCCTCACTGCCGCGCGGGCGCTGGACCTGCGCACCCCGCTGCGGCCCGGCCCGGCCACCGGCGCGGTCGTCGCCGCGCTGCGCGAGCGGGTGCCGCCGCCCGGCCCGGACCGGCACCTGGCGCCGGAGATCGCCGCCGCCACCGCGCTGCTCCGGGACGGCTCGCTCGTCGCCGCCGCCGAAGCGGTCACCGGCCCGCTCGCCTGACCCCTCTCCTCTCATCCAAGGAGCCACGATGCCCGGACCCCGTCCCGTACGCGCGCCGCGCGGCACCTCGCTGACCGCCGCCAAGGGCTGGCCGCAGGAGGCCGCGCTGCGGATGATCCAGAACAACCTCGACCCGGAGGTGGCCGAGCACCCCGACGCGCTGGTGGTCTACGGCGGCTCGGGGAAGGCGGCCCGGAACTGGGACGCGTTCGACGGCATCGTCCGGTCGCTGGCCGGGCTGGAGGGCGACGAGACGCTGCTGGTCCAGTCGGGCAAGCCGGTCGGGATCTTCCGGACGCACGAGTGGGCGCCGCGGGTGCTCATCGCCAACTCCAACCTGGTGCCGCAGTGGGCGAACTGGGAGGAGTTCCGGCGGCTGGAGTCGCTCGGGCTGACGATGTTCGGGCAGATGACGGCCGGGTCGTGGATCTACATCGGCACGCAGGGCATCCTCCAGGGCACCTACGAGACGTTCGCCGCCGTCGCCGAGAAGAGGTTCGGGGGGACGCTCGCCGGGACGGTCACGCTGACCGCCGGGCTCGGCGGGATGGGCGGCGCGCAGCCGCTCGCGGTCACGATGAACGGCGGCGTCGCGATCTGCGTCGAGTGCGACCCGTCCCGCATCGACCGCCGTGTCGCGCACCGCTACTGCGACGTGCGCGCCGGGTCGCTGGACGAGGCGCTGCGGCTCGCCGAGGAGGCGCGGGCGGCGCGCCGCCCGCTGTCGATCGGGGTGCTCGGCAACGCCGCCGACGTCGTCCCCGAGCTGCTGCGCCGCGGCGCCCCGATCGACATCGTCACCGACCAGACCAGCGCGCACGACCCGCTGATGTACCTGCCGCGCGGCGTCGCGTTCGAGGACATGGCGGACGACCGCGACCGCGATCCGGCCGGGTTCACCGCCAAGGCCCGCGAGTCGATGGCCGCGCATGTGGAGGCGATGGTCGGGTTCCAGGACGCGGGCGCCGAGGTCTTCGACTACGGCAACTCGATCCGCGGCGAGGCGGAGACCGCCGGGTACGCGCGCGCGTTCGACTTCCCCGGCTTCGTGCCCGCCTACATCCGGCCGCTGTTCTGCGAGGGCAGGGGCCCGTTCCGGTGGGCCGCGCTGTCGGGCGACCCGAAGGACATCGCGCGCACCGACCAGGCGATCCTCGACCTGTTCCCCGACAACGAGCCGCTGACCCGGTGGATCAGGATGGCGGGGGAGCGGGTGCGCTTCCAGGGGCTGCCGTCCCGGATCTGCTGGCTCGGGTACGGCGAGCGCGACAAGGCCGGGGCGCTGTTCAACGACCTGGTGGCGCGCGGCGAGATCAGCGCGCCGCTCGTGCTCGGCCGCGACCACCTCGACACCGGCTCGGTCGCGTCCCCGTACCGGGAGACCGAGGGGATGGCCGACGGGTCCGACGCGATCGCCGACTGGCCGCTGCTGAACGCGATGCTCAACACCTCCTCCGGCGCCACCTGGGTGTCGATCCACCACGGCGGCGGCGTCGGCATCGGCCGGTCGATCCACGCGGGGCAGGTCTGCGTCGCCGACGGCACCGAGCTGGCCGGGCGGAAGCTGGAGCGGGTGCTGACCAACGACCCGGGCTCGGGCGTCATGCGGCATGTCGACGCGGGCTACGACCGCGCCGCCGAGATCGCCGCCGAGCGCGGCGTCCGCATCCCGATGTCCGAGCCGGGCCCGGCGCCGGACGGGCCGGCGGTGGGGGACGGGGCGTGAGCTTCGAGGAGATGTGGGCGGCGCTGCTGCCCGTCGGCCGGGACCCGGACGGCGGCGGCTACCACCGGTTCGCCTGGACGCCGCCGGAGCTGGAGTGCCGCGACTGGTTCCTCGACGAGGCGCGCGGGCGCGGCCTGCCGGTCGAGCCCGACGCCAACGGGAACCTGTTCGCCTGGTGGCTGCCCGAGGACGGGACGCGCGACGGCGCGGTGCTGACCGGGAGCCACCTGGACTCGGTGCCCGGCGGCGGCGCGTTCGACGGGCCGCTCGGCGTGGTGTCGGCGTTCGCCGCCATCGACCTGCTGCGCGAGCGGGGGGTCCGGCCGGCGCGGCCGATCGCGGTGGGCGCGTTCGCGGAGGAGGAGGGCGCCCGCTTCGGCGTGGCGTGCCTCGGGTCCCGGCTGCTGGCCGGCGTGATCGACCCGGCGCGGGCCCGCGCGCTGACCGACGCGGACGGGCGCACGCTGGCGGCCGTCCTCGCCGAGAACGGGCTGGACCCCGACGCGATCGGCCCGGACGAGGCCCTGCTCGGCCGCGTCTCCTGCTTCGTCGAGCTGCACGTCGAGCAGGGCCGGGCGCTGGAGGTCCCGGTCGGCGCGGCGAGCGCGATCGTCCCGCACGGGCGCTGGCGGTTCGACTTCGCGGGGGCGGGCGACCACGCCGGGACGACCCGGCTGGAGGACCGGCGCGACCCGATGCTCCCGTTCGCCCGGATGGCGCTGGCGGCGCGCGAGGCCGCCGGGCGGCACGGCACCCTCGCCACCGTCGGGAAGGTGCGGGTCACGCCGGGCGGCGTCAACGCGATCCCGTCGGCGGTCACCGCGTGGCTGGACGCGCGCGGCCCGTCCGCGGGCGGCGTGCGGCGCACCGTCGAGGACGTCGAGCGGGCCGCCCGCGCCGAGGCCGGCGCGCACCGGGTGACCGTCGGGGTGGCCGAGGAGTCGGCGTCCGAGGCGGTCGAGTTCGACCTGGCGCTCCGCGACCGCGTCTGCGCGGCGCTCGGCGGCGCGCCCGTCCTGCCGACCGGCGCCGGGCACGACGCGGGCGTCCTGTCCGCCCGGATGCCCGCGGCCATGCTGTTCGTCCGCAACCCCACCGGCGTCTCCCACGCGCCCGCCGAGCACGCCGACCCCGCCGACCGCGTCGCCGGGGTCGAGGCGCTCGCCGCGGTACTGGAGGACCTGACACACGGGTAGGAACCCCCTTATGCAATGGCATGCCGAACTTGCCTGGCTTGGAGATGGTCTGGCCGCCGATGTCCTGTTCGAGGCGGACGGCGAGCGGTTCACCCGCGTCACCCGCGGCGTCCCGGCCCCCCCGGGCGTCCAGAGCCTGCCCGGCCTGACCCTCCCCGGCCTCGCGAACGCGCACTCCCACGCGTTCCACCGGGCGCTCCGCGGTCGCGTCCAGGCCGGGCGCGGGACGTTCTGGACCTGGCGCGAGCGGATGTACGAGGTGGCGGGCCGGCTCGGCCCGGAGTCCTACCGGGCCCTGGCGACCGCCGTGTACGCCGAGATGGCGCTCGCCGGGATCAGCTGCGTCGGCGAGTTCCACTACCCGCACCACCGGCCCGGCGGCGCCCCCTACGACGAGCCCAACGCGATGGGCGAGGCGCTGATCGCCGCCGCCGCCGACGCGGGCCTGCGCGTCACCCTCCTGGACACCTGCTACCTCAGCGGCGGCATCGGGCAGCCGCTCCAGGGCCCGCAGCTCCGCTTCGGCGACGGCACCGCGGGCAACTGGGCGCGGCGCGTCGACAGCCTCCACGAGCAGACCGGCAAGGCCCGTCCGCACGCCCGCGTCGGCGCCGCGATCCACTCGGTCCGCGCGGTGCCGCGCGAGCAGATCAGCGCCGTCGCGTCCTGGGCCAGGGAGCACGGCGCGCCGCTGCACGTCCACCTGTCCGAGCAGCCCGCCGAGAACGAGGCGTGCCGGGACGCCTACGGCGTCACCCCCACCCGCCTGCTGGCCGAGGCGGGCGCCCTCGGCGCCCGCACCACCGCCGTGCACGCCACCCACCTCACCCCGGACGACATCGACCTGCTCGGCGGCACCCTCACCGGCGTGTGCATGTGCCCGACCACCGAACGCGACCTGGCCGACGGCATCGGCCCGGCCCGCGCCCTCGCCGCCGCCGGCGCGCCGATCTGCCTCGGCTCCGACCAGCACGCGGTCGTCGACCTGTTCGAGGAGGCCCGCGCGGTCGAGCTGGACGAGCGGCTGCGCACCCGGGTGCGCGGGCACTGGACCGCCGGCGAGCTGCTCGCCGCCGCGACCTCCAACGGCCACCACGCCCTCGGCTGGCCCGAGGCCGGACGGCTCGAACCCGGCGCGTACGCCGACCTGGTCACCGTCGCCCTCGACTCGGTCCGCACTGCCGGGGCGGGCCCCCGGTACGCCGCCGAGACCGCCGTGTTCGCCGCCACCGCGGCCGACGTCCGGCACGTGGTCGTGTCCGGGCGGCAGATCGTCCACGACGGGCGCCACCTCCTGGTCGACGACGTCCCGCGCGCGCTCCGCGAGGCCGTCGAGGCGGTCACCGCACCGCCCGGGACGGCGCCCGGGACCGGCTGACCCTCCCGGTCCCGTCCGGAACGGGGACGGCCGTGCCGGCGGGACCCCGCCGACATTGAACCCCTGGACCGTGGTGCGGGCCCGTCCGCCGGGGTGATCATGTCCTGTCGCGTCGGTGCCGGCATGGAGGAGTTCTCATCATTCTCGGAAGAGCCGCCGAACGGGAACGGATCGCCGCGGTCGTCGCGGGAGCGAGCGCCGGTGCGGGAGGGGCCCTGGTCGTCCGGGGTGAGGCGGGCATCGGTAAGACGGCCCTGCTCGCCCACGCGGTCCGCCTGGCCCGTGGCCCCGTGCGGAGCCGCGCGGACGGCGTCCCCCGGGGCACCCGGGTGCTGCGCGGCGCGGGGCACGCCGACGAGGCCGCGCAGCCGTTCGCGTTCCTGGACCTGCTGCTGCGCCCCGTCCGCTACCAGGTCGCCCGGCTGCCCGAGCCGCGCGCGACCGCCCTGCTCGCCGCGCTGGACGGCGACGCCGACGGCGAGCGGGACCGCTTCGCCGTCCGGCGCGCGCTGCTGTCCCTGCTCTGCCTCCTGGCCGCCGAACGGCCGCTGCTCTGCCTCGTCGACGACGCCCGGTGGCTGGACCCGGCGTCGACCGACGCGCTGGCCTTCGCCGCGCGGCGGATCGGCGGCGAGCGGATCGCGCTGCTCATCGCGGCCCGCGACGGCGATGCCGCCCTCGCGCACGGCCTGCCGGAGCTGCCGCTCGGCGGGCTCGGCGCGGGCGCCGCCCGGGACCTGCTCCGCGAGCTCCCGGCCGCGGGCCCGCTCCCGGCCGTGGGTCCGCAGTCCACCGAACGGATCATCGCCGAGGCCGCCGGCAACCCGCTGGCCCTGCGCACGCTCGCCGCCGCCCTCGGCGCCGAGCAGCGCGCGGACGGCCTCAACCCGCACGCCTTCTACGACGGGACGGCGCCGGTCGCCGGCCCGGTGCCGGGGGAGTTCCGCGCGCGGCTGGAAGGGCTGCCCGCCTCCGTCCGGACCCTGCTGCTGGTCGCGGCGGCCGGCGACGACCGCGACCTGGTCGCCATGGCGCAGGCGGCCGAGACGCTCGGCCTGGACCACGCCGACCTCGGCCACGCCGAGCGGGCGGGCCTGCTCCAGGTCGCCGGGCTCGAGCTGAGGTTCACCCACCCGCTGCTGCGCGCGGTCGCCTACCAGGCCGCGACCACCGAGGAGCGCCGTGCGGCGCACCGCGCCCTCGCCGGGGCCGCCGGGCCGGACGGCGAGGAGCGGCGCGCCTGGCACCTCGCCGCCGCGGCCGCGGGCCCGGACGAGCAGGTGGCGGCGCGGCTCCAGTGGGTCGCCGAACGCGCGGGCGGCCGGCGGGGGCACACCGCGCACGCGCGCGCGGCACGCCTCACCCCCGACCGGCGGGTCCGGGCGCGGCGGCTGGTGACGGCCGCCCGCGCCGCGTTCGACGCGGGCCTGTCCGACGACGCGGAGCGGCTCGCGGACGAGGCCGCCGCCCTGACCGCCGACCCCGGCGTCGCCGCCGCCGCCGCGCGGGTCGGCGCGGGCGTGGCGTTCGAACGCGGCCTGACCCGGACGGCCTGCCGGACGCTGATCGACGGCGCCGCCCTGATCGGCGACCGCGACCCGGCCGAGCTGCTGCTGATGCTGTCGGAGGCCGTCCGCTGCGGCTGGCAGGCGGGCGACCCCCGGCTGCTCGGCGACGTCGAGCCGGTCCTGAGGACCCTGGCGCTGGGCGCCGTCTCGCTCGGCCGGGACTCGCCGCTCGCGCCGCTCCCCGCCGCGCTGTCGGCCGTCGTGGCGGCTCTGCGCACGGACCCGTCCGGCGTCGGCCCGGTCCGGGCGCTCGCCGCCGCCGCGAACTGCCCGATGCCCGCCGAACTGAACCACCGGCTGATGACGTCCGCGATCGGGGTCGCCGTGACCGGACCGGAGTCCGCCGCCGACTCCGCGGCCGAGTTCGCCGCCCGATGCCGCCGGGACGGGCTGCTCGGCCGCCTCCCGTACGCCCTCCACAGCCTCGGCCACGTCCAGCTCCACCAGGGACGGCACCACGCCGCCGAGACCACCCTCCAGGAGGGACTGGCCCGGGCCGTCGAGACCGGACGGCTCCACTGGGCGAACCAGTGCAGGGCGCTGCTGGCCTGGATCTCCGCCGTGCGCGGGGACGAGGCACGCTGCGACGCGTTCAGCGCGGACGCCATGACGGACGTTCCGGAGGCGGACGTGGTCGAGGGCAACGCGCTCGCCGCCGCCTACACCTCCTGGGCCCGCGCCCTGCTCGACCTCGGGTACGGACGCACCGCCGAGGCGTTCGCCCGGTTCGAGGCGCTCTGGCCGACCGTGCCCTGCTCCGCCGCCATCCGCCGCGCCCCCGACCACATCGAGGCGGCGGTGCGCTGCGGACGGCCGGACGCCGCCGCCAGGCCGCTCGCCCTGCTCGAAGCCTGGAACGAGCACAACCCGTCCCCGGCCGTCAGGGCCGTCACCGAACGCTGCCGGGCCCTCGTGACGGCGACCGGGGACGCCGAGCAGCACTACGCGGAGGCGCTACGCCTGCACGCCGAGACGGACCAGCCCTACGAGCGGGCCCGCACCGAACTGCTCTACGGGCAGTGGCTGCGGCGGGTCCGCAGGCGTGCCAAGGCGCGGACGCACCTGGAAGCCGCCGAAGAGGCCTTCCAGCTCCTGGGCGCCCATCCCTGGACGGTCGCCGCCCGCACCGAACTGGAGGCGACCGGCGTGCCGGCCGCTTCCCCGCCCGGCCCCTTGGCCCCCGTCGGCGGCGGACTCACCCACCAGGAGCTCCAGATCGTGCGGCTGGCCGCGTCCGGCGCGAGCAACCGCGAGATCGCCACCCGCCTGTTCCTCAGCCCCCGCACGGTCGGCAACCACCTCTACCGCGCCTTCCCCAAGCTCGGCATCAAACGCCGCGCCGAGCTCTCCCGCCTGGGGTTCGGCTGATCCCGCCCCGCCAGGGCTCTCCGCCACCCGGCCGGGGCGCCGGGCCCCCCGCCCCGGAGGCTCCACCCCCCGCCCCGGAGGCTCCACCCGCCTGCCGGGAGCCGTCGCCCGCCTGCCGGGGCGGCTTGCGGCCCTGGAGGGTCCGGGCGCGGCTGAGGGTCTGGCTGGGCGTCTCGCCGAAACGCTGCCGGTAGTGGGCGGAGAAGCGGCTCATGTGCAGGTACCCGGCCGCGCCGGCGGCGTCGCTGATGACGCGCGGGCCCGGCCCGGCCTCGACGAGCGCCGCGCGGGCGTGGTCGAGCCGGACGCCGCGCAGGAGCTGGGTGGGGGTCAGTCCCCACTGGTCCCGGCAGATGACCTGGAGCTGCCGGACGCCGACGCCCGCGGACGCCGCCATGTCGGTGACGCCGATCGGCCGGTGGTGGTGCGCCTGGACCCAGTCCTCGATCAGGCCGGCGAGGTGGTGCGGCGAGCGGCGCACCGGCTCGACGAGACTTGCGGTCGCGGTGTGCGGCAGCCCGAGCAGGAGCGCGGTGAGGAGCGACTCCTCCAGGCTGCGCGCCGCCAGCGGGTGGATGCCGCCGGCCGCGGCGTGGTCGAGCACGTCGCAGACGTGCCGCCAGGTGCGCTCGACGAGCGACGGCGAGGCGGCGGGCGGGCCGTCCACGCTGTGGAACCGCAGCGGCGGGCAGCGCTCCTCGCCGAGGTGGTCGGCGAGGTGGTCGGCCAGGCGCCCGGTGGTGGTCGCGATGACCAGGCAGCCGAGGTACGGGTCCGGGGTCATCCGCATCCGCTGGTCATGGGAGAGGACGAGGCTGCTCCCCTGGCCGGTGTCGTGCCCGGTGCCGGTGCGGTACTCCACCCCCATGGGCGCGTTCGGGGCGCACATGGCGAACTCGCCCTCGGTGGGCGGGGTCTCGACGATGACGCCCTCGCCCCCGTACCGCACCCAGACCAGATTGACCGCCCCGACCGACAGGCCGTTCACCATCCCGTCCAAGGGGAGGTCGGGCCTGCGGGACTGGAGGTCGTGCCCGACGGCGAGCGGCTCGACGGCGGAGTGCAGGACTCCGATGTCGTCGCTGACGACCCGCTGGTGGGAGGCCAGCAGCGGCGGGCGGGCGTCGGGGCCCGGATCCATGGCCGCGGTCATGCGCCCGCGGCGGTCGCGCCGGGCCGGGCCGCGCGGACGCCGCGCGCCTCCAGGCGGGGGATGACCTCGGCGGCGAAGTAGCCCAGCTCGTCGGCGTAGTTGAGGAACGACAGGGCGATCCCGTCGAACCCGGCGCCGGCGAAGGCCGCGATCGCGTCGGCGACGTCGTCGGGGTCGCCGACGAGCGGGCAGCTCCCGTGCCCGGCCGCGAACCGGTCCCGGTGGAGTTGGAGCATCTCCGGCGTGAACGACTGCGCGTGCAGCCCCTGGAGTCTCATCACCTCGTCCACGGCGGGCCAGTCGGCGTGCTCGTCGGCGTAGTGGCGCAGCCGCTCTCGCGCCTCGGCCCGGGTCGGAGCGCAGACGACGTGGCCCAGGGTGAACACCCCGACCGTGCGCCGGTGCGTCGCCGCCTCCGCGCGGATCGCCTTCACGATCTCCGCCCCGTCCTCGGGACCTCCGACGACGGTGAAGGCGCGATCGGCGTTGCGGGCGGCGAACGAGCGGCCCTGCTTGGACGACCCGGCGTTGATCGTGGGCAGCGACCGCCCGTTGTACGGCTTGGGCGCGCCGACCACCCGCTTGAGCTGGAAGAAGCGCCCGTCGTGGTCGAACGGCTCGGCGCTGGACCAGATGCGGCTGACGATGTCCCACCACTCCTGCGCGTACGCGTAGCGGGTGTCGTGGTCGCTGGGGAGCGAGAGCCCGAACATCTCGTACTCGGGGGCGTGCCAGCCCGCCACGATGTTCAGCCCGACCCGTCCCGCGCTGAGGTGGTCGGCGGTCGCGAGCTGCTTGGCCGCCACCACCGGATGGTGGAAGGCGGTGTGCACGGTGGTGAACACCCTGATCCGCCGGGTGGCGGCGAGGAGCCCGGACGCCCAGACCAGCGGGTCCAGGACGCTCTGGTGGAAGGCGGTGTCCCGGCCCCAGTCGGTCCAGCGCGCGACCGGCAGCATGAAGTCGATGCCCGCCTCGTCGGCCAGCCGGGCCAGCCGGAGATTGTCGTCCCAGCTCGCGCTCCACCGTTCCGGAACGGTGGTGATCGCGAGCCCTGACTCGGTGTTGGGAGAGAACAACCCGAGCTGGAACCCCATGCCGCCCCGCTTTCATCCGCCTGCGCGGTCTCGCCCTTGATCGACGCCCTCAGTATCGGGGCGGGATCCGCCGCCGGGCAATGGCTCCGGCATCAGCGTCCGACCGGGATGGCGCTCAGCGCGAGCCGGTCGAATGGCCCGAGCGGTCGGCTCTCGCTCGTCCGCCGGCCTTCCGTGGTCGCGTATATGACCACCCGGGAGGTGTAGCGCTTCCGCTCTTTCGCCCAGCGCATCAGCGTCTCCACGGTTTCGGCGAGATGGGTGCCGCAGGAATCGTCGCTTCGCGGGACGGCGCGGCGGTCGGTGTCCGCGGCCGTTTCCAGCCGGACGTGAAAGCAGGTCAGGCGCCGGCATTCGGGGACCGGGCACGGCTGTTTGGCGTCGAAGGGGAACCTGGCGGGTTCGCCGGGCATCGTGGTGGCCTTTCGGGGTCGCTGCGGCGGTGCCGGGGCGGACGGGACGGGCGGGTGCGGGGACTTCGGGCCCGGCCCGGCGGCCGGAACGGCCGGCCGCCGGGGAATCGGCAGGTCAGAGCATGATCCGTCGCGCTAGTGCCGCCATGGCAGGACGCCCAGGAGCAGCCGGAGCAGCCGGAGGTTGTTGTCGAAACCGGCCTGGTCGCGGTGCGCCCGCCAGGCGATCGTCATGACCACCGCCACGTACACCGCGAAGGGGACGCCGATGATCGCGGCGACCGCGATGCCGGTGGTGCCGCCGAACTGGGTCAGTGCGTGGTTACCGGGGGGTTGAACAATCCCCGCAACTCCATGGATAGTAGGGTCGTGCATGGATGTGCCTCCGTGATCTGCTTCGTGAAACGGGCCTGGTTACGGATGGTGCAGGGAAGGGCCGGCTTCTCCCGTAGAACTGTTTGCCGCAGATACGGGTTGGTCGGCCCTTCCGTGTAAAGGGCGATGAAACAAAGAGCGCCCGCCTGTTCCGGCGGACGCACGGCGAATAGCGAGAGCCCCGCGTGCCGATCGCTCCGCGTGCGCCAGTGCGCCGGCGCACCGGCGACGGGCAGGGCGGGCTCATCGTGGAGCGACCAAAAGGCGGCCGTCGTCCGCACGGCACCGATGACGGACCCGGACGGTGAGCCGCCTCCCCGTGAATGATGCCGCACCTCGCCCTCTACTTCAAACGCAAACCAGCAAGATTCGGGACGGGATGCGCTTTTTAGCTAGCGGAGCGGCTGACGGCGCAGGTCACGGCGTGGATCTTTTTTCCCGGCCGTGACCTGCGGGTCCGCCATCCGTGCCGCCGATAGTGCATTTCCGACTTATAGGTCTAACGGCGTTTTTTGGGGCTATTGGGTGGATATGTCGTCACCCGCTAGGTGAGCGTGTTGCCGCCGTTGACGGTGATCCTCTGCCCGGTGATGAAGGCGGCCCGGTCCGAGGCGAGGAAGGCGACCGCCTCGGCCACGTCCGTGGGCACGCCGAAGTGCCCGAGCGGCACCTGCTCCGCGTACTCGTCCTTGGTGCCGGTGGGGATGCCCTCGTGCCGGTCGGTGGGGATCCAGCCCGGCGCGACGAGGTTGACGGTGATCCCGTACCGGCCGAGCTCGCGCGCCCAGGAGCGGGTGAGCCCGAGCTGGGCGGCCTTGGCGGCGACGTAGGCGCTGGACTGCGGCGGGCCCAGGTCGACGACGTCCGACCCGACGTGGACGATACGGCCGAACCCGCGCTGCTTCATGCCCGCGATCGCCTTCTGCGTCAGCAGGAGCGGGCTCTTGACGAAGAAGTCGAGCTGGTCGAGCACGTCCTGCCAGCGCAGCTCCTCAATGGGGATGTCGGGCTGGGGGCCGGTCGCGTTGAGCACCAGGACGTCGACCCCGCCGAAGGCGGCCACCACGCGCCGGTACAGGTCGTCGACCTCGGCCTCGTCGGTGACGTCGGCGCGGAACAGCGCGGCCCGCCCACCCGCGGTGGTGATCTCCTTCTGCAACGCCTCGGCCGTCCCGCCGTCGCGCAGGTAGTTGATCGCGACGTCGGTGCCGTCGCGGGCCAGCGCGGCCGACACCGCCGCGCCCAGCCCCCGGGACGCTCCGGTCACCAGGGCGACCCTCCGGCCGGTCACCGGCGGGCCTCCTCAGTCGACGGCCCGCCTGATCCACACCGCCGCATGGCCCTCCCGCCACCGTGCCGTCCGGCCGGCCCTCGGGCGCCGGCGGAACCGCTCCGAAACATGGTCATTCATGGTCACTACCCGCGCGGGCGGACAGTGAACAACAAACGTGGTGAAGCGCTCGGCGGCCCGTGCCGTCCAGAACGACCGCCGTGCCGGGAGCATCGGGTGTTGTTCTATCGCGCCCCCAAGGTCGTTGTCGCGCGCGACCCGCGGCCTTCGCAAACAAGATCATCTCGGTTCGGCGCGGCGCCGCCGAGAACCGCCGGGCGCGCTTATCGGGCCGAATCACCGGCCGCCGGGGGCGGTCTCGGATAACCCCGAGTGATGTCCGACTCCATGCGACACATGCGATATGTGCGATATGGGCAACGTGTGGCAAGAAGGGTGCTCTGGCGAAATATAACAAGCTGGTAACATTCGGCTGTGATACGCAGAAAAATGAAACTTTGCATAAAACCAGCAGATGAGCATCTGCGTCAAGGTCGGGTTACCGGTTTCTACCTTGCCGGTGCTAGTGCAGGGATGATAGACCCATGACTATGAATCTGACACGGCTCGTTCAAATCGGTCGGACAAGAGCCTCCGATGGCGTACCGCGTCAGTTCAAGAATCCTTGACTATTCACCGGTCCCGCACTGACCGTGCGGCCGGCGGATCGAAACGGATGCCCTTCTTGAAACGTCTTGGATCGGATCGACACGGTCAAGAGAGAGGAGTGCTCGGATGACGTACGTGGTGCCCTACAGCGGGATCTCCAACCAGCCGGGCGAGGAAGAGATCAAGGCCGTCACCGACGCGCTGGGCCAGGACACGCTGGCGATGGGGCCGAGCGGTGCCGAGTTCGAGCGGCGTCTGGCCGAGCAGATCGGCGCCCGGCACGCCCAGGCGACCAGCTCGTGCACGACCGCCCTGTACCTGGCCGCCAAGGTGCTGGAGCTCCAGCCGGGCGACGAGGTGATCACGTCCCCGCAGACCTTCTGGGTGACCACCTGGCCGCTCCAGGCGCGCGGCTGCGTCGTCAAGTTCGGCGACATCGACCCCGACAGCCTCACCCTCGACCCGGCCACCATCGAGCCGCTGATCACCGAGCGGACCAAGTCGATCTGGGTGGTGCACTACGGCGGCCAGGCCGCCGACATGGACCCGATCATGGACATCGCGCGCCGCTACGGGCTGACCGTGGTCGAGGACTGCGCGCACGTCGCCGGCGGCACCTACAAGGGCCGGCCGCTCGGCACCATCGGCGACATCGGCTGCTTCAGCTTCCACTCGCTGAAGAACATGACCAGCGGCGAGGGCGGGGCGTTCGTCGCCAACGACGACCGGTACGCCGAGATGGCCCGCGCGCTCGGGACCCTGCACGTGTGGGGCGAGATGCGCGAGCGCGAGGACCCGCGCATCGGCCCGTACCGGCAGCCCGAGTACTACCGCGACGCGCACTCGCTCAAGTCGTACACCCACGACTACGTCGACGGGCACTACCTGGTCGGCAACAACTACCGGATGAGCGAGCTGAGCGCCGCCCTCGGCATCGTCCAGCTCGGCAAGCTCGGCAAGCTCAACGAGCGCCGCCGCGACATCGCGCAGCGGCTCAACGACGCGCTGCGCGACGTGCCCGGCATCGACGTCCAGACCGAGAAGCCGTACGCGCACCACATCTACCACCTGTACACGCTCCTCTACCGGCCCGAGATCGTCGGCGCACCGAAGGACGCGTTCATCCGGCACCTCCAGGAGCGGGAGGGCATCGAGATCGTCATCCGCTACTTCCCGATCCACCTGCTGCCGGAGTTCCGGGCGCTCGGGCACCGCTACGGGCAGTGCCCGGTCGCCGAGAAGACCTATTTCGAGCACCAGATCCAGCTCCCGATCTACGACCACCTGACCGACGCGCAGGTGGACCATATGATCGGCGCGGTCCGCCGCGGCGTCGCCGAACTCGGCGCCGGGCGGTGACCGGCGGTGGCCACCGGACGCCGGCCGACCGGCCGCCCCGGTGACCGCCGCATCCCCGGTCGACGCCGTGCGAACGGCGATCGAAGCCCGCAGAGAAAGGACTCGATAGTCGCCTTTCCCGTCTTCCCCCACCCCCTGTTCCCCCCTCGCCCGCGAGCCGGGCAAGTGAGAGCTGGAGTTTCATCATGGGTAGAACATTCCTGGAATCCTCCTCCCTAGAGAACGCCGACGTCGCCGTCACCGGAGGGTCCGGCTTCGTCGGCAGAAATCTCGTCGCCGCGCTGGCCGACATCGGTAAAAGCGTGGTCGTGGTCGACCTCGCCCCGCCGTCGCCGGAACTGGCCGCGCTGCCCGGCGTCCGGCACATGCGCGCGGACGTACGGGACTATGGCGAGACGCTCCTGGCGCTGCGGAACGTCGACACGGTCTTCCATCTCGCCGGAAACGCGAGCGGCACCCTCTCCGTCGAATACCCCCGATTCGATTTCCAGGTCAACGGCCTCGGAACCTGCAATGTGGGCAACGCCTGCGTCGAACTCGGCGTGCGCCGGCTGGTCTACCTCTCCTCGGCGATCGTGTACGGCACCCCGCAGACGTGCCCCATCACCGAGGAGCACCCCATCCGGCCGTTCCTGCCCTACGGCGCGTCCAAGCTGTCGGGGGAACTGACCCTGCGCAGCCTGCACGAGGCCATCGGCCTGCCGGTGGTGATCGGCCGGTCGTTCGTGATCTACGGGCCGGGCGAGGACCCGCGCACCGCCGGCGGCGAGGTGTCGCAGTTCCTGCGCTGGCAGCTCAACGAGCTCCCGATCCCGGTGGTCGGGGACATCGACCGCAAGACCCGCGACTTCATCCACGTCGCCGACCTGTGCGCGGCGCTGATCACCCTGGCCGACGCCGGCACCGCCGGCGAGATCTACAACCTCGGCAGCGGGACGGAGGTGTCCATGCGCGAGCTCGCCGACGCCGTGGCCGCCGCCACGGGCCGTCCCGCCCAGCTCCAGGCCGACACCTCCCAGCTGGAGGACAGCTTCCGGCTGGTGGCCGACATCTCCAAGATCCGCGACATCGGGTTCCGGCCCAGCGTCGCGCTCGACAAGGCGCTCAAGGAGCTCACCGACAGGCTCGGCGCCTTCCCCGAACTCCCCTCGACCACCGCCGTCTTCCGCCGTGAGCGCGTCGAGCAGCTCTGACCGCCGGCCCTGACCCCGGTGGCGGAGCGCACTCCGGCCCCCGGGGCAGGGCCTCGGACCGGTCCAGGTGGAACGGTCCCGCCAGTCTCGCCGCGGCACACCGCCCGGCGATGCGACCGGTGCCCGGAAGGGCCGCCGGACCCGCTCCAGGGTCCGGGAGGGCATCCGGCCGCCGAGAGATCCTCGCCCGCGGGCCGGTGCCGAGCGCGCCGGCCCCCGGGACCCCGAACGAGTGTCCAGACGGCGCGCGTCCGCCCCTGTGCTCCACCGGTCCTGATGGACGGACGCGGCGCGTTCGATTTCGGAACCCCGTACCGAGACTGCGACGGGCCGCAGCGTGAGCCCGTGCCAACGAAGTACCCGAGGGAGGGAAAACCGTGGCCAGAGGCGAGATCGAGGGCGCCGCCCGCGCCATAGACGCGAACGGTCCAGACCCGGATCACCCGGCCAGGGCGTATGCCGCACTGCCCGCCGTGCGCAAGCGGGCGGCGCGGGCCGCGGTCAGCGGCGTCTTCTTCGTGAACGGCACCGCGTTCGCCTCCTGGGCCGCGCGGGTGCCGGCCGTGCGAGACGGCCTGGGGATGTCCGACGGGGGGCTGGCCGTGGCGCTGGCCGGCCTCGCCGCCGGGGCCTTCGCCGGCCTGCCGCTGGCGGGCGGCCTGGTGGCCCGCTGGGGCAGCCGGCGGGTGATGGTCGGCGGCGCCGCCCTCTACCTGGGCGCGATGCCGGTGATCGCGCTGGCCCCCGGGCTGGCCTGGCTGACCGCGATCCTGGCGGTGTTCGCGATCGGCAACAGCACCGTGGACGTCGCCATGAACACCCAGGGAGTCCTGGTCGAGCGGGCCTACGGCCGTCCCGTCCTCGGCGGGTTCCACGCCATGTTCAGCCTCGGCGCTGTCGTCGGCGCGGCAGCCGGCGGCCTGGCCGCCTCCGCGGGCGTCAGCGTCGGGGCGCATCTCCTGACCATCGCGATCGTGCTGTCCTTCGTGTGCGCCGGGGCGACGTTCTTCCTGCTGCCCGACGCGCCCAAGACCGACGACTCGCCCTTCCTCGCCCTGCCCACCCGGGAACTGTGGCCGGCCGGCCTCATCGCGTTCTGCGCGCTGATGGGGGAGGGGCTGATGAACGACTGGGGCTCGGTCTACCTGCACGACGTCGCCGACTCGTCGGCCGGGGCCGCCGCCACGGGGTTCGCGGTCTTCTCGGCCGGCATGGTGGCGGGCCGGCTGGCCGCCGACCGGGTGCGCGCCTTCGCGGGCGCCGACCGGTTCGTCCTCGGCTGCGCCGTCCTCGCCGGCTGCGGCTCCGTCCTCGCGATCGCGCTGCCGAACCCGCACGCCGGCCTGGCGGGCTACGCCCTGATCGGGCTCGGGCTGGCCGCCGTCGTCCCGGTCGCCTTCAGCCACGCCGCCCGGTTCGCGCCCGACCGGCCCGGCCTTTCGATCGCCGCCGTCTCCACCGTCGGCTACGTCGGGTTCCTCGCCGGGCCGCCCATCATGGGCGGCATCGCCGAGACGACCGGGCTGCGGGCGGCGATGCTCGTGTTCCTCATCCTGATGGGGGCCATGGTCTCCCTCGCCCCCCGCCTGCGGCCCGGCTGAGCGGGCGCCCCGCGAGAACCGCCGCCGGACCGGTGGCCGGCCCCGACGGCCCAGGCCGGCGCGGCTCCCCGCTGGGAAAGGAGGGGGACGGCGGCGGGGTGGCGGAGGTAAAGCAGCGCCAAGACTCGTCCATGAACGATCACTCGGAGCTTGGCCCGGGAACCCGCCCGGGTAGGTGGGGAGGAACCGAAGTCCTCGGCGAAGGAGGAGCCCGTGGTCAGGAAAGTCACGGCGGAACTCCTGGGGACGCTGCTCCTGGTGTACTTCGGGGTGGGCGTGGCGACCCTGTCGTTCGGCTTCGGGGTCACCGGCCGGAGCTTCTCCGCCGGAGTGGTCGCGACCGCGCTGACGTTCGGCCTCGTGCTCCTCGTCCTGGTCTACGCGATCGGGCCGATCTCGGGCTGCCACGTCAACCCCGCCGTCACCCTGGGCACCCTGCTCGTCGGCCGGCTCAAGCCGCTCGACGCCGCCGGCTACTGGATCGCCCAGTTCATCGGCGGCATCCTCGGCGCGCTGCTGCTCTGGGCGACCGTCCGGGCCTCACCGCTCTACAGCAAGCCCGTGACCGGGCTCGGCACCAACGGCTGGGGCGCCGAGAGCCCGATCCGGATCAGCCTCGGCGGCGCGTTCCTCGCCGAGGTCGTCCTCACCGGGCTGTTCGTGTTCGCCGTCCTGGCGATGACGAGCAGGGCGGCCATCACCGCCGTCGCCGGCGTCGTCATCGGCCTGGCGCTCACCAGCGTCCACCTCCTCGGCATCCCGATCACCGGGACGTCGGTCAACCCGGCCCGGAGCCTCGGCCCCGCCGTCGTCACCGGCGGGACGGCCCTGCACCAGGTCTGGCTGTTCATCGTCGCCCCGCTGGTCGGCGCGGTCATCGCCGCCGCCGTCCACCTCTTCTTCCAACCGCGGGTCCCGGGCGACCCGCTGCCGGCCGAGCCCCCGCCCCCGCCGGACTCCGGCGGCCCCACCGAGCCGCCCGCGTCGGCCGCGTCGGATGCTCCGGGCTCCCCGGACGCTCCGGCCTCACCGGATGCTCCGGGCTCACCGGACCCGGCGGGCGCTTCGGGTGCGCCGGCCCGGTGAGTCGGCTCGCCGCACCGTTCAGCGAAGGTCGGTGGCGACGCCGCATTCGCGGAGGGCCGCCGCGGATCCGGGGAGCGGAGGCGAGCGGGAATCGAACCCGCCGTCCCGAGATGCTCGGGACCATCGGTTTTGAAGACCGTGAGGGCCACCAGGCGCCCGTTCGCCTCCGGCCGGGACGATACACCCGCCGCGGGCCGTCCAGGTGTCTCGGATCTGAGACGGACACGGCCGCCGGCCCCCCTGCCGCCGGCGTCCGGGATGCGATCCTGGACCGGTGAGCACCCTCATCGCGAACATCGGGGAACTGGTCACCAACGAGCCGGGCCTCGGCGAGGGCCCGCTGGAGGTGCTGCGCGACGCGGCGCTGGTGATCGAGGACGGGCGGATCGCCTGGGCCGGCCCGTCGGCGGACGCGCCCATGGCCGACGACGCCTACGACGCGGCGGGACGGGCGGTGCTGCCGGGGTTCGTGGACTCGCACGCGCACCTGGTGTTCGCGGGTGAGCGCGCCGAGGAGTTCGCGGCCCGGATGAGCGGCCGGCCGTACGCCGCCGGAGGCATCCGCACCACGGTCGCCCGGACCCGCGCCGCCACCGACGGCGAGCTGCGCGCCAACCTGCGCCGCCTCGTCGCCGAGATGGCACGGCAGGGCACCACGACCGTCGAGTGCAAGTCCGGGTACGGGCTCAGCGTCGAGCAGGAGGAGCGCGCCGTGCGGATCGCGGCCGAGGCCGCCGACGAGGTGACCTTCCTCGGCGCGCACGTGGTGCCGCCCGAGTACGACGGCGACACCGCGGCGTACACGCGGCTGGTCTCCACCGGCATGCTCGCCGCGTGCGCCCCGCACGCGCGCTGGATCGACGCGTTCTGCGAGAAGGGGGCCTTCGACGAGGACCAGGCCCGCGAGGTGCTGGAGGCGGGCCGCCGCGCCGGGCTGACCCCCCGCGTGCACGCCAACCAGCTGACCGCGGGGCCGGGGGTGCGGCTCGCGGTCGAGCTGGACGCCGCGTCCGCCGACCACTGCACCTTCCTCAGCGACGCCGACGTGGACGCCCTGGCGGGCTCGCGGACCGTCGCGACGCTGCTGCCGGGCGTGGAGTTCTCCACCCGCCAGCCCTACCCGGACGCGCGCCGCCTCATCGACGCGGGCGCCACGGTCGCCCTCGCGACGGACTGCAACCCCGGCTCCTGCTACAGCTCCAGCATGGCGTTCTGCATCGCGGTCGCCGTCCGCGACATGGGCATGACCCCGGCGGAGGCGGTGTGGGGCGCGACCGCCGGCGGGGCGCGCGCGCTGCGCCGCGGCGACGTCGGCCGGCTGGGGCCCGGCGCCCGCGCCGACGTGCTGGTGCTGGACGCCCCGTCGCACATCCACCTCGCCTACCGTCCCGGCGTCCCCCAGGTCGCCGCGGTCTGGAAGGCCGGCCGCCGTCAGGACGGGGCGAGGTAGCGGCCGTTCACCCGGATCAGCGGCCCGCGCCGCCGGGCGATGTAGTCGGCCGACAGGACCTCGGCGACGAACAGCATGTGGTCGCCGGCCTCGATCCGCTGCCGGGTCTCGCACTCCACCGACGCCAGGCCGTCGCCGGGGATCAGCGCGTCCGACAGCGGGCCCCGGTGGTGCGGCTCGCTCGCCAGCAGCAGCCGGGCGCTCGGCCGCCCCGCGGCGGCGAAGCGCCCCGCGAGCGCGCGCTGCTTCTCGCTCAGCACGGTCGCCGCCCACCGGTCCTGCCGGCCGAGCACTTCGCTGAGGTAGGAGTCCGATCCCACCCCGACCAGCACCATCGGCGGGGCGAGCGACACCGACATGAACGACGTCACCGTCGTGCCGAGGTCGTCGCGCCCGTCCCGGACGGTCAGCACGACCACCCCGGTCGCGAAGCCGCCGACCGCCTCGGTGAAGTCGACGTGGCGGTGGCCGGGCCCGGTGCCCGCGGCGTTCAGCGGATCTCCCAGGAGCCCGGGAGGGTGAGCGGGCCCGCGGCGGGCAGGCCGAGGCGCGCCGCGACGCCGCCGAGGGAGCCCCAGCCGTCGAACCGGGCGCTCGCGGCGGTGCGGTCCTCGCTGGACTCGGGCGGGCGGAGCCGCTCCAGCGGCGAGCTGTGCGGGTAGGACCGGACCGGCGCGTTCACCGGCAGCCCGCCCTTCTTACGGGCGAGGTCGAGGGCCAGTTCGAGGCCGCCGAGCTCGTCCACCAGGCCGCGCTCCCGCGCGTCGGCGCCGGTCCAGACCCGGCCGCGGGCCAGCTCGTGCACGCGCTCGCGGGACAGGTCGCGGCCCCGCGCCACCTTGGCGGTGAAGTCCTCGTAGATCTGGTCGAGCGAGGCGTTGACCCGCTCCCACTCCGAGTCGCTGAAGTCCTTGGTGGAGCTGAACATCCGGGCGTGCTCGCCGTCGGCGACGCTGCCGAGCCCGATGCCGACCCGCTCCAGCAGGCCGTTGACCACGGCCTTCCCGACCACCACGCCGATCGAGCCGGTGATGGTGCCGGGCTGCGCGACGATCGTGTCGGCCGCCATCGCGACGTAGTAGCCGCCGGACGCCGCCACGTCGCCCATCGACACGATGACCGGGGTGCCCGCCTCGCGGGCCAGCACCACCTCGCGCCAGATCGCGTCGGAGGCCACCGCCGACCCGCCCGGGCTGTTCACCCGGAACACGATCGCCTTGACCCGCTCGTCGCGGACGGCGGCGCGGAGCGCGGCGCCGATGGTGTCGGCGCCGATCGCGGGGCCCTGGTTCGGCAGCGGGCCACCGCGTCCGCTGCGCCCGAGCCGGATCGGGCCCTGCCCGTTGATCAGCGCGACGACGTCCTGCCGGCCGGGCTGCGGGAGCCGCTTGGCCAGCCCGTGGGTGCGGTTGTAGCGGGAGACGAACCTGAGCTGCGCCGGCTCGCCGAACTCCGCGCGCAGGTCGGCGTAGACCTCGTCGCGGTAGCCGAGCCGGTCGACCAGGCCCGCCTCCAGCGCCTCGGCGGCCAGCAGCGGGCCCCGGTCGGTCAGCTCGCGGACCTTGGCCGCGGACAGCCCGCGGGCCGCGGCGATGCCGGCGGTGATCTGCTCGCCGAGGGAGGTCACCAGCCGCTGCGACGACTCCTGGTGCTCGGGCGTGTAGGTCTTCTCCATGAACGTGTTGGCCATGGTCTTGTACTCGTACCGCTTGGCGAAGCGCGGCTGGACGCCCGCCTTCTCCAGCGCGCCCGCGAAGAACGGCTCTTCGAGCGCGAGCCCGGTCAGCCCGACCTCGCCCGTCGGCTGGAGGTAGACGCGGTCGAACCCGGTGGCCAGGAAGAAGGGGACGGTGCCGTGCCCGCCCTCACCGAACGTCTCGGCCCACGCGACGGTGAGCTTGCCCGCCTCGCGCACCGCCCGGACGGCCTCGCGCAGCTCCTGCGCCCGGGCCAGGCCGATGCCGCCGGCGACCTTGACGACCAGAGCGCGCACCCGGCTGTCGGCGCGGGCGCGGCGCAGGCCCTCCAGCACGTCCCGGAGGTGGTTGCGGCGCATGGACAGGACCGCCGAGAGCGGATCGGCCGGCGGGGACTCGACCAGGCCGTCGGTGAGGTCGAGTTCCAGGATCAGCGGTGCCGTCCGCCGGTCGCGGGCCTGCTTGATGACGTTGACGACTGTGCCGGGATCCACCATGGACCAAGCCTATGCGTTCGGTGCCCGGCGGCCCCTCCACCCGGAGTCCAGCCGAGGTCCCCCTGGAGGACGAGGCCAGTGGGCGGACACCTGGTCGCGCGGCACGCCGCAGCCGGCCTGCGCGACGGGACGCCCGCGCGCGTCGCCGATCACCGCGCCGATGGCCGTCCTGGTCCGGCCGGGGCGCCCGCAGGTGCCGTGACGGTGCAGCGCAGGTGCAGGTCAGCCGGCCGGCCGGAGGGCAGGACCCGTCCTCCCGTGGCGGTCTCGGCCGAGCGATATCGTCGCCCCATGGGAGACGGGGACGGCTGGGCGCGCTGCGGCCTCGGCCACACGCACTGGGGCAGGTTCGGCGCGGCCGGCCTGCTGCTCAGCCACCACGACCCCGCCGACGGCGTGACCCGGCTGCTGCTCCAGCAGCGCGCGTGGTGGGGGCAGGGCGGCGGGACGTGGGGCATGTTCGGCGGCGGACGGCACAGCGGCGAGGACAAGATCGAGGCCGCGCTGCGCGAGACGTCCGAGGAGTGCACGCTCGACGTCGGTACCGTCCGCGTGCACGGGCTGCTCGTGGAGGATCACGGCGACTGGGACTACGCGTCGGTCATCGGCTCGGTGGACGCCCGGCCGCACGTCAAGCCCGCCTCGTTCGAGACCCGCAAGGCCGCGTGGGTGCCGGTGGACGAGGTCGGGTCGCGGCGGCTGTTCGCGCCGTTCGCCCGGACCTGGCCGGCGCTGCGCGAGGCGATGCTCAGGCTGGTTCTGGTGGTGGACGCGGCGAACGTCGTCGGGTCCCGCGCGGACGGCTGGTGGAAGGACCGGGCCGGCGCCAACGCGCGCCTGCGCGACGACCTCACCGCGCTGAAGGACGGCCTCACCGGCGTCCCGCCCGGCCTGGTCCCGTTCGACCGGACGTTCCCCGACCTGGTCCTGGTCGTGGAGGGCGCGGCCCGCGGCGTCGCGGCCGAGCCGTCGGACGCCGTGCGCGTGGTGGCCGCGCCCGGAAGCGGTGACGACCGGATCGTCGAACTGGTGTCGAGCCCCGAGCCCGGCACCGTTCACCTGGTGGTGACGGCCGACCGCGAGCTGCGGGCCCGCTGCGAGGACGCGGGCGCTGCGGTGGCCGGGCCCCGCTGGCTCACCGAACGTCTTCCGTCGCGCCGGTGACGCGGTGCCCCGCTCCGGTGAGCACCCCGGCGGCCTCGTCCCGCCGATGCTCGGGCACCAGGACGAGGTCGGCGTGGTAAGTGGAGGCGACGAACACCGGGACGCCCGCCTCACCGAGCGGCCCGACCAGCGCGGCGAGCATGCCGGGCGCGTCGAGTCCGTGTGAGGTCGCGCTGTAGAAGCCGACCCACCGTTCCGTCTCCAGGTACGGGGGCGCCTCGCGGACGACGGTCAGGCCCTCGGGGGCGCGCACCAGCGCGATCCACTCGTCGTCCTCGGGGAACGTGGCGTTCGGCAGGTGGTCCACCATGAACCGGGACGGGACGACGTTCAGGTGCTGGGCGGGGCTCATCCCGCCACCCTAGATCTTCGCCGCGCACGGGACATCGCGCCCTCCGCGCCCGACGGGCCACCGGAGCGCGACCGCACGGACGCCACGCCTTCTGCGGGGGTCGCGCCGATGCGGCGCCCGTGCGGTCACGTCTTCCTGGCCACTGCGGCCACAGGCTCGCACCGACCAAGTCTCCATTCCTGTGTCACCTCAGCGACACAGGTACCTTCCGCACCGGCAGACCCTGGCGCGCTCCATCGCCGTTCGCCGGCGGGGCCGCCCGGCCCTCGCGGGGCCCGCCTCACCGGTCGCCGCCGTCCCGGCCGGCCTGGTCGAGCAGCAGTGCGCGGAGCCCCGCCGAGTCGTCCGCGGCCACCGTCATCGCATATCCCGACTGGAGCTGGGCGTCGGTCAGATCGCCGCTGCGGGTCGCGTACCACCGGCCCGCGTCGCTGCGCCAGACCAGCCAGCCCGGGAACTCGCCCTCGAGGGCGGCCTTGAGATCTTCGAAGTCGCCCATCAAGGCCGTCCTTTCCCCGAGGCGGTTCTTCTGTATACAAAAGTCTTACTCAGCCTTAGAGGTGTCAAGCTGTCCGTAAGCGGACCGTCTCCCCGCGGATAGCGCCAGGAAGGGGTTCCCGGATCTCGGGGCAGGCGGCTGTGACGAAGGGAGGTGACGCCCGTGCCGGACCGTCCCGCCTACCTGCGCATCGCCGACACGCTGCGCGGGGGGATTCGCGACGGCAGCCTCGCGCCTGGAACGCGGCTGCCGACCATCAGGGAGTTGTGCGCGGCCCACGGGGTATCGGAGATCGTCATTCGGCGGGCCGTCGCGCTGCTGCGCGGCGAGGGCCTCGTCGAGACCCGCCGCGGCGGCGGCACCGTCGTCAGGCGGGTGCCGCCGGTGCGCCGGGTCGCGATGGACCGCTACCGGGGGCTCGGCCGGCCCAGGGCCGCGCCGGAGACCACGTTCACCCGTGACCAGCGGATCGGCTGGTCCGAGTACCGCCTCGACACCGAGTTCAGCCGTGCCCGCGCCGGTCCGGAGCTGGCGGCGCTGTTCGAGCTGCCCACCGGGACCGCTCTGCTGTGCCGCCGGTTCGTCTTCCACGCCCGCGGCGAGCCCCAGCAGATCTCGGTGAACTACCTGCCGTGGGAGGTGGTTGGCGACACGCCGGTCGCCGATCCCGCGCGCGAGCCCTGGCCGGGGGGCACGCTCGCCCAGCTCGCCTTCCTCGGCCACCCCCCGACCCGGATCGAGGAGGCGGTGCGCGCCCGCATGCCGACCCCTGAAGAGGTCGCCACGCTGCGCCTCGCCGAGGGAGTGCCGGTCCTGGCCATCACCCGCCGGATGCTCTCCGGCGCGCGGGTGATGGAGGTGTGCCGCGACATCGTGCTGCCCGCCGACGGCGTCGTGCTCGACTACTCCATCGATCTGTGATGCCGCCGGCGACCCGTATGAACGGCATGTAATGGTTACCTGTAAATTGCAGTGAATTGATCCATGAAATTGATCTATAAAGGGCCGGCGACGGTCGCTTGCGGAATGCTTTTGAAAGGTCTTCACATGCGCTACGTTGATGCCTGTCAGGCGCCTTCGTCTCGTCCTGTCAGAGGACGGGGAGGTGGAATTCGACGAGAGGAGCATCGCGCATGAAGAACGCGTCTGTTTCTAGGACGGTATGGCGGAAGAGCAGCCACAGCAGCGACCCCGACATGGGGATGTGCGTGGAGGTCGCCGCGCTGGACGGTGCCCGCGCCATCCGGGACTCCAAGGACCCGGACGGTCCGCGCATCGCGGTGTCGACGATCTCGTGGCGCGCCCTCATCGGCGCCATCAAGAGCGACACGATCTAGGCACCGGGCCCGGCGGGGGCCCGGTCGAGCGCGGCGCCCGCGCCCCCGCCCGCGGTCAGTCCAGGTCGAACAGGCCCGCTTTGATCTCGTCGAACAGTCTGCGGGTCTCCGTGACCGCCAGCACGATGGTGGTGCGGCGGGGGTCCTTGCTGTCGCGAATGGCGACATGGGCCCGATGAGAGGCCAGTGAGACGCAGTTGCCGTCGCTACCGGATCGTACGCTCTTGCGCCATGGGGCGTTGTCCAGCTCCGTTGCACCGGTCATCATCTCTCCCACCATTCGAGCGCGTGGCGATATTGCCCGGTGAGAGGGACGGCGATGTCCGGGGGCCCGGGGCCGCCCCACGACCTCGCACCGGCCGGCCACCCTCCCTCAGACCGGGATCGGGTAGATGTCGCAGTTGGCGCGTTCACCCCGGCGAGCGCCGGCCGTCGCGGGATGGTTCGGGCCGTGAGCCCGCCGCAGGTCGTCGATGGTCTGCGCCAGCCGGTCCTCCGCCTCCCGTCCGTCGCCCGTGGCGCGCAGGTCCAGGGCGAGGTTGAACGCGCACGCGAGGGTGGTCGGGTGCTCGGGTCCGAGTACCCGCCGGGCGCGTTCCAACGTCTCCCGGTTCCGGCGCAGTGACTCCTCGGTGTTGCCGAGCGAGGCGTGATCGCTGGCGAGGTTGATCGAGCAGACGATGCTGCGCGGATGATCCTGCCCGAGCACCCGGCCCAGGACCTCCAGCGCGCCCTCGTCGAGCCTGCGGGCCTCGTCGACCTGCCCGTTCAGGCGCAGCGCGACGGCCAGGTTGATGTTGGCGGTCGGGGTGTTGGGATGGTGGCTGCCGAACATCTCGTCGTAGTCCCGCGCCGTCTGGCGGGCCAGCTCGATCGAGTCGAGCAGCTTGCCGCACTGGCGGAGGTTGACCGCGTGGTTCTGTACAGCGGAGATGGACCAGGGGTGGAACCGGCCGTACCGGTTCTCGAAGCGTTCGACCGCGTCGGTGGACAGCTCCAGGGCCCGCTCGTGGTCACCCGCCTTGCGCTCCATCACCGCCAGAACGCTGAGGCTCTCGGTGAGCCCGGCGAAGCTGGTGCCGAAGGTCTCCTCCATGCGCTGCACGTTCTGCCGGGTCAGCTCGCGGGCCTCCTCGTACGCGCCGCACTCCATCTCGTCGACGGCGATCGCCGAGAGCGAGGCCAGCGTCTTGATGTGCCGGTCGCCGAAGACGGTGGAGAGCCGCGCGTAGGTCTGCCGGTCGAGGTCGCGGGCCGCCTTGGCGTCGCCGCTGAGGCGGAGGTCGATGGCGTAGAAGTGCGCCTGCTGGAGCGTCATCGGATCGTCGTTGCCGAACTTGCGGACCAGCGTGTCGAGAGCCGGTTTGTCGAGCTCAAGCGCCTGCTGGAAATGGCCGAGGTAGCGCAGGTCGGCGGACACGAAGACCCGGGCCTCCAGGGTCCGCTCGTCCTCGGCGCCGAGTGCCGCTTCACGGATGTCGTTGACCCGGACGTGGCACTGGTGGGCCTCCTCGAACCGCCCGTTGACCCGCAGTGCGCGGCCGAGGTGGATGGACGCGGCCAGGGTCTGCTCGTCGTCCTCGCCGAGGAGTTGCGTCCACTCGCGGACCGTGGCCTCGGCCAGGGAGAGGAAGCCGCGGTCGTCGCCCCACTGGAAGAGGAAGGCGATCTCGTTCAGCACCAGTTGGCGGGTCCAGCGGTCGTTGGACCGCACGATCCCCGAGTAGAGGATGTGCGGCAGCAGGTCGGCGTAGCGCTGCCAGTTCTCCGGCAGCGCCGGGTCCTCGGGGTCGAACTTGGCCATCAGCTGGTGCCCGCAGGAGCGCAGCAGGTCGGCCTCGTCCGGGTCGAGCCGGCCGACCAGGACGCGCTGCACCAGCCGGTGCAGCATGATCGTGTTGTCCTTGTGGCTGATCTTGGCCAGGGCGTACTGGTTGATGGCGCGGATGGCGCGGCCCAGCCGCACCGGGTCGCCGAGCGCCGCGACCAGCTCGGGCGGGCCATCGACGTTCCGGGCGCCCGACAGCAGGCGCAGCGAAATGGGCTCGGGCGCGAAGAACGCGCACACCTGGAGGAGCTGGAGGGCCGCCGGGTCGGTGGTGCGCAGCCGGTCGAGGGAGACGTTCCAGGCCGCGGCGACCGGCAGCTCGTAGGCCATCGGGGCCGCGTCGTGCAGGAGCTCGGCGGCCTTGTCGTGGTTCTCCCGGAACAGGTGCAGGTACTCGTCGACCGGCATCCCGGTCTCGGCCAGCCAGACCGCGGCCTGCTCGATCGCGAGCGGCAGGTCGCCGAGCACCTCGGCCAGCTCGTCGGCCTCCTCGTCCCGCAGCTCGGGGCCGCGCAGCCGGAGCAGCGCCTGGCTCTCCGCGCGGTCGAAGACGTCGACCTCCAGCGAGCCGGCGACCTTGGTCCAGGCGTGGTTGCGCGAGGTGACCAGGATCTTGCCGGGGCCGTTGGTCGGGAAGAACTCGCGGACGTCCTCCAGCTCTTCGGCGTTGTCGAAGATCAGCAGCCAGTTCCGGTAGGGACGGCCGAGCCGGAGCGCCTCGCGGACCGCGGGCACCGCGACGTTGACCTCCTTGCTGGTCGGCAGGCCGAGCTCGCCGGCGAGCTCGGCGAGGTCCTGCTGGATCTGGCCGGTCCGCTCCGACCGGATCCACCAGATCAGGTCATAGTCCGCCAAATGGCGATATACATATTCGATGGCGATCTGCGATTTCCCCACGCCGCCCATGCCGTGCAGCGTCTCGGGGAGGACCGCGGTGGTGCCGTGCGAGAGCCGCTCGTGCAACTGCTCGAGCAGCTCATCGCGGCCGGTGAAGTTGATGTTCTGCGGCGGCACGTTTCCCCAGACCGGAGGCGGGTCGGAGGGGAGTCGTCCGGTCACTTGGGGAATGGATCTAATTGTCACACCGACTCCAGGAAGGTGGGGATTTTGGGGTTCTTCGATAGGAGTGGAGACTTCCTGGGTGGTGATATTCACGCTCTTCATGGAACTGTTCCTACCCGGATGTCCCGCGATCACTTCGTCGAGGTCGTGGGCCAGCCGCCGGTACGGGCCGTCCAGGGCCCGGAACGCCTGCGCGGCCGGACGTGCGAACGCGGTCAGCCCGGCGGTCAGCGCCGGAGCCCGCGCGGTCTCGGGCTCGGACACCATCTCGGCCAGCGAGCCGAGCCCCTCGACCCGGTCGCCGAGCTGGTCCGCCACGGTCAGCAGCACCCGCGCGGTCTCGGACCGGCGCCCGCCGGCGAGCAACTCGGCCCGGACACCCGGCGCGAAGTCGAAGACCGCCTCCTCCGGCCTCTCGGCGTCCGGCCCCCGCTCGGGCCCGACCCGGTGGAGCAGGCCGCTCCCGGTCAGCTCGACGAGGTCGGACGGCCGTGACTCCGGCAGCATCTCCTGCTGGACGAGCCGCATCACCGGGGTGTTGAGCGGCACCGCGGCCAGATGGACCGCCAGCCGGTAGACCGTCGGGCTCACCGCCGCGCGGAACCGGCGGACCAGCTCGGACGCGGACGGCGGCGGGCGCTGCTCGTCCGGCGCCGGCGCCGGCCACGGGTCGGCGGCCGGGGCGTCCGGGTCGGGGGCGCAGGCGGTGACGGTGCCGTACCAGCTACTCCGCGACGCGGTCACGAACCGCGCCCACGTGGCGACCTGGCCGGGTTCGAGCTCGATCGTCGGGACGAGCACCCGCCCCTCGTCCGGATCGGGGCCCGGCACCCGGGCCCGCGCGGGCCCGGCGGGCGTCGCGGCCGGAGCGGTGGGCGTCGCGGCGGTCGGCGCGGCGGTCGGCGAGGCGGGGCGCCGCGCGCGGTAGAGCCGGTTGGCGGTCACCGGGCCCGGGGCGAACAACCGGGCCGGGGCGCCGGGGACCGCGGTGCGCCGCCACTGCCGCCGGGACAGCAGGTTGATCAGGACGAGCGGCGCGTGCCGTCCCCACTCGGCGAGCGCCCGCTGCGCGGCGCCGGAGTGCCACGCGTCACCGGTCCCGTCGGACAGCACCAGGACGATCCGCCGGCCGCCCCGCGGGCCCGAGGCGAGGCCGGACGGCCGCCGGGCCGGCGCGAGCGGGCCGGTGCCGCGCAGCGTCAGCCCGTCGAAGCCCGGAGCGCCGGTGCCGAGCAGGTGCACCTGGACGGTGCGGAACGCGCCGACCGTGCCGAGGACGTCGATGAACTGGTCGCTGACCTGCCGGGTGAGCGCCGCCAGCGGGCCGTCGTCGACGACCACGTCGAGGTCGAGCCAGCGTTCGGCGGCGGGCCTGCACTGGATCAGCCACAGCCCGTCCTCGGCGGCGCGTTCGGCGGTCGCCTCGTCGTCGAGCTCGAGCTCTCCCGTGCGCGAGTCGGCGGTGCGCTTGAAGGGGCGCAGGGCCTTCTCGAAGCGCCGCCTGTCCAGCAACGGCCGCACCCCCGCGTGGGGCCCGCCGCGTTGGACGAGCCGGCGGGACGTGACCGTCCCGCCGCCGTGCCCCGAGGGGGCGTTCCCGTTCCGCTGGAGGCGCGGCGACTCGGCGCGGAGGTCCGGGCTCGGGTCCGGATCCAGGTCCGCGGCCGGGGTCGAGGCGGTGTCCGCGACGGGCGGGACGGCCGGATGCCCTTCGGCGGGCTCGCCCGGGGGAGCCGTCCGCCGGTCGTCGTCTGGACCGCTCCCATTCGACCGATGCTCTGGCCGCGCGTCAGGCCCGGTGGAGGTGCCGGCGCCGTTGGCCGCGCGGGTCGTGGCCGCGATGTGCGCGGCCAGCCAGATCGCGTCGGACACCTCGTACCAGACGGGTACGCCGCCCGGTGCGGCCGGGCGTCCGCCGGACCGGGGAGTGCCGCCGCTCCGCTCGCTCACTCGGCCGCCTCGGGGTTCAGCCGCTGCCAGAGGAAGTCGAGAAGCCGCTCCCAGCCGTCAGCGGGTTGCCGTCCTCCCGCCCCGGCCAGGTAAACGGCGTTGAGGAGCTGGTCGGCGGCGAGCCCGCGCCCGCCGCGGTGGTCGAGGAAGTCGCGGATCAGGCGCCGGGTGCGCTCGTCGGAGCGCTCGGCGAAATGGGAGGCCACGATGTCGGCCAGCCGCGCCTCGCCCGGGTCCTTCATGGAGAACCGGAGGCAGCGCCGCAGGAAGGCCGGCGGGAACTCGCGCTCGCCGTTGCTGGTGATGACGATGACGGGGAAGGCGCGGCAGCGCACCTGGCCGCCGACGATGTCGGCCATCAGGTCGGGGTCGGCGGTGTGCACCCTGACCACGGGCTCCCGCGCGCTCATCCGGTTCAGCTCGGTGACGCGGTACTCGCCCTCCTCGAACACGTCGAGGAGGTCGTTGGGCAGGTCGATGTCGCTCTTGTCGAGCTCGTCGATCAGCAGCACCCGGGGCGCCGAGAACGGCAGGAGGGCGGTGCCAAGCGGGCCGAGCCGCAGGTAGTGGCCGATCCCGGAGTCCGACAGCGCGTCCGGGACGTCCCCGCTCCCCGCCGCGCCCGAGCCGGACGGGTCGTGCGAGCCGGGGCCGGGGCCGGGGCCGGGGGAGTGGCGGGTCGTGGCGGCGTCCTGGGCGCGGCCGATCGCGTCGTACTCGTACAGGCCGGCCCGAAGAGTGCTGCGGCTGCTGATCGGCCACCGCAGCACTCCGCCGAGGCCGAGCTCGCGGGCGATCCGGTAGGCGAGGCTGGACTTGCCGACGCCCGGCTCGCCGGTGATCAGCAGCGGGCGGCGCAGCAGCAGGGCCGCGTTGACGGCGTCGACCTCGTCGCGATCGGGCACCCGCGCCCTCCCGGCCGTGACCGGCCCGAGCCTGCGCGCGAAGTCGCGCTCGTCGCCGGGGGGCGGTGGCAGGGGCGGCCCGCCGTCGAAATCCCGCCAGGGGGGAGGGGCGGGGAGAAGGCGCGCGAGCTCGCCCTGGGGAAGGGGATGCCCGGTGCCCCGATATATCCACCATGCCGGAATGTGATCCCCATGGTCGGAGGAAGGGGCCCTGGGCATTTCGTCACCGGCCATCGGTGAGGTCCCTTCGACGGGATCTTTATAGTGCGTCCACGGCCGCGCTTAAAGCGCGGCGCGGCCTCGCATCCTCATCGGAGGATGCTCTGCCGGATGGCATAGCGCAAGCCGTCGCGCTATATGGGGTTCCACCTATATGTCGTTTGTGATGGAGCGAATCGGCGACCTGCCCGTCCTGTCGACCGGCCCGTCTTACCGACCTGCCGGGTTTTACTGGGGGGCGCGCAGCGGGTCGGCCTCGTCCAGGAAGTGACCGGGGTCGTCCCAGAGCAGCGCGACGCGCGGGTTGGGGTGGGAGACCGCTCCGCCGGCGCCCGCCAAGCGCCCGCGCATCCGCTTGATGTCGCCGGGGAGCCCCCTGAGATCGGGCCGCCCGACGACATGGTGCAGTGCATCCCGGGCCTCCTGCGGCGGATCGCTCTCGCGATGCCACACCACCACGGGGACGCCCGCGCGCACCGCCATCCACAGCTCCTCCCGGCCGTGCTCGTCGTCCGGGGGGCCGCTGAGCACGCAGGCGACCGCCCCCTCGTCGCTCAGCAGCCGGTCGCTCAGCCGCTCCACGTCGGCGTCCGCCTCGGCCCAGTGCGTCGAGCACCGGGCCGCCTCGACCAGGACCTGCCACCGGCGCCGCCACGCCCGGTGAAGGGTGCGCGTCCGGAGCCGCTCCCGGCTGCGGATGAGGATCTCGTACTCGGCGCCGAGCGGTCTCGGGTGCGGCGTGTCCGAGGGATCGCGGGTCCACTGGTCCAGGTCCAGGTTGATCAGTTCGAGCGGCAGCACGAACTCCAGGCTCAGGGCGTCGTCGAGCTGGTAGGCCCAGTCGCTCTCGGCCTCCCGGATCAGCTCGCCTACCTGGGCGGGGACCTCGCTGAGCGGGACCAGCCGGTCCTCGCCGGGCTCCGGCCGCCATTCGAGCGGATGCACCTGCCGCCAGTGCGAGAGCCGGCACATCGGGCGGTGCTCGTCCGGGCCGGGGAGCGGGTCCAGCTGGATGATGAGGTAGATCGGCTTGTCGGCGTCGGGGGAGAGCTGCTCGGACCGGTCCCGCAGCCCCTCCAGATGGTCGGCCTCGGCGACCGCCCCGTCCTCGCGGAGCCGCTGGATCCGCGCCGCCAGCCAGTCGCGGAGGTGCTTGTGGCGCCAGCGCTCCTTCTCGGTCCGCTGCCACGTCCCCGTCGTCTGGAGCAGCATCGCGACGAAGACCAGGTGCGGGGAGCCGCGGTCCGGCAGGGTGTTGTGGTCGAGCAGCGCGTAGAAGGCGTCCCACGCGTCGGTGAGCCGGTGGTGGCCCGAGCTGTCGGACGTGCCGCCGGCGGCGTGGTAGAGCCGGGCGAGCGAGGGGACCCGCCAGCCCGCCAGGAGCGTTCTGATCTGCGTCTCGTCGGCCGGCTCCAGGTGCTCCTGGGCGGGGCTGATCTGGCGGCGCAGTTCGGAGACCGCGACGGTCCGGCCCGCGATGTGCTCCACGGCCTCCATCAGGTGCGCGAGCCCGTCCGGCAGGGCGCAGCAGGCGCTCACGAGGTGGACGTAGTAGGCCAGCGGGTGCGGCTCGTCGGAGAAGATCACCTTCGCCCCGACCCGCTCCTCGACGTGCGCGACGATGACCGACCGCAGGGACGCGTCCCGTAGCTGGGGCACGCCCAGCAGCAGCTCGGCGATCTCCAAGGTGGTGCGCCCCGGACGCGCGGGCCGCACGACGCGCCCCACCGTTCCGCGTGACGGCGGCACCAGCGCGGAAAAGCCACCCTCGTCATCGGCCATGCTTCCTCCGGGTCCTCGTAACCCCCGATCACCAAAGTAGATCCTCGGAGTGAGGCCGTTCTGCGTCCGAGGTCACAGAATCGGAACGGGATGATCGGGCGCCGCCGGCGGCCGTGCCGCGTCCCCTTGCGGGGGCGCGGTGCCGGGGTGGAGAGTGGGGGAAACTCACGGGAAGCAGCAGCCCCATGGACAAGGACGCGGAAGACGGGCGGAACGGCTGGGCCCCCTCCGGGCAGTGCACCGTGTTCGCCTGCGACATCATCAGTTTCGCCAGCCGTCCCGACAGCGTGCAGCGCCATCTCCGCACCGTTCTGTACGACCTCCTCGAACGGTCGTTCACGGCGTCCGGCCTGCCTTTCTCGGAATTCCACCGCGAGGACCGCGGCGACGGGCTCATCGCCGTCCTGCGCCCGGGGCACGACGGCGCGCGCCTGGTCCACCCGCTGCCCGACCACCTCAGGGCCGAGCTCCGCCGCTCCAACGAGCTGGCGAAGGAGATCGCGCAGATCCGGCTGCGGGTCGCGCTGCACCTCGGCCGGATGGACTCCGACGCGAACGGGATCGTCGGCGACACCGTCAACCACGTCAGCCGGCTCCTGGACGCCCCGTCCTTCAAGCTGGCCCTCGCCGGCACCGCGGACGTCCTCGGGGTGCTCGCCTCCGACGAGTTCTACCGCTCGGTGATCAAGGAGGGGGACGGGGCGATCGACCCCACCGAGTACGGCCCCCTCGACGTCCGGCTCAAGGAGACCCGGACCACCGCCTGGCTCAGCATCCGCGGCTCCGCCCGGGACCGGCGGCCGGCCCCGGGTCCGGGACCCCAGTCCCAGCCCCCGCCCGATCCGGAGCCGGAGCGCTCGCCCGACCCTCCGCCGGAGCCCGGCGGCACGCTCTCGCCCTCGCCCGCCGGGTTCGCCGCGCCGTCCGCGCCGCCAGGGATGCCGTCCGGGACGCCGCGCGGGCCCTCGCAGGACGATCCGGCGACGCCCCGGCCCGTGGGGCCGGCCCTTCCGGCGGTGTTCGAGATCGTGGCGCGGTTGATGGACATCTCGCTGATGACCTCGCCGGAGGGCCGGCAGCAGGTCATCGCGTCCCTGCGCCCGGAGATCGCGGTCCGCATCCCGCGCCGTCCGCAGCCGCACCTGGACGCGCACTCGATCGTCAGCACGTGCCTGGAGTTCCAGGACGGCCTGGAGGAGTTCCTCGCGATCGTGCGCGCCTACGCGGGCGACTCGGCCCAGATGCGGGCGCTCGACGCCACCATCGCCAGGCTCACCGGGGGGCCCTCCTGACCGCTGCCCCGCGGCGGGGCCCCTAGTGTTCCGCGCCCTGATCGGCGTCCCGGGTCACGGAGTCCCCGTCCCCGTCCTCCTCGTCGCCGTCGTCGGGCGGCGGGTCGGGCTGCCGCCAGGTGGCGATGATCAGCGGCAGCGCGATGTGCATGACCAGCATGGCGAACACCATCAGGAAGTTGGCCGCGGCGGGCACGTGCGCGTCGCGGCCCCGCTCGGCCAGCATGATCGTGACGCCGACCGCGATGATCATCGCGGTGGTGCCGCGGTGCGCGACCCTGAACGCGCGGAGCCGCTCGGCCACCTGCCGCTCGTCCAGGTACCGCTCGTCCAGCGAGGTCGTGCCGCGGGTGACGGTGATCATCCGGTTGTACGCCGGGACGCCCCCGACCGCCATCGCGGCGAGGACCACGAGGTTCACGTACACCGCGGTGTCGCTCGGCGCGATCAGCCACGAGACCGCGGCGTCCACCCAGGGGAGCAGGAGCAGCGCGCCCGCGGCCCCGGCCAGCAGCCGCCGGTTCCGGCGCGCCGCGAAGCGGCCGGGGGCCCGGCCCGCCAGCTCGGTGATGCGCTCGGCGCGGCGGCGCTCGGCGCGTTCCCGCCAGCCGCCGTCCTGGTCGGACATGGCCTTGGCCTCCTTCTTTCTCACGACGTGCTGCCCAGCCTGGGAAAGGGGGTCAGCGAGAACACGACCTCGACCGGGACCTCGAAGAACGCCGCGATGCGCAGGGCCAGGAACAGGCTCGGGCTGTACTCGCCCCGCTCCAGGTAACCGATCGTCTGGTAGTGCACGCCCAGCGCGGTGGCCAGCTCGCGGCGCGAGACGCCGCGCTCGGCCCGCAGGACCGCGATCCGGTTGTGGACGTTCTCCTTGTCGGCTGACACCGGTTCAGTCTCCCGCAGCCGGCGATCAGAACGCGCCCTGCGCGGCCCGGCGCTCCTGCCGTTCGGCCAGCCGGGTGCCCGACTCGCGGCGGGCGGCCCGCCGCAGCAGCCAGGGCGCGACCAGCAGCCCGGCGACGGCCCATGCGCCGAGCACGGCGGCGGTCTCCAGCGGGCGCCAGCTCCCGCCGATCTCGGCGGCCAGCATCGAGTCGGGCAGGAACACCGACCGCAGCCCGAGGCCCTGCCAGTACAGCGGGAACGCCTGCGCGACCCACTGCACGGGCTCGGGCATCGCCGTCACCGGGAACATCACCCCGGACACGACCATCAGCCCCATCATCGGCAGCGACAGGATGCTCGCGGCGTTGCGCGGGCCGGGGAGAAGGGTGCCGAGCGCGGCGCCCACCGGCACCACCGACAGCGTGCCGAGGCCGAGCACCCACAGCAGCGTGAGCCAGTCGCCGGGCGCCGCGGGCAGGGTCAGCTCGGTGAGGGCCACTCCGGCCAGCAGCATCAGCGCGACGTAGGTGGCGATCTGGCCGAGCACCGAGACGGCCCGTCCGACCAGGTAGACCGGCATCCCGCCGGGGACGGTGCGGAGCCGCAGCAGCGCGCCGTCCTCCCGGTCCGTCGTGATCATCATCGGCAGGCCCATCAGCGCCACCGAGAACACCGAGAACGCGATGAACCCCGCCGCCATCAGCACGGCCTTGGACGCGTGCGTCCCCGGCACGTCCGTGCCGCCCTGCCAGCGGGCCACCAGCACGAAGATCCCCACGGTGCCGATCAGGCCCCCGGCGAACTCGCGGCGGTTGCGCAGGAACTGGAGGTGCTCCGTCCAGCCCCGGCGCAGTCCGATCATCACCAGCGTGCCGTTCATGCGGCACTCCTCTCCATGAGCCCGCCGTCCTCGCCGGCGAGGGGGGTGCCGGAGGCGTCCCCGGCGCCGCGCGCGGTGGCGCCGCGGACCAGGTCCAGGTAGCTCTCCTCCAGCGACGGGCGCCGGATCTCCAGCCCCGGCACCGGCCCGCCGAACCGCTGGTGCAGCTCGTAGGCCAGCTTGGACGGGTCGCCGGTGCGCTCGGACCGGAGCGCGCCGTCCTCGGCCCACCGCACCTCGGACCGCGTCCGGACGACCGCGGCCAGCCCGGACGGGGTGCCGCAGACCGCGACCGCCCCGTCCACCAGGATCGCGATCCGGCCCGCGAGCCGCTCGGCCTCGGCGAGGTCGTGCGTGGTCAGCAGGATCGTCATGCCCTCCTCACGGGAGAGCCGCTCGACCAGCCCGTGGAACTCCAGCCGGACCTCGGGGTCGAACCCGGCCGTCGGCTCGTCCAGGAAGAGCACCTCGGGACGGCCGACGATGCCGAGCGCCACGTCGAGCCGGCGCCGCTGCCCGCCGGACAGCTGCGCGACCATCCGGCCGGCCTGCGCGGTGAGGCCCAGCACGGCGAGCAGTTCGTCGACGTCGCGGGGCCGCCGGTAGAACGAGGCCACGTGGGCGAGGAGCTGCCGGACGCCCCAGCGCGGGTGGTCCTGCCAGTTCTGGAGGACGACGCCGAGCCGGCCGCGCCAGGCGTCGCCGCCCCGCCCGGGGTCGGTGCCGAGGACCGTGACCTCGCCCGCCGACCGGCGCCGGAAGCCCTCCAGGATCTCGATCGTCGTGGTCTTCCCGGCCCCGTTCGGACCGAGCAGGGCGACCACCTCGCCGGCGCGGACCTCCAGGTCCACGCCGCGCAGCACCTCGGTGCGGCCGTACCGCATCCGCAGGTCCCGGGCACTGATCACCGGTTCGTCCATGCGCGTTCCTCTCGTATGAGAAGTCGGACTGTTCTTCACATGCCTACAACCATTGATAGTAGAAGTACTACATCTCGTTGCAGATTCGCAAGGGCCCGATGCCCGGCAGGAGGGGATCCGTGCGGTCCCCGGAACGACGTGGCGCCCCCGCCGCCCGGAACCCGGCGGGTCGACTCCGGCGTCCGGACCCGGGCACCATGGGGGCCCATGAAGGTATTCGTTTCGGTCGACATGGAGGGGATCTCGGGCCTCACCGATCCCGAGGAGATGCGCGCCGGCGGGCGCGGCTACGAGCGCGGCTGCGAGCTGATGACCGGCGACGCCAACGCCGCGATCCGCGCCGCGTTCGACGCCGGGGCCGGGCAGGTGGTGGTCACCGACGCGCACGGCACCGGCCGGAACCTCCGCGCCGACCTCATCGACGAGCGCTGCACCCTGATCCGCGGCCCCTACAAGCCGATGCGGATGGGCGAGGGCCTCGACGCCTCCTTCGACGTGGCGCTGTACGTCGGCTACCACGCGCGGGCCGGCGCGCGGTGCGGCGTGCTCAACCACACCTGGATGGGCCGCGAGATCCAGAACGTGCTGCTCAACGGGGAGGTCGTCGGCGAGATCGCGCTCATGGCCGGGTACGCCGGCTCGCTCGGCGTGCCCGTCGGCCTGGTCGCCGGTGACGAGGCCGCCTGCGCGGAGGCCCGCGACGTGCTCGGCGGCGTCGAGACCGCGGCGGTCAAGGAGGGCCGCGACCGGTACGCCGCCGCGCTCATCCCGCCCGCGCGCGCGAGGGAGCTGATCTACGAGCGGGCCACCCGGGCGCTGCGCGATCCCGAGAGCTGGCGCCCGCTCGTCCTGCCCGCTCCCTACACGCTGACCGTCGAGTGGAACGCCACCGCGATCGCGCAGTCGTGCGCGCTGATCCCCGGCGTGCGGCTCACCGGCGGGCGCACCACCGAGTTCAGCACCGGCGACTACGCCGAGATCGTCGGCCTTCTCGGCGTCTGCGCGACCATCGCCGGCGGGATCGGCTGCGCCGGCGGCCAGTACGGCTGACGCCCCCGCGCCCGGCCTCCCCGCGCCCGGCCTCGCCGCGCCCGGCCTCGCCGGGGCGGGTCAGCCGCCGTCGTCGAGGCGCTCGGTCGCCAGGGCGTGGTAGGCGGGCGCGAGGACGCTCGCCAGGTCGCGGCGCCGCACCTTGACCGGGGGCGGTGCGACGACTTCCAGCACGAACCCCGGCGGCACCGGCGGCGCGGGCGGACGGTCGCGCAGCCGGGCCAGGCCGGACGGCGTCGTCCAGAAGTCCTCCGCGCCGAGCGGCTCGCCGCCCGGCCCGTCCGCGCCGTCCAGTCCGTCCAGTCCGTCCGCGCCGGGCGGGCCGGACGGCGCCGGGCGGCGGCGCAGCGCGGTGAGCAGCTCGTCCTTCGTCCGCCCGTTCCAGGCCAGGACGAGGAACGGGTCGTCGCCGAACGCCTCGGCCAGCGCGCAGAGCACCGCCGCGGCGTGCTCGCACGCGTCGCCCCAGTCGGGGCAGCCGCACATCACGTGCAGGCCGGCCGCCGACGCGGGGAACAGCGGCAGCCCGAGGCCGGCGAGCACCGGCTCGATCTCGGGCGGCAGCTCCCCGGCGAGCAGCCGCGCGCGGAACACCGCCCGGGACGCGAGCTCGGCCTCGGCCGCCGCCCAGCCCGCCGCGTCGATCGCGTCGATGCCGACGGCCACCTCGTACGGTTCGGGCCCGTCGCCCCGCACATGGGCCGTCGCCTCGTACGGCCCGACCGCCAGCCCGGTCACCCGGCCCTCGCGCGCGCACGCGAGGCCGCGCCGGAGCAGGTCCTCACCGGCGAACGACCCCACCAGCTCGACGAACCTCCGCGACCACCACCCGTTCCCGGCGGACCCGGCCATCAGCCGCTCACCGCCTCGGGCGCCAGGCGCAGCACGTCGCGCAGCTCGGCGACCGACAGCTCGGTCAGCCAGTCCTCGCCGGTGCCGACGATCGAGTCGGCCAGCGCCTTCTTGCGCTCGATCATCTCGTCGATCCGCTCCTCCATCGTCCCCACGCAGATGAACTTGCGGACCTGCACGTTCCTGGTCTGCCCGATGCGGAACGCGCGGTCGGTCGCCTGGTCCTCGACCGCCGGGTTCCACCACCGGTCCAGGTGCACCACGTGGTTGGCGGCGGTCAGCGTCAGCCCGGTGCCGGCCGCCTTCAGCGACAGCAGGAAGACCGACGGCTCGGTGTCGGCCTGGAAGTGCTGGACGAGGTCGTCCCGCCCCTGCTTGGACGTGCCGCCGTGCAGCCACAGCACCGGCCGTTCGAGCCGCGCCGCCAGGTAGGGCTGGAGCATCGATCCGAACTCGGCGTACTGGGTGAACACCAGCGCCTTCTCGCCCTGCTCCAGCACCTCGGCGCAGATCTCCTCCAGCCGCTCCAGCTTGCCGGACCGGCCGGGCAGCCGCGAGCCGTCCTTGAGGAGCTGCGCCGGATGGTTGCAGACCTGCTTGAGCCTGGCCATCGTCGCCAGCACCAGCCCCCGCCGCCGCTTCTCGTCGGCCTCGGCGATCTGCGCGAGCATGTCGTCGACGGTCGCCTGGTACAGCGAGGCCTGCTCGGTGGTCAGGTTGCAGTAGACCTTGATCTCCTGCTTCTCCGGCAGGTCGGAGATGATCGACCGGTCGGTCTTGAGCCGGCGCAGGATGAACGGCTGCGTCGCCCGCTTCAGCGCCAGCGCCGCCCGCTCGTCGCCGTCGCGCTCGATCGGCACCGCGAACCGCTCGCGGAACGCCGGCCGCGGCCCGAGCAGCCCCGGGTTCGCGAACTCCAGGATCGACCACAGCTCGGTCAGGTGGTTCTCGACCGGCGTCCCGGTCAGCGCGATCCGGCTGCGCGCCGGGATGCCGCGCACCGCCCGCGCCTGGCGCGTCCCGCTGTTCTTCAGCGCCTGCGCCTCGTCGCAGACCACCCGTCCCCACTCGATCAGCGCCAGCGACTCGGCGTCGCGCGCCGCCGTCCCGTAGGTGGTCAGCACCAGGTCGGCGCCCGCGACCGCCGCGACGAGCCGCTCGTCGCGGTGCCGGCCGGTGCCGTGGTGGACGTGCACCCGCAGCTTCGGCGCGAACCGGGCCGCCTCGCGCTGCCAGTTGCCCACCAGCGACATCGGCCCGACCAGCAGCGTCGGGCCGGGCCGGCGCCCGCCCGCGCGCTCGGAGACCAGCAGCGCCAGCGTCTGCGCCGTCTTGCCGAGCCCCATCGAGTCGGCCAGGATCCCGCCCAGGCCGAGCCCGTCGAGGAAGGTCAGCCAGGCGAGGCCGCGCTCCTGGAACGGCCGGAGCGTCCCGTTGAAACCCTCGGGGGTGGTCATCGGCGCGAGCCGCCGGTCGGCCTCGCCCGACAGCAGGTCGCCGAACGCGCCGTCGGCGTCGACCTCGACCAGCGGCAGCGCCTCGTCGCCCGCGTGGATCGCGGCCCGCATCGCCGCGGCGGCGGGCATCCTCCCGTGCCGGGGACGGCGCAGCAGGTCGAGCGCCGCCTCGAGCTGCTCCTCGCCCAGCTCGACCCACTGGCCGCGCAGCCGGACGAGCGGCGTCTTCAACCGGGCCAGCTCCTCCAGCTCGTCCTCGTCGATGGTCTCGGCGCCGATCGCCAGGTCCCACCGGAAGTCGACCATGCCCTTGAGGTCGAACCCCGACGAGGTGGCCGCGCCCGAGCCCTCGCCGTCGTCCGCCCGGGTGGTGAGCTTCATGCCGAGCCGCGCCCGGCCCGCCCACCGCGGCAGCAGCACCCCGAACCCGGCCGCCGACAGCATCGGCGCCGCCCCGCGCAGGAAGCGGAACGCGCCCGCCGTGTCGAGGACCAGCTCGTGCGGCGTCGCGGTGTCGAGCGCGGGCGTCATGTCGGGGAACAGCCGCAGCGCCCGGCCGAGCCCGCCGAGCAGCGTCTCCTCGGCGCCGCCGAGCGACGGCGCCTCGCCCGCCCAGATCATCGAGGCGGGCACGTACAGGCTCGGGTCGGCGGTGCCCTGGAGGGCGAACTCGACCCGCCAGGCGTCGCCGTCCGCCGCGGCGGCCTCGGCCTCGGGGTCGTGCCCGGACTCCTCGGTGAAGGACTCGGCGCCCGGCTCGGCGAGCCTGAAGCAGACGCGCAGCGGCCCGGCCGGGCGGCGGGCGGCGTCCGCCCAGGCGTCGAGCTCGGCGATGAGGTCGTCCGGATCGTCGCGGGGCTCGCGCGCGACCTCGGCGGACGGCCCGGTCAGCGCCTCCAGCCAGCGCTCGGCGAGGGGCAGCCGGTCGGGGGAGTCGCCCCGGCGCGGCGGCAGGAGGGGGTGCGGTACGACCCCGCGCACGGCCGTGTCGACCAGCCCGTCGAGCGCCTCGCGCAGCACGCCCGCCGCGGGCCGTCCGCCGTCCGCGGCGCGGCAGGCCGCGGGCATCGCGCGGACCAGGTCGCGGAACCGCGCCGGGTCGTCGAGCACCGGCCGCCAGCGCGCCACCAGGTCGCCGTCCTCGCGCAGCAGGGCCGGCAGCACCTGGCCACGCGCGGCCAGGTGCGCCGCCTCGTCGGAGAGCACGCACAGATAGCGCAGGTCGGTGCCGGGGACGACGTCGCCGCTGTGCTCGGCGGCCTGGAGCAGGGCCATCGCAGGGAACGGCTCCAGCACCAGCGCGGGTACCCGCCACTCGCGCAGCTCGGCCCGTCCGCCGAACGCCTCGGGCCCCAGCTCGGCGGACGGCGCCGGATGGTCGCCGTGGGTGGGCAGCGACATGGTCAGCTCGACACCGAACGCGCCCTTGACCATCGGCTCGTAGGACGTGCCGGTGAAGTCGCGGGTGGCGAACGGATGCACCGCCGCGCCGGACCCGTCGGGCGGCGCCGGGACGGGCTCGTACGGGCCGGTGCGCTCGGCCCACAGGCAGAGGGCACCGCCATGCCAGGTGGCATGCGCGACGAGCATGACTTCGATCCCCCGGGGCGTGCGGACGAGACGGCCGGGCTCGAAGCTACCAGCGGGGCCGGACAGCCCGCCGCCGCCGCGGCGGCGCTGGTTAGGCTCGGGGACGTCGGGTTTCTTCCTGCGCTTGGAGGCGTTCGTGGGCGAGTTCGTACATGTCGAGGTCGAGGACGGCGTCGCGACGATCCGGCTGGACCGGCCGAAGATGAACGCGCTCAACGCGCCGATGCAGCGCGAGCTGATCGAGGCGGCCCGGCGGGTCGGCGCGGACGACGAGGTCGCCGCCGTGGTCCTCTACGGCGGCGAGCGGGTGTTCGCGGCGGGCGCCGACATCAAGGAGATGGCCCCGATGTCGTACGCCGAGATGTCCACCGGGCACTCACTGCTCCTCCAGGAGTTCACCCGGGAACTCGCGGCGATCCCCAAGCCGGTCATCGCCGCGATCACCGGGTACGCGCTCGGCGGCGGGCTGGAGGTGGCGCTGACCGCCGACTTCCGGGTGGCGGGCGAGGGCGCCAAGGTCGGCCAGCCGGAGATCCAGCTCGGCATCATCCCCGGCGCGGGCGGCACCCAGCGGCTCGCCCGGCTGATCGGGCCGGCCAAGGCCAAGGACCTGGTCTTCTCCGGACGGCACGTGCCGGCGGACGAGGCGCTGGCGATGGGCCTGGTCGACCGGGTCGTGCCCGACGCCGACGTCTACCGGGCCGCGCGCGAGTGGGCCGCGACGTTCACCGGCGGGCCGGCGCTCGCGCTCCGCGCCGCCAAGCAGGCGATCGACGGCGGCCTGGAGGTCGATCTGGCGACCGGGCTGGAGATCGAGCGGATGCGGTTCGCCGCGCTGTTCGCCACCGAGGACCAGGAGAACGGGATGCGCAGCTTCATGGAGGAGGGACCGGGCAAGGCCCGCTTCACCGGCCGCTGACCCCGCCGCGCTCCTGGGCGTCCGGCGCCGCGCCGTGTTTCCCGGGCGTCCAGGAGTTTGTCGGCGACGGTCGGCCGGCTGGTGCGCGATCTCGGCTGCGAGCCACAGAACGGTGGCCCCCTGGTACGGGCGGGCCTGCTGGAGGCGGTCGCCGCGTTCGGCGTCGGCCTCTACGCTGCTGGAGAAGATCCGGCGGCGATGTTCCCGCCCGTGGACGTCGCGGGAGGTGACCCGGTACGTGCCGTAGCCGAATGACTTTCCGGTTTTTCGGTCATGACCCACGGTGGGGGAAGATCGCCCGATAGCATCTCCCGCCATGCGACAGGCGTACCGAACCGCTCTCGTCACGGGCGCGTCCAGCGGCATCGGCGAGAGTTTCGCCCGGCTGCTGGCCGGGCGGGGCACCGATCTGGTCATCGTGGCCCGCCGTGCGGACCTGCTGGACCGGCTGGCCCGCGATCTCGTCGAGCGGTACCGGGTCGCGGTGGAGGTGATCGCGGCCGATCTCACCGATCCGGTGCAGCGCGGCGCGGTCGAGCGGCGGCTGCGCGCCGAGCCGGTCGAGCTGCTGGTCAACAACGCCGGGTACGGCGCGTTCGGACCGTTCGCCGAACTGCCGCTCGGCGACCAGCTCACCGAGATCGAGCTCAACGTGACCGCGCTGGTCCGGCTGACCCACGCGGTGCTGCCCGGGATGATCGCGCGGGGCCGGGGCGGGGTGCTGAACGTCGCGTCGATGTCGGGGTTCGCGCCGTCGCCCGGCAGCGCGACCTACGGCGCGACCAAGGCGTACGTGGCCTCGTTCTCCGAGAGCGTCCACGCGGAGGTCGCGGCCAAGGGCGTGCACGTGACGACGCTGTGCCCCGGCTTCACCCGGACCGAGGACGACGCCCCCGCCAACCTGCTGTGGCTGCGCCGCGAAGAGGTGGCCAGGGCCGGGCTGGACGCGGTGTCGCTGGGCCGCGCGCTGTGCGTCCCGGGCGCGCAGTACCGGGCCGCGCTGCCCGCGTTGAAGCTGGTCCCGAGGCCGCTCCTGAGGGCCGCCGTGAACCGGATGTGGCAGCAGGCGTCCGACTCCCGCTGACGGGACCGGGCCGCGCTTTCTCCGTTCCCTACAAGAAATCCGCCGGGTGGCTTGTGACGCGGGCGCCTTGACGTCGCCCGCGGCGATCGCGAACATCGAACCTACGGTCCAGTAGGTTACATTCGCCCTGCTGGGCACCCCCTTCCCGGTGCCGCGGGTGCGGCGGCGCCGCCCGGTGGCCACACGTCGTCCAGCGAAGGATCAGTATGTCCGTGACGTCCGAGAACAAGTTCCAGACCGGTCTGATGCTCGAGCTCGAGCCGGTCGTCGCGAAGGAGCTCGACCGGCACCTGGCGATCGCCAAGGAGTGGTTCCCGCACCAGTACGTGCCGTGGAGCATCGGCCGCGACTACGACGGCCCGATGGAGGGCGAGGCGTGGTCGGTCGAGCAGTCGCAGGTCTCGCCCGAGTCCCGCGACTCGCTGATCGTCAACCTGCTGACCGAGGACAACCTGCCCGGCTACCACCGCGCGATCGCCTCGGTCTTCGGCCGTGACGGCGCCTGGGGCACCTGGGTCAACCGGTGGACCGCCGAGGAGAACCGGCACGGCATCGTGATCCGCGACTACCTCACGGTGACCCGGGCGGTCGACCCGATCGCGCTGGAGCGCGCCCGGATGCACCACATGGAGGCCGGCTACGAGGCCACGCACGGCACCGAGTTCCTGCACGGCGCGGCGTACGTGTCGTTCCAGGAGCTGGCCACCCGGGTCGCGCACCGCAACACCGGCAAGGTCTCCGGCGACCCGGTGTGCGAGCGGATGCTCAGCCGCGTCGCCGCGGACGAGAACCTGCACATGATCTTCTACCGGAACCTGATCGGCGCCGCCCTGGAGGTCGCGCCGAACGAGACCATGCGCGCCATCACCGAGGTGGTCACCCAGTTCGAGATGCCCGGCACCAGCATCGACGGCTTCATGCGCAAGTCCGTGGTGATCGCCAACGCGGGCATCTACGACCTGCGGCTGCACCACGACGACGTGCTCGTCCCGGTGCTGCGCAAGCTGGGCGTGTTCGACCGCACCGACCTGACCGGCGACGGCGCCAAGGCCCGCGACGAGCTCGGGCAGTTCATGGAGCAACTCGACGCGGCCGCGACCAAGTTCGAGACCCGCCGCGAGGAGCGCCGCGCCCGCAAGGCCGCCCGCCAGGGCTGACCGCCAGGGCTGACCGCCGGGACCGACCGCTGGAGGCGCCTGCCGGAGCCGATCGCCGGGGGCGGAAATCGGCCAGTCGGAACGTGTGCCCGGCCCCGGGCGTCGAAGGATGTATGGACGAATATCGGCGGTTGGGCGGCCCTCGGCCGCCGACCGAGGGGGGCGTCACCACCGGTGATGCCCCTTTCACGCTGCGCGCCCCGGTTCCGTGCGCGGCCCGGCCCGACCCCGGCGGCGCCCGTCCGGCAACGGCACGGTGGCGCATTCGCCCGGCGCGGGCGAAGGTAGGGTTTCGTAAACGATGAAGGGGGTTGTCACGTCCGGGGACAGCATCGGCCACTACCGCATGCTCCAGACCCTTGGAGAAGGCGGCATGGGCGTCGTGTACCTCGCCGTCGATCCAGAGGGCCGCAAGGTGGCCATCAAGGTGCTGCGCTCCTCGGTCGCCGGCGACACCACCGCCCGCCGCAGGCTGGCCCGCGAGGTCGACACGATGCGGCGGGTGCACAGCCCGCACGTCGCCGAGATCCTCGACGCCGACGTCACCGCCGAGCGCCCCTACATCGTCACCCAGTACGTGCCCGGACGCACCCTCGAAGAGATCGTCGAGGAGTCCGGGCCGATCAGCGGGCCGGGGCTCCAGCGGCTGGCGGTCGGGCTGTCGTCGGCGCTGTCGGCGATCCACGGCGCCGGCATCATCCACCGCGACCTCAAGCCCGGCAACGTGATGCTGGTGGACGGCGAGCCGGTGGTGATCGACTTCGGCATCGCGCAGGGCGCCGACGCGACCCGGCTGACCGCGACCGGCATGGTCATCGGCACCCCCGGCTACCTGGCCCCGGAGATCATCGAGGGCGAGGACGCGGGCGAGCCGTCCGACGTGCACTCCTGGGCCGGGACGGTGGCCTACGCCGCGACCGGCCGGCCGCCGTTCGGGGCCGGCACCTTCGAGTCGATCTTCTTCAAGATCATGCAGGGCAAGCCCGACCTGAGCGGGGTGCCCGACGGGCTGCTGCCCGTGCTGCGCTCGGCGATGGCCCGGCACCCGGCCGAGCGGCCCACCGCGGTGAACCTGGTGCAGCTCACCCGGCGGATCCACTTCGAGTCGACCATCACCGACCAGACCCGGATCGACGACCACTACACGCGGCCCGACGACCAGACCCTGCCCGACGACTTCACGCTGCCGGGCGACGGTACCCCGCCGGGCGGCGGGCACACCGGGCACACCCGGCCGCCCGGGCAGCCCGCCGCCGACCACTCCCGGCAGTTCTCGGCGCCCATGCCCGCACAGCCTCCGCCGCAGGCCGAGCCGCAGCCGCCCGGGCCGGCGCCCGTCCCGGCCCAGCCGAAGGACTTCAAGGGGCTGCTGCCCCCGGCCGCGCCCCCGCCCGTCCCGCCGCCGGCGCCTGGGCCTTACGGGCAGGGCGACCCCTACTCGCGGTACGGGCAGCAGCAGCCGCCACAGACCCAGCCGCACCCCGGCGGGCTCCAGCGGGGGCCCGAGCAGGGCGGCCCGTACGACCCGTACGCCGAGCAGCGTCCCGGCGGGCAGAGTCCGGAGCAGCAGGGCGCCCGGCCCCGCGGCCGGGACGAGCCCCCAGGCGGCAAGGAACGTCCGAAGCCCTACGGCTGGTACCGCGTCCTCAGCCTCATCGTCCTGGTGGCGCTGCTCGGGTTCGCCAACATCGCGCCGCTGCTCGCGCTCGCGGTGACCGGGGTCGGCGTGCTGGTGCTGCGGATGGGCGACAAGGCCGCCAAGGGCATGGAGGACCGGCGCACCCGCCGCGGCCCCCGGGCGGGCGACGCGGTCGCGGCGGCCTTCAAGTCGCCGCTGCACCTGCCGGGCGCCGTGATGGCGACGGTCCTGCTGGGCGCGCTCTCGGTGCTGGCCGGGCTGATCCTGCTCGCGGTGCTGATGATCGCCAATCCGGACCAGACCGCCTCGCGGGCCATTTCCTACTCGGTGATGGCCATGATCGGGCTACTCTGCCTGGCCCCGGGCAGCGGGGCGCCGCGCCGGCAGCTCGCCCGGCTCTGGGGCGCCATGCTGCCGCGCACGGAGGCGGCGCTGGCCGCCGCCCTGATCCTGGGGATCTTCGCCGCGGTGCTGGTGGTGCTGTCCCAGAAGCAGCCGCCCGACACCACCCCGCTGAACGGGATGAGCCAGAACCTGGAGAGCCTGCGCAGCGATGTCCGCGACCTCGTCTCCGGGTTCCCGTTCCTCTGACGGGGCCTTCTCCCGCCCGCTCGAACTGATGCCTGATGAGGCCGATGGAGGGCCCCGCCGGTCGGTAGGGTGTCGAGCCTTATGAACGGGGAAACGAGCCACCAGGAGCACATCGGTCCCTTCCGGCTGCTGACCCGGCTGGGCGGCGGAACGGGGGCCGTCCACCGGGCCACCGGCCCGGACGGCCGCGACGTCGCGATCCGGCTGCTGCCCGCCGGGTCCGGGTCCGGGGCCGCTGGGTCCGGGCCCGACATCGCGCGGATGCGGGGTGTGCTCAGCCCGTACGTCGTGGACGTCCTCGGCGGCGACCCGGCCGCGGACCCGCCCTACCTCGTCTCCCGCCTCGTCCCGGGCCGGCCGCTCGGAGACGACGTCGCCGAGCGCGGTCCGGTGGCCGGGGCCGAGCTGCGGCGCGTCGCGCTGGGCCTGGCCAAGGCGCTGGCCGCGATCCACCGGGAGGGCCTCGTCCACGGCGCGCTGGGCCCCGGCACCGTGCTGATCGTGGACGGCTCGCCCGTCGTCGTCGACTTCGGCCTGGTCCCCGGCGCCGAGGCGGCCGGTGACGTGCGCGCGTGGGCCGCCACGGTCGTGTTCGCCGCGACCGGTGACGCCACCGCGGACCCGGCCGCCTCGGCGGCGGTGCCCGGGGCGTTGCGGCCGTTGCTGCTGGCGGCGTCCGCGGACGACCCCGCCGCCCGCCCGGGGGCCGAGGAGCTGGCCGCCGCGTGCGCCGGGCTCGACCTCGGCCCCGCCGTCCCGCCTGTCCCATCGTCCGCCTCGACGCACGCTCCACCGCCCGTCCCGCAGTCCGCCCCGCCGGCCGGTCCGCCGGCCGGGGGGCCGCCCGTGGCGGCGACCTCGCCCGACCCCGTCCCGACGGTCGCGTCCGCCTCCTCCGAGGGGAGTGTCGCCGTTCTCACGGAGCCGGGTGCCGAGACGCCCGCCGCCCGTCCCGGGCCGGGCGCCGACTCCGGCCACCATGACCTGGCGGCCACGCAGGGGTGGGCGCGGCTGCTGACGGCCACGGTCGTGGTGATCGCGGTCGGCGTCGCGGTCACGGCGCCGGTCATGGGGCTGGTGCTGTCGATCGCCGGGGTGGCCGTGCTCCGGGCGGCCGGGGAGTCCTCGGCGCGCGGCCGGCTCTCGGCCCTGGGCCGCACGCTGCTGACGCTCCCGTACGCGGCGGCGCTCATGGTGGCGGTCCCGCTCGTCCTGGTCGCGCTGTCGGTGGTCGGCGGCGAGATCGACGCGCTGAGCGCCTGCGCGTTCGGCGCTGGGGCGGGTGCCGCCGTGCTGTGGACGGGGCCCGGCGTGCGCGCGCCGCGGGCGCTCCTTGAGCGGATGTTCCTTCCGGTCGCGCGGGTGCCGAGGCGGATCGCGGTGGCGGGCGTGGTGCTCGGCGCCCTGGCGCTGTTCGCCGTGGTCGCCGCGATGTCGCTCACCCCGAGCTTCGCGCCGATGTACGGGCTCCAGAGCTCGCTGAAGGGCTGGATCGACCAGGCCGAGGCGGCACTGCGCTGACCTGGGCGCCCGCGGCGTGGGTAGGGTCTCCTCCGCGGGATTTGCCAGCGGACTACCGACCGGTAACATTTGTTCCGTGCGGCCCAATCGGGGACCCGGGGCCGAAGCGTGTTCGGGTCTTTGGCAGGCTGTGAGGTACCAACGCATGAGTACGCGCCGTCCCGTCATGGACGGCGCCCCTCTGTCCGCTCACCCCAGCGGCCGAACAAGTGCAGGGAGGTCGGCTACCGGCCATGAACATCGTCGTCCTGGTGAAGCAGGTTCCCGATACGGAGAGCCCGCGCAAGCTGAAGTCCGATGACAGCACGCTGGACCGTGCGGCAGCGGACGGTGTCATCAACGAGCTCGATGAGTACGCCATCGAAGAGGGGCTGCGCATCAAGGAGGCCCAGGGCGGCGAGGTGACCGTCCTGACCATGGGCCCCGACAAGGCGACAGAGTCGATCCGCAAGTCGCTGGCCATGGGCGCCGACAAGGCCGTGCACGTCATCGACGACGGCCTGGCCGGCTCCGACGCGCTCCAGACCTCGTACGCGATCCAGCAGGTGCTCGGCCGCACCGGTTTCGACCTGGTGATCCTCGGCTCGGAGTCGACCGACGCGCGGACCGGCGTCCTCGCCGCGATGCTCGCCGAGCGGCTCGGCGTGCCGCAGCTCTCGCTGGCCAACAAGGTCGAGATCGACGGCACCGCGATCAAGGTGCAGCGGCAGACCGACTACGGCTTCGACCGGGTCGAGGCGAGCCTGCCCGCGGTGGTGAGCGTCGTCGAGAAGATCAACGAGCCGCGGTACCCCTCCTTCAAGGGGATCATGGCGGCCAAGAAGAAGCCGGTCGAGACGCTCGACATCGCCGGCGCGGGCATCGACCCGGGGCAGGTCGGCCTGGCCGCCGCGGCCACCGAGGTGGTGGACTTCGCCGAGGCTCCGCCGCGCGCGCAGGGTCAGATCGTCACCGACGAGGGCGACGGCGGCACGAAGATCGCCGACTTCCTCGCGTCGAAGAAGTTCGTCTAGCGAGGAAGGGGATTAAGGAACAATGGCTGAGATTCTCGTCCTCGTCGACCACGTCGACGGTGAGGTCAAGAAGGTCGCCCTCGAACTGCTGACGCTGGCCAACCGGCTCGGCGAGGCCGCGGCCGTATGGGTCGGGCCCGGCTACGAGGGCGCCAAGGACAAGCTCGCCGAGTACGGCGCCGGCAAGGTCTACGTGGCCGCCGACGAGGAGCTGACCTCCTACGTCGTCGCCCCGAAGGCCGCGCTGCTCGCCCAGCTCGTCGGGGCGGGCTCGCCCGGCGCGGTGCTGGTCTCCGCGACGGCCGAGGGCAAGGAGATCGCGGGACGGCTCGCGGTCAAGACCGGCTCCGGCGTGCTCACCGACGTGGTCGACGTGACCGACGGCCTCGTCGCCGAGCACTCCATCTTCGGCGGCGGGATCATCGCGCACGCCAAGGTGCGGACCGGCACGCCGATCATCGCGGTCCGGCCCAACTCCATCGCGCCCGAGGCGGCCCCCGCCACCCCGGTCGAGGAGCAGGTGTCGGTCGCGCTGTCGGACGCCGACAAGGGCGCCAGGATCGTGGAGAAGGTCGTCCAGGAGAAGGGCGAGCGGCCCGACCTCACCGAGGCCGCGATCGTCGTCTCCGGCGGGCGCGGTGTCGGCGGCGCCGACAACTTCACCATCATCGAGGGCCTGGCCGACTCGCTCGGCGCGGCCGTCGGCGCCTCCCGCGCCGCGACCGACGCCGGCTGGTACCCGCACTCGTTCCAGGTCGGCCAGACCGGCAAGACCGTGTCGCCGCAGCTCTACATCGCGGTCGGCATCTCCGGCGCCATCCAGCACCGGGCCGGGATGCAGACCTCGAAGACGATCGTCGCCATCAACAAGGACCCCGAGGCGCCGATCTTCGAGCTCGTCGACTACGGGATCGTGGGCGACCTGTTCCAGGTCGCCCCGCAGCTCACCGCGGAGATCACCAAGCGCAAGTAGGCGCTCGGCCCTCCCCGCGGAACGCCCCGCCCCCGGTCCACCGGAGGCGGGGCGTCCCGCGTCCTGGGGCAGGACCGCGTCGCGGACCGGGTCAGGTGCGGGTCGGGGACGGCGCGGGGTAGGGGACCGCCTTGAGGATCTCCGGCCTGATGAGCCCCGCGATGTCGGCGTAGGGGATCTCCACGCGCTTCGAGCCGCAGGCGTTGCTGTAGCCGAGGTCGCCGCCCTGGTAGGTCACCTGGACGCCGGACGGGGTGGGCATGACGGCCACGCTCCCGTCGGTGAGCAGCGTCGGCGTGATGCCGGAGCCCGTGGTCTCGCCCGGGCAGAAGGCGTGGCCCGGCGCGTGCGCGAGCACCTTCTGGTTGAACGGCTCGAGGCCCGGTACGTCGGCGGCGAGGAAGAGGTCGATCGGCCGGTACGAGCGGCCGGTGGTCAGATCGACCAGCACGGACCGGGGCTGGAACCAGCCGACACCGACCTGTCCCCGCACGTCGGTGTCGTAGCGCACCGACAGGAGCTTCGGCCCGCGCAGCAGGACGGTCGCGGTGACGAGGCCGGTGAAGTCGCCGGGCTGCCCGCCCAGGGACCTGCGGGCCTGGGCGAACCGGGCGCCGAGCGGGGCCCGCAGCGCCTGGTCGATCTTCTGGCCGACGGCGGGGGAGCGGGCGTCCTTGACCGTGACGAACCGGCCCTGCGTCCGCCACACCCCGCCGCCCGGAAGCGGGCTCTGCGGTTCCGAGTACGCCTGGAGCACGATGGAGACGGGCTTGGGCCGCGGGGCGGGCTTGCCGTCGGCGGACGCGACGTACACCGCGGCGCCGCCCGCCCCGGCGGCGATCAGCGCGCCGCCCGCGATCGCCGCGGCGCCCTTGGCACCGACCGCGCCCAGCACCCCCTTGCCGGCCGCGCCCGCCGCGACCTGCCCCGCCCCGCCCATACCGGTCCCGGCGGCCCCGGCCCCAGCACCACTGGCCGCTCCAGCACCTCCGGCCCCGGCTCCGGCGGCTCCGGTGCCCGAGGCGGCTGCCCCGGCCGTCCCCGCCGCTCCCGCCGCGCCGGCGGCTCCGGAGCCGCCCGCGCCAAGGCCGAGCGCGGTGAGCGGGAACAGGACCGACAGTGCGGCGGCGGCACCGGCGAGCGCCCGCACGCCGCTGCGCTCCCAGCCCGGCCCGTAGGCGGCGGACGCGGCGTGCTCCAGCTCGGAGACGAACGCTGCGGCCCCGTGCGGACGGTCCCAGGGGTTCTTGGCCAGCCCGCGCGAGATCAACGGCCGGAGCGGCTCGGGCACGTCCTGCACCGGGATCGGCGCGGTCGTGTGCCGGCCCATCAGCCCGGCCGGGTCGTCCGCGGAGTACGGGCGGCGCCCGGTGACGCACTCGAAGAACACGCATGTCGCCGCGTACACGTCGGTGGCGGGCGAGGCGGGCTCGGCGCGCCACTGCTCGGGCGCCATGTACACCGGGGTGCCCGAGCGGCCCGCCTCGCCCGCGTCCACGGCGATGCCGAAGTCGATCAGCTTGCTCAGCCCGTCCGCCCGCACGATCACGTTGGCGGGCTTGTAGTCGCGGTGGACGATGCCGAGGTCGTGCGCGGCACCCAGGCCGAGCAGGGAGCCCTTGAGCACCGCCAGCGCGGCCTCGGGGGCGAGCGGCGCCCGCTCGGCGAGCACCGCCTTGAGGGACGCGCCGTCCACGGCCTCCATCACGATCGCGGCCCCGTCGCCGGTCTCGACCAGGCCGTACAGCCGGGCGACGAACGGGTCGCGCAGCCGCGCGAGCAGCTCGGCCTCGGCGCGGAACCGCTCCCGGAACCGCGGGTCGGCGGCGAGCCCGGCGGCGAGATACTTGATCGCCGCCGTGGCGCCGGTCGCGTCGTGCCTGGTCAGTACGACGCGCCCCTGTGACCCCTCGCCGAGCACGCGCAGCTCGCTGTACCCGGGAACCCGCCACTCGCCGTCCATCCGGACCCGCCCTTCACGCGACAACGTCAGAGGGCGTTATACCGGATCGGCTCAGGCCGCGACGGGCTCGGTGCGAGGTTCTCCGGGGGCCGGGGACCCGGCGGGAACGGCGGCCCCGCCGGCCGCCACCGCCCCCTCCGGCGCGTGGACGGCCGGGTCGCCGGCCGGGTCGCCGGCCGGACCGGCGGCGCCGATCTCGCTCGCGCCGAGCGGGACGTACCGAGCGCCCACCGCGATCATCAGGGCGAGGACAACGACCACACCGACCCCGACCCGCAGCGACGTGGCGTCCCCCAGGAAGCCGACCACCACGGGGCCGAGCAGCAGGCCGCCGTAGCCCATCGCGCCGACCTGCGCGACCGCGGCGGCGGGCCGTCCGGGGGCGGCCGTCCCGGCCAGCGAGATCGTGGTCGGCACCACGGTGCAGACCACCAGCCCGGTCAGGAAGAACCCGGCGATGGCGACCGGCGCGCTCGGCGCGAGCACGACGACGGTCATGCCGAGCGCGGTGCCGATGCCCGCGCCGGTCAGCATCCGCCGGGTGCCGAGCCGCATCCGGACCCGGTCCCCGACCAGCCGCCCGAACAGCATGGCCAGCTCGAACATCGGGTAGCCGAACGCGGCGACCGCCTGGGACGCGCCGAGCTCGTCGTGCAGCAGCAGCCCGCTCCAGTCGGCGATCGAGCCCTCGGTCATGAAGGCGATGAACGCCAGCACGCCGATCAGGTAGACCGCCACCGGCAGCCTGCGGGCCCTGCGGCCGGTTCCGGCCTCGGCCGGGGCGGCCGGGTCGGTCAGGTAGGTGCGGCCGAGCGCCAGCCCGACCGGCAGCACCAGGATCGCGGCGATCAGCACGGTCTCGGTGAAGCCCAGCCCGACGGCCGCGGTCACCACGCCGAACAGCCCGCCGGTCATCGCGCCGACGCACCAGCCGGCGTGCATCCCGCTCATGATCGACCGGCGGTACGCCTGCTCGACCACACTGCCCTGCGCGTTCATCGCGATGTCGGTGATCCCGAACGTCATGCCGAACACCGCCACCGCCGCCAGCAGCAGCCCGTACGTCGGGGCGAGCGCGACCCCGACGTAGGACAGCGCGGTCAGCGGCAGCGCGACGCGCAGTACGGCCCGGCTCCCGGCCCGCGCGATCACGGCGCGCAGCCCCTGCATGGCCACGATCGCGCCGAGTCCCCAGATGAGGACGACGATGCCGATCTCGCTCTCGCTGGTCCCGAACTTTCCGGCCAGCGCGGGCATGCGGGCCACCCACACGCCGGTGAGCAGTCCGGCCAGCGCGAAGGTCAGGAACGTTCCCAGACGGGCGCGGAACAGCATGGTTCACCTCATTCTCGACTCGGCGGGGCGCGGCCCCGCTGCGGGGGGACGCCGCGCGGTCGCGCGCGGCATCGGTGTGTGCGATGTCTCAGGGGGTTCTGGCGGGCCGGACCATCGGGACCGTTCCAGGCCGGGGAGCCGTCCCCGGCGGGGGAGTCCGTGCGATCGTGCGGCGGGTGGTGCGGTTACCGTTCGAGCAGGGCGAGCATCCGCCGTTTGAGCCGGCCGAGCTCTTCCTCGCCGTACAGCGCGGGCGCGTGGCTCACCACTTCCCACAGGCCCTCGGCGGCCAGCCGGACGACGCCCGCGGTCACCGGGTCGGGATCCTCGCCCGGATCGCGGCCGTGCCAGCACCGCATCGCCTCGTTCAGCGGCTCGGCCAGCTCCGGGTCGGTGGCCGCGGCCGTGATGGCCGACCACCGCCGGTAGGCGCGGGCCTCGCCGGAGAGGATCTCGAACGTGGCCTCGACGTAGGCGCGGGTGTAGGACCCGGGGGAGCCGTCGTCGAAGGAGGCGATCAGGTCGTCGAACTCCTCGATGACCCGCGCCACCATCGCCTTGACCAGGGCTTCCTTGGTGGAGAAGTGGTAGAGCAGCCCGCCCTTGCTCACGCCCGCGCGGTCGGCGACCGCGGCGAGCGTCAGCGCCTGGGTCCCGTGCTCGAAGAGCAGGGACTCGGCGGCGTCGAGGAGGGCGTTCTTCTTCATGGCGTCCTTACTGTACCGGCTGGACGGTATAGAGCCCAACCCGGGGCCGCCGGCCGGTATTCCGCGGTTCCGCGGAACTCGCACCGCCGAGGGGGAACACTGCGCGCGCGGATAATGTTGACCGCGTGGTGACCTACCTGGACCATGCGGCGACGACCCCGATGTCGCCCGAGGCCGTCGACGCGATGACCGCCGAACTGCGCCGGCTCGGCAATCCGTCCTCGCTGCACACGGTCGGCCGCCGGGCCCGCCGGGTGGTGGAGGAGTCCCGCGAGATCATCGCCGACGCGTACGGCGCGCGGCCGAGCGAGGTGGTCTTCACCTCCGGCGGCACCGAGGCCGACAACCTCGCGGTCAAGGGGATCTACTGGGCCCGCCGCGCCGCCGACCCGTCCCGCACCCGGGTGCTGGCCGGATCGGTCGAGCACCACGCCGTCCTCGACGCGGTGCGCTGGCTCGGCGACCACGAGGGCGCCCGGGTCGAGTGGATCCCGTCCGACGAGTACGGGCGGATCCGGCCCGAGGCGCTCCGCGAGGCGATCGGTCCCGGCGGCGGCGCCGATGTGGCCTTGGTCACCGTGATGTGGGCCAACAACGAGGTCGGCACCGTCCAGCCCGTCGCCGAACTCGCCGCGGTCGCGCGCGAGCATGACATCCCGCTGCACACCGACGCCGTCCAGGCGGCGGGCCAGCTCCCGGTCCGGTTCGCCGCCTCGGGCGCGCAGGCGCTCACGCTCAGCGGCCACAAGCTCGGCGGGCCGCTCGGGGTCGGCGCGCTGCTGCTCGCCAAGCCCAAGCCGCCGCTCCACCTCGACCCGGTGCCCGTCCTGCACGGTGGCGGGCAGGAGCGCGACGTGCGCTCCGGCACCCTCGACACCCCCGCCATCGCCGGGTTCGCCGCGGCGGTGCAGGCCACCCTCGCCCGCCGCGACGTCGAGGCGCGCCGTCTCGCGGGGTTGCGCGACCTGCTCGTCGACGCGGTCCGCTCGGCGGTGCCCGACGCGATCCTCAACGGCGACCCGGTGGACCGCCTGCCCGGCAATGCGCACTTCTCGTTCCCCGGCTGCGAGGGCGACGCGCTGCTCATGCTGCTCGACGCGCGCGGGATCGCCTGCTCCACCGGCTCGGCGTGCTCCGCCGGCGTCTCCCAGCCGAGCCACGTCCTGCTGGCGATGGGCGCCGATCCGGCCCGCGCGCGCGGATCGCTGCGCTTCACCCTCGGGCACACCTCCACCGAGGCCGACGTCAAGGCCCTCGCGGACGCCATCGGCCCGGTCGTCGAGCGCGCCCGCCGCGCCGGCCTCACCTGACCGCAGGCCCCCGTCCCGCCGGGACGCCGCGCCGTCTGCGGTGTTTGTCCGAGTTTGGAGGCGTCCGTACGGGGGACAGCGTCGCCGTTCGCAAGGAGGCGGCGTGATGACGACGAAGGTAGCGAGCGAGGGCGGCATCGGCCGCAGGGCCGCCGGGCACCCCTGGTTCCACCGCCTGTCCCGGGGCGGGCTGGTCTCCCGGGGAATCCTCTACCTGCTGGTCGGGTGGCTCGCCGTGCGGATCGGCCTCGGCATCGGCGGCGGCAAGGAGGCCGACAGGAAGGGCGCCCTGCAAACCATCGTGGAGACCCCCGGTGGAACCGTGGCGCTCTGGGGGATGACGCTCGGCTTCGCCGGGCTCGCCCTGTGGCAGTTCTCCGAGGCCAGGTACGGGAAGCCCGTCCCGGACGGCGACAAAGCGACCAAACGGCTGACCGCGCTCGGACGCGCCGTGGTCTACACGGCCGGACTCGCGAGCACGCTCGGATTCCTGCTCGGCCAGGGCGCCGAGTCCAGCGACGAGCAGTCCCGGTCGTACACGGCGCGCGCGATGGCCGAGCCCGGCGGACGCTGGCTGGTGTTCGCGATCGGCGCCGCCTTCATCGGCTGGGGGCTGTTCGTGCTGGGGCACGCGCTCCGGCGCACGTTCCTCAAGGACCTCAAGACCGGCCAGATGGGCCGGACCGCGCGCCGCCTCGTCGAGCCCCTGGGCATCGCGGGCAACACCGCGCGCGGGCTCGTCGGCGGCGCGGTCGGCGGCTTCCTCGTCCACGCCGCGCTCACGTTCCAGCCCGACAAGGCCAAGGGCCTAGACGGCACGCTGCGCCAGTTCGCCGGCACCCCCGCCGGCCGGTGGGGGCTGATCGCCGTCGCCGTCGGGCTGCTGCTGTTCGGGGGCTACTCGTTCTGCGAGGCCCGCTGGCGCAAGGTCGAGGCCGTCCCCGCCCGTCAGGGCAGGTAGGCCGACAGGACGCGCCACCCGGGGTCGGCGGTCGAGGCCACCTTGGCCTTGCCCTCCGACCAGCCCGCCGCGAGCTGGTCGAGATCGCCGATCACCCCGGAGTCGGGGTCGGCGTACAGGTGGAACACCCGCAGGCCGTCGCCGGTCTCGCGGACCGCCAGCACCGCCTTGTCGCCCAGCTTGGTCAGCTTCTTCTCGAACGCGCGCAGCGCGCCCGCGGAGGGCTCGACCGGGAGCCGGTCGGGGTTGCTGTGCGCGTACGGCACCGTGATCGCCACGTGCAGGTCGCACAGCGGGTAGTCCTGCCGGTGCAGCGGGAACCGGGCGCCCAGCCGCGCCGGGTGGCCGCGGGGCGTGCGGCCCTCGCCGGTCAGCCACTCGGGCTCCTCGAACGGCTCGGCGATCTGCTCGACCACCGAGGCCAGCAGCGCGGGCGGCAGCGAGTCGATCGGCGCCTCGGTCGCGATGGTGACCTCGCCGACCCAGCGGGCCACGTCGTCCTCACCGAGCGCCCAGTCGAGCACGTGCATCGCGACCTGGAGCTGCTGCTCCTCGGCCACGAACAGGAAGTCGGGGTGGTAGGCGCCGATGTCGACCCGGGCCCGGTCGGTGTCGGCGCGCATGCCGAGCCGCACGTACTCCAGGTCGAACTCGTGGTCGCCGAGCAGCAGGTCCTGGGCGAGCATCTCGGGGTCGGCCTGCCGCGCCGGGTGGAACCGCCAGCCCCCAGCCGCCGCGCCCGCCGGGGCGGCGCGGAACCAGCGCTCGGACAGCCCGCGCAGCTCGGGGTCGCCGCCGCCGGTCACGGTCAGCGTCGGCGCGCGGTCTTCGGCGCCGCCGATCTCCCACTGGAGCTCGGGATGGATCTTGTGGACGCGCCGGGAGAGCTCATCGACCGCGTCGGCGGACAGCCCCCCGCCGGGAGCGTCCAGCTCGCCCGGCGCCCCGGGGCCGGGCCGGTCGGGGTCGAGCGAACCCAGGTCGAGCGGGCCCAGATCGAGCGAGCCCAGATCGAGGGGGTCGGCGCCGGACGGGTCGGCGCCGGACGGGTCGGGGCCGGGCGCCTCCGTGCCCGGACCGGCGGCCAGCGACGCCTCGATCGTCGGGCGGGCCTGGGCCCACCACTCCCAGAATTCGGTGATCGCGGGCAGCGTCGAGGCGGACGCGTCGCGCGGGCGTCGGAAGATTCCCATAGCGTCGAACATCGTACGCGGATTTGCCTGCCCTCCGCCTTCGCCGCGTACGCTCGGAGGACTATGACTCTGCGCGTACTCGCCGCCATGTCCGGCGGCGTCGACTCCGCCGTGGCCGCCGCCCGCGCCGCCGAGGCGGGGCACGACGTCACCGGCGTGCACATGGCCCTGTCCAGCAACCCCCAGTCGTACCGGACGGGCGCCCGCGGCTGCTGCACCCTCGAGGACTCCCGCGACGCGCGGCGGGCCGCCGACGCGATCGGCATCCCCTTCTACGTGTGGGACCTCGCCGAGCGGTTCCACCGCGACGTGGTCGAGGACTTCGTCAGCGAGTACGCGGCCGGCCGGACCCCCAACCCGTGCCTGCGCTGCAACGAGAAGATCAAGTTCACCGCGCTGCTCGACCGGGCCCGCGCGCTCGGCTTCGACGCGGTCTGCACCGGCCACTACGCGCGCCTCGAGGACGGGGCGCTGCGCCGCGGCGTCGACGACGGCAAGGACCAGTCGTACGTGCTGGCCGTCTGCACGCCCGAGCAGCTCGCGCACGCGATGTTCCCGCTGGGCGACACCACCAAGGCCGGCATCCGCGCCGAGGCCGAGCGGCGCGGCCTCCAGGTCGCCGACAAGCCCGACAGCCACGACATCTGCTTCATCGCCGACGGCGACACCCGCGGGTTCCTGGCCGGCCGGCTCGGCTCGGCGCCCGGCCCCATCGTCGACACCGACGGCAACGAGCTGGGCGAGCACGACGGCGCCTACGCCTACACCGTCGGGCAGCGCAAGGGCCTCAGGATCGGCCGGCCGGCGTCCGACGGCCGGCCCCGCTATGTGCTCGACATCTCCCCGGTGACCAACACCGTCACGGTCGGGCCGCGCGAGTCGCTCGACGTGCACGAGCTGGTGGGCGAGCGGCCGGTCTGGCTGAGCGAGCCGCAGGCCGGACCGTTCGGCTGCCGGGTGCAGCTCCGCGCGCACGGCGAGGTGTACGACTGCGTCGCCGAGCCCGCCGGTGACCGGCTGCGCGTCCGGCTGGCCACCGCCGCCCGCGGCGTCGCGCCGGGGCAGGCCGCCGTCCTGTACGAGGGCGACCGCGTCCTGGCCTCCGCCACGATCGCCGAGACCGCGCGCATCGGCGCCTGACGTCCCGCCGCGCGGTGGCGGGAATAATCCCGGCCTTCCGGGCGCAGATATGGTCCGTACGCCATCTCAGCGAGGAGGACGGCCCGTGAAGTTCGGTGTATCGACGTTCGTGACCGATGAGGGCATCGGCCCGGCGGCGCTGGGCCGGGCCCTGGAGGAGCGCGGCTTCGGCTCGCTGTTCCTGGCCGAGCACACGCACATCCCGGTCAAGCGCGAGTCGCCGTGGCCCGGCGGCGCCGAGCTCCCGCGGTTCTACTACCGGACGCTCGACCCGTTCGTGGCGCTGACGGCCGCCGCCGCGGCGACCCGGCGGCTCCAGGTCGGCACCGGCATCGCGCTGGTGGTGCAGCGCGACCCGATCCTGCTGGCCAAGGAGGTCGCCTCGCTCGACCTGGTCTCCGGCGGACGGGCCGTCCTCGGCGTCGGCGCCGGCTGGAACCGCGAGGAGATGCGCAACCACGGCACCGACCCGCGGACCCGGATGCGGCTGCTGCGCGAGCGCGTCCTGGCGATCAAGGAGCTGTGGACCCGGGACGAGGCCGAGTTCCACGGCGAGTTCGTCGACTTCGACCCGGTGTTCTCCTTCCCCAAGCCGGTGCAGGACCCGCACCCGCCGGTGCTGATCGGCGGATCGGGGCCGACCGTCTTCGACCGGGTGGTGGAGGTCGGCGACGGCTGGATGCCGATCTTCGGCCGGGGCACCGACGGGCTGGGGGAGCAGATCACCGAGCTGCGCGGGCGGGCGGGGCACCGCGTCCCGGTCACGGTGTTCGGCACGCCGCCGAAGCCCGAGATCGTCGCCGAGCTCGACGCGGCGGGCGCCGACCAGGTCCTGTTCAACCTGCCGACCGAGCCCGAGGACCAGACGCTGGCGCGGCTCGACCGGCTGGCCGGTCTGCTGTGACCCGGGCGGACGGCGCCGTCGGTAGAGTTCGGGCGTGACGACGAGCTTCCCCTGGCGACCAGGGACTGCGACCGGGACGGGCTCCTTTCCCGGCGAGGACCCGGCCGAGGCACTGCGGATCGTGCTCGGGGAGCTGCCCGAGCTGCCGCACCTGCCCGAGCTGCCCGCCCGCGGGGTCGGCGCCGATCTGACCGGCCGCACCGCCGGGCTGCTGGTCGACCTGGCGGTGCGGGTCGAGCCGTCCGGCTGGCGGTTCTCCGACCGGCCGGGCCTGGACACCCGCAGGTCCACCGACCACCTGGCCCGCGACCTCGATGTCCTGGAGGAGGTCGCGGGCGGGCACGACGGCCCGTTCAAGATCCAGGTATCCGGCCCCTGGACGCTGGCCGCCACCATCGAGCTGCGCGGCGGCGACCGGGCCCTCCGCGACCCGGGCGCGGTGCGCGACCTGACGGCCTCGCTCGCCGAGGGCGTCGCGCGGCATGTCGCCGATGTCGCGCGGCGGCTGCCGCGGGCTCGGATCCTGCTCCAGCTCGACGAGCCGTCGCTCCCCGCCGTGCTGGCCGGCGCGGTGCCGACCGCCAGCGGGTTCTCCCGCCTGCGCGCGATCGAGGGGCCGGTGGCCGGGGAGGCGCTCCGGCAGGTGATCGACACCGCCTGCGCGGGCGACGCCGCGTTCCCCCTGGTGCACTGCTGCGCGCCGGGCGTCCCGTTCGCGCTGCTGCGCGGCGCGGGCGCCAAGGCGATCTCGGTCGACCTGGGCCGGGTGCCCCGGCGCGACGACGACGCCATCGGCGAGACGATCGACGCCGGGGTCGGGCTCCTGCTCGGCGTGGTGCCGGGGACCGACGCCGCGCTCCCGTCCCTCCAGCAGACCGCGGCGCCCGTCCGGGCGCTATGGCAGCGGCTCGGCTTCCCCGCCGAGCGGCTGGCTGGGCAGGCCGTCATGACGCCGGCCTGCGGCCTCGCGGGCGCCTCGCCGCGCTATGCCCGGGAGGCCCTGAAGCGCTGCCGCGACACCGCCCGGATGCTCTTCGAGGCCGCACCGTAGACCGCTGACCTGGGGCGCGGCGGGTGTCCGTCCTGTCGGTGCCGCACGCCAGAATGGGTCCATGACCTTGAGCGAAGGCGTTCCGGTGAAGGCGGCTCGGCGGCACAGCGAGCTGACCGAGCAGATCGACGAGGGCAACTACCGCTACTACGTGCTCGACGACCCGACGCTGAGCGACGCCGACTACGACCGGCTGATGCGCGAGCTGAAGGCACTGGAGGACGACCATCCCGAGCTGGTCACCCCGGGCTCCCCGACGCAGCGGGTCGGCGCGCCGCTGGTCACCGACTTCGCGACCGTCGAGCATCTGGAGCGGATGCAGAGCCTCGACAACGCGATGAACGCCGACGAGCTGGTCGCCTGGGACGAGCGGGTCCTCAAGGAGGTCGGCACGGTCGCCGGCTACCTGTGCGAGCTGAAGATCGACGGGCTGGCCATCGCGCTGGTCTACGAGGGCGGCCGGCTGGTCCGCGCGGTCACCCGGGGCGACGGGCGGACGGGTGAGGACGTCACGCTCAACGTCCGCACGATCGGCGCCGTCCCGTCCCGGCTGGAGGGGGCGGGCTGGCCCGAGGTGCTGGAGGTCCGCGGCGAGGTGTTCCTGCCGGTCGAGGGGTTCGAGCAGGTCAACGCGGGGTTGGTCGAGGCCGGCAAGGAGCCGTTCGCCAACCCGCGCAACGCCGCCGCGGGGTCGCTGCGGCAGAAGGATCCGCGGGTCACCGCCCGCCGCCCGCTCGGCATGCTGGTGCACGGGTTCGGCGCGTGGCGGGGCGGTGCGCAGCCGGACGGCCAGTCCGGGGCGTACGAGCTGATGCGCGGCTGGGGCCTGCCGGTCAGCGACCGCTACAAGGTCGTCGACGGCCTCGACGCGGTGCGCGACTACATCGCCTACTGCGGCGAGCACCGGCACGAGACGGCCTATGAGATGGACGGCGTGGTCGTCAAGGTCGACCAGTTCGCGTTGCAGCGCAGGCTGGGGTCGACCTCGCGCGCCCCGCGCTGGGCGATCGCCTGGAAGTACCCGCCCGAAGAGGTCAACACCAGGCTGCTCGACATCAAGGTGGGCGTGGGCCGCACCGGGCGCGTCACCCCGTACGGCGTGATGGAGCCGGTCAAGGTCGCCGGTTCCACCGTCGAGCGCGCCACCCTGCACAACGCGAGCGAGGTCAGGCGCAAGGGGGTGCTGATCGGCGACACCGTGGTGCTGCGCAAGGCGGGCGATGTGATCCCCGAGATCGTCGCGCCGGTGACCGGGCTGCGCGACGGGTCCGAGCGCGAGTTCGAGATGCCGGCGCGCTGTCCCGAGTGCGGCACCGAACTGGCCTACGAGAAGGAGGGCGACGCCGACATCCGCTGCCCCAACGCGCGGTTCTGCCCGGGGCAGCTTCGCGAGCGGCTGTTCTTCCTGGCGAGCCGCAAGGCGCTCGACATCGAGGCGCTCGGCTACGTCGCGGCGACCGCGCTGACCCAGCCGCTGGAGCCGAGCGATCCGCCGGTGAAGAACGAGGGCGACCTGTTCCACCTGAGCGTCGACCGGCTGCTGCCGATCAAGAGCCTGGTGCTCGACCCCGACACCGGCACGCCCCGCACCGACCCCAAGACCGGCGACCCCAAGGTCGTCACGTTCTTCGCCAACAAGGAGGGCGAGCCGAAGAAGACCGTCGGCACGCTCTTCGAGGAGCTGGAGAAGGCCAAGGCGCAGCCGCTGTGGCGGGTGCTGGTCGCGCTGTCGATCCGGCACGTGGGGCCGTCGGCCGCCCAGGACCTCGCGCGCGAGCTGCGCTCCCTCGACGCGATCGCGAGCGCGACCGAGGAGGAGCTGGCGGCGGTCGACGGGGTGGGGCCGACCATCGCGGCCACCGTGCGGGCGTGGTTCGAGGTCGACTGGCATCGCGAGATCGTCGACAAGTGGCGGGCCGCCGGGGTGCGGATGCGCGACGAGGGCGAGGCCGGGCCGCGCCCGCTCGACGGCGTCAGCGTGGTGATCACCGGGTCGCTGGAGGGGTTCAGCCGCGACTCGGCGACCGAGGCGGTGCAGCGGCTCGGCGGGAAGGTCTCCGGGTCGGTGTCGAAGAAAACGGGCTTCGTCGTCGCGGGCGACAGCCCCGGGTCGAAATACGACAAAGCCGTCAAGCTGGGCGTTCCGCTCCTGGACGAGGCCGGGTTCCGAATCCTGCTGTCCGATGGGCCAGATTCGGCCAAAAACGTAACCCAGCGCGGGGACGGATAACCGCCCGTGGTCGTAGGGTTGCTCACCAGGAATTAGTTACTGAACGGTACTTCACAACTACCCACGGGTAGTACTCTGTCAGAAAATGAGCATAACGGAACGTACGCGACCGGTTTCGCGAAGTTGAGCGGAGGCCGTACCCTCCCAGTCATCACGACCCACCTGAACCACCGGCCGCACCGCGCGAGGCGCCCCAGCCACGCGGACCGGCCGGCACCGGGGGACGGCCCCCCGAACCCCCCGAGGATGTGATGAAGGACCCGAACAACACGCGGAACACGGCGCCGCGCCGGGGTTCTCCGTTGTGGATCTACATCTCCGCCGTCATCGTGCTCGGCGCGCTGTCCAGTGCCGCCGCGCTCGCCGAGCTGACCGGCCCCGACGTGGACGCGCTGCTCGGCAATCCGGTGTTCTGGATCCTGGGCTGCTTCATCGTGTTCGGCGAGCTGCGCCCGATCATCACGCCGGGCTCGACCGAGAACAACGGTGCGACCACCTCCACCACGTTCTCGTTCGCCGCGCTCCTGTACGCCGGGCTGCCGATCGCCGCGCTGCTCCAGGCGATCGCCGTGATCACCTGCGGGATCTTCCGCGGCCGGACCCCGCACCGCATCGCGTTCAACACCGCGCAGTACACGCTGAGCCTCGCCGCCGCCCAGCTCGTGCTCGCGCTGTTCGGCGACCGGGCCACGCCCACCGAGCTGTGGGTGCCCGGCGGGCCCGACCTGCCCGCCATCGCACTGGCCGGCACCGTCTACTTCCTGTGCAACGACACCCTCGTCGGCGCCGCCGTCGCGCTGCACGAGCGCGTCTCGCTGGTCAAGGCGCTGCGCTGGGACATCGCCTACCAGGTCCTGGTGCACCTGGCGCTGCTCGGGCTGGCGCCGCTGATGGTCGTCGCGATGGATCGGTCCGCGCTGTTCGTCCCGCTGATCGTGCTGCCGTTCATCGCGGTCTACCTCAACGCCTCGGTCTCGGTCCGGCGCGAGCACCAGGCGCTGCACGACGGGCTGACCGGGCTGCCCAACCGCAAGCTGCTGATCATGCGGACCGAGGAGGCGCTGAACGAGCTGCGCCGGCCCGGCGGCCGGGGCGGCCTCGGCTCGTCCCGCCGCCGGCGGACGGCCGACGGCCCGCACCAGCGCGCCGGGCTGTTCCTGCTCGACCTCGACCGGTTCAAAGAGGTCAACGACACGCTCGGGCACCCCACCGGCGACCGGCTGCTCCAGCTCGTCGCGCACCGGCTCACCCACAGCATCCGCCCCGGCGACCTGGTGGCCCGGCTCGGCGGCGACGAGTTCGCGGTGCTGCTCCCCACCGTCCGCGACGAGGCCGCCGCCCGCGAGATCGCGGCCCGGCTCCGCGCCGCGCTCAGCGAGCCGGTGCGGCTGGACGGCATGTCGTTCGACCTGGAGGGCAGCGTCGGCATCGCGCTGTTCCCCGACCACGCGCCCGACTTCGAGCTGCTCCTCCAGCGCGCCGACGTCGCGATGTACAACGCCAAGGAGGCCCGCACCGGCGTCGAGGTCTACTCGCCCGGCCGCGACCGCAACTCCCCGGCGAGGCTCAGCATGCTCGGCGACCTGCGCCGCGCCGTCGACCGCGGCGAGCTGGAGCTGTTCTACCAGCCCAAGGTCTCCCTGCACGACGGCCAGCTCGTCGGGATGGAGGCGCTGCTGCGCTGGCGGCACCCCGACAAGGGCCTGCTCGAACCCGCCGCGTTCCTGTCGGTCGCCGAGCAGACCCATCTGATGCGGTCGATCACGCACCATGTGGTCGACGCCGCGCTCTCCCAGGCCGCCGCCTGGTGGCGCGACGACCTGACCGTCCAGGTCGCGGTGAACGCCTCCGGCCGCGACCTGCTCGACACCGGCCTGCCCGAGGTCATCGAAGCGGGCCTGCTCTCCCGCGGCCTGCCCGCCGCCGCGCTCCAGCTGGAGATCACCGAGCGGATCCTGATGAACGAGCCGGCCTACGCCTCGGACACCGTCGGCGCGCTGGCCGAGCTCGGCATCCCGCTCAGCCTCGACGACTTCGGCACCGGCTACTCCTCGCTGGTGCGGCTCAAGCGGATGCCGGTCGAGGAGATCAAGATCGACTCCTCCTTCGTCCGGCGACTGGCCGAGTCCGCCGACGACGCGGTGATCATCCGCTCCATCGTCGACCTGGTCCGCACGCTCGGGCTGCGCTCGGTCGCCGAGGGCGTGGAGGACCCGCAGACCGCCCGGCTGCTGCGCGAGATGGGCTGCGACGCCGCGCAGGGATGGCACTTCGGCCGTCCCATGGACGCGGCCACCGCCACCGACTGGCTGCGCCGCCGGATGGAACGCGCCCCCGAACCCGCGGCCTGACCGGACGGAGGGGGCCGGGCCCATAGGATGGCCGGGAATCCCATCGATCGCAGAAACGGTTTCCACATGCTTGATGAGCACGCCGCCCAGGGCGGAGCCATCACCAGGGACCAGGCGGCCCACCTCGCCCGGCTCTCCCGGCTCGCCCTCGGCGACGACGAGCTCGGCCGGCTCGCCGCCCAGCTCGATCAGATCATCGCCGCGGTCGCGCGGGTGCAGGAGGTCGCCGCGGACGACATCCCGCCGACCTCGCACGCCCTGCCGCTGACCAACGTCTACCGCGCCGACGAGATCCGTCCCTCCCTCACCCCGGAGCAGGCCCTCGCCGCCGCCCCGGCCGCCGAGGGCGGACGCTTCCGCGTCCCGCGCATCCTGGACGAGGAGGCCTGATGACCACATCGACCGAGCTGGTTCGCAAGGGTGCGGCCGAGCTGGGGGCGCTCATCGCCGGCGGCGAGACGTCCGCCGTCGAGGTCGCGCGGGCCCATCTCGACCGCATCGCCGCCGTCGACGGGCAGGTGCACGCGTTCCTGCACGTCGACGCCGAGGCGACGCTGGCGCAGGCGCGCGCGGTGGACGAGCGGCGCGCGGCGGGGGAGGAGCTCGGCCCGCTGGCCGGCGTCCCCATCGCGCACAAGGACGTGTTCACCACCACCGACATGCCGACCACCGCGGGATCGAAGATCCTGGAAGGCTGGCGGCCCCCCTACGACGCGACGATCACCAGCCGGCTGCGCGCGGCCGGGCTGGTCATCCTCGGCAAGACCAACATGGACGAGTTCGCGATGGGCTCGTCCACCGAGAACAGCGCCTACGGCGTCTCGCGCAACCCCTGGGACCTGGGCCGGGTCCCGGGCGGGTCGTCCGGCGGGTCGTCGGCCGCGGTCGCCGCCTATGAGGCGCCGCTGTCCACCGGCACCGACACCGGCGGCTCGATCCGGCAGCCCGCCGCCGTCACCGGGATCGTCGGCGTGAAGCCGACCTACGGCGGCTCGTCCCGCTACGGCGTGATCGCGTTCGCGTCGTCGCTCGACACCCCGGGCCCGTTCGCCCGCAGCGTCGGCGACGCGGCGCTGCTGCACGAGGCGTTCAGCGGGCACGACCCGATGGACTCCACCTCCATCGACCGCCCGGTCCCGCCGGTCGTCGAGGCGGCCCGCCGCGCCGATGTCGAGGGGCTGCGCGTGGGCGTGGTCAGGGAGTTCGGCGGCGACGGCTACCAGCAGGGCGTGACGGCGCGCTTCACCGAGGCGGTCGAGCTGCTGGAGTCCCTCGGCGCGAAGGTCGTCGAGGTGTCCTGCCCGCACTTCTCCACCGCGCTGCCCGCCTATTACCTCATCGCCCCGTCGGAGGCCTCGTCCAACCTGGCCCGCTTCGACGCGATGCGGTACGGGCTGCGGGTCGGCGACGACGGCACCCGCAGCGCCGAAGAGGTCATGGCGCTCACCCGCGCCGAGGGCTTCGGCCCCGAGGTCAAGCGGCGCATCATGCTCGGCACCTACGCGCTGTCCTCGGGCTACTACGACGCCTACTACGGCAAGGCGCAGCAGGTCCGCACGCTGATCGCGCGCGACTTCGACGCCGCGTTCGAGCAGGTGGACGTGCTGGTCTCGCCGACCACGCCGACCACCGCGTTCGCCATCGGCGAGCGCGCCGACGACCCGATGGCGATGTACCTGGCCGACCTGTGCACGATCCCGTCCAACCTGTCGGGCAACGCGGCCATCTCGGTGCCGTGCGGCCTCGCCGAGGACGGCCTCCCGGTCGGCCTTCAGATCATGGCCCCGGTCCTGGCCGACGACCGCGTCTACCGGGTCGGCGCCGCGGTGGAGCGGGCCCTCGAAGACCGCTGGGGCGGCCCGCTGCTGGCCAAGGCCCACGAGCTGGAGGCTGCCAAGTGACGACCCCGACGCTGATGCCCTACGACGAGGCGCTGGCGAGGTTCGAGCCGGTGCTGGGCATCGAGACCCACATCGAGCTCGGCACCTACTCCAAGATGTTCTGCGGGTGCGCGACCTCGTTCGGCGCCGAGCCGAACACGCAGGTGTGCCCGGTGTGCCTCGGGCTGCCCGGCTCGCTGCCGGTGACCAACCACGCGGCGATCGAGGGCATCATCAAGATCGGCCTGGCGCTGAACTGCTCGATCGTGGAGTGGTGCCGGTTCGCCCGGAAGAACTACTTCTACCCGGACATGCCGAAGGACTACCAGATCTCCCAGTACGACGAGCCGCTGTGCGTCGACGGGTACCTGGAGGTCGAGGTCGACGGGGCCGTCTACCGGGTCGAGATCGAGCGCGTGCACATGGAGGAGGACACCGGCAAGTCGCTGCACGTCGGCGGCGCCACCGGGCGGATCCAGGGCGCCGACCACTCGCTGGTCGACTACAACCGGGCCGGCATCCCGCTCGTCGAGATCGTCACCAAGCCGATCCCGGCGACGGGCGACAAGGCGCCGCTGGTCGCGCGGGCCTACGCGACGGAGCTGCGCGAGCTGGTGCGGTCGCTCGGCGTCTCGGACGTGCGCATGGAGGAGGGCTCGATGCGCTGCGACGTCAACGTGTCGCTGATGCCGCGCGGCGCGTCCGAATGGGGCACCCGCACCGAGACCAAGAACGTCAACTCGCTGCGGTCGGTCGAGCGGTCGGTGCGCTCGGAGATCGAGCGGCAGGCGGGCGTGCTCGACGCGGGCGGGCGGATCGTCCAGGAGACCCGGCACTTCCACGAGGACACCGGCCGCACCACCAGCGGGCGCAGCAAGGAGGAGGCGCAGGACTACCGCTACTTCCCCGAGCCCGACCTGGTGCCGATGGCGCCGTCGCGGGAGTGGGTGGAGGAGCTGCGCGGGTCGCTGCCCGAACTGCCCGCCGCGCGCCGCCGCCGCGTCCAGGGCGAGTGGGGGCTGTCCGACCTGGAGCTGCGCGACGTGGTGAACGCGGGCGCGGTCGAGCTGATCGAGGCGACGATCGCCGCGGGCACCGACGCGGGCTCGGCGCGCAAGTGGTGGATGAACGAGCTGTCCCGCCGCGCCACCGAGCAGGGCACCGAGCTGGCCGAGCTGCCGATCACGCCCGAGCAGGTCGCCCGGATCCAGGCGATGGTGCAGGCGGGCGAGCTGAACGACAAGCTGGCCCGGCAGGTCTTCGAGGGCGTCCTCGCGGGCGAGGGCACGCCGGACGAGGTCGTCGCGGCGCGCGGGCTCAAGGTGGTCAGCGACGACGGCGAGCTGGTCTCGATCATCGACGGGGTGATCGCCGACAACGCGGCGGTCGCCGACAAGATCCGGGCCGGGAAGGTCGCGGCGGCCGGCGCGCTGGTCGGCGCGGTGATGAAGGCGACCCGGGGCCAGGCCGACGCGGGCCGGGCCCGCGAGCTGATCCTGGAGCGGCTCGGCGCCTCCTGAGGCGCGCCCCCGTTCCCGCGTCGGGCCGTCGCGGGAACGGGGGGCCGCAGGCTCTGTTAATGTCCGTGCCCAAATGAACAAGATCATCGGAACGTTGTCGGCCGCCGCGTCGTTCGGGGCCCTCTCTCTCACCATGACCGCCTGCGGCGCCGGCGGCACCGCCGCGGTTTCCACCGCCCCGGCCGCCCCGCGCAAGGCGCCCGCGGCGAGCGCGTCCGCCCGGCCCGCCGCGGACGTGATCATGATCGATCCGGACGGCAGGCTCTACGGGCACCGCGAGATGGCCGCGATGGCCACCGAGATGGCCCGCACGTCGGGCGGCGACGGGCTCCCGGTCGACTTCTGCGCGATGTCCTACCAGCAGGGCATCGACGAGGGCGGCAAGTTCCCGGCCGGCCGGCAGGCGTTCATGGACGCCTGCGAGGCGGGGATGAAGAAGGCCCGCTGACCCGCCTGGCCCGCCGGCCTCGCTCACCTCTTGAGGGGGACGACCAGGATCCTGTCGTCCCCCGCTTTGGGCTCGCCCCGGCCGTCCCGGTTGCTGGTGGTGACCCACAGGGCGCCGTCCGGGGCGCGCACGACCGCCCGCAGCCGACCGTACACGCCCTCGAAGTGCGGGATCGGCTCGCCGACCTTGCCGCCCGCCGTGACGGGCACCTGCCAGAGGCGTTCGCCGCGCAGGCCCGCCGCCCAGAGGGACCCGTCCGCGTAGGCGAGCCCGGAGGGGGACGCCTCGGACGTCGCCCATGTCAGCAGCGGATCGGTGTACGCCTTCTTGCCGCCGACGCCCTCGACGATGGGCCAGCCGTAGTTGTGGCCCTTCTCGATGCGGTTGATCTCGTCGAAGCGGTCCTGCCCGAACTCGGTGGCGAAGAGCTGTCCGTCGGCGTCCCAGGCGAGGCCCTGTACGTTGCGGTGCCCGTACGTCCAGACGCGGGAGCCGAAGGGGTTCCCGGGGGCGGGCCGTCCGTCGGGCGTGACGCGCAGGATCTTGCCGCCGAGGGAGTTCTTGTCCTGCGCGAGCTCGCGCTTGTAGACCTCTCCGGTGGAGACGTAGAGCAGCTTGTCGGGGCCGAACGCCAGACGGCCGCCGTTGTGGTTGGCGCCCTTGGGGATGCCGGTGACGATCGGCTTCGGCGAGCCGAGCCCGCCGTCGTAGCGGTACCGCACCACCCGGTTGTCGTCGGCCGCGGTGAAGTACAGGTAGACCGTCCTGTCGGCCGTGAAGCCGGGGGAGACCGCCACGCCGAGGAGCCCGCCCTCGCCGGACGGCTCGACGCCCGGCACCTTGCCGACCGTCGTCACCTTCCCCTGCGGGGTCACCCGGACGAGCCGCGCGGTGTCCCGTTCGGTGACGAGCGCGTCGCCGCCGGGCAGGAACGCGATGGACCATGGCACCGCCAGGCCGTCGGCCAGCGTGCGCGGCTCCCCGATCCCGGACGCGGAGGAGCTGGGCAGCGGGGCCGGAGTGCTCGGCCCGCCGCTGCCCCCGCCTCCTCCACCGCCGTCCTCGCTGGACGAGCAGGCCGAGACCGTCACCAGGGCCGCAACGGTCAGGACGACGGCGATCGGGTGCTTTCTCATCAGAACGGCTCCCGTTGGTTGCACGGATGCGGGGGGCCTTCCGCCTCAGGATCCCACCGCCGCGCACCGTCCGGCGCTTGCGGAGCGTGGCGACACGCCCGGGGTGGATGGGCCGGGTGACGAACGCCGCAGATGTGCGAGGAAGCCGCGGGTTTCCGGGGACGGATGGGGCTGAGGTGCGGCGCATATGCCCATCAAGGCACAGATGTGGCGTACGACACAACGGCCGGGTCCGGCCGCGCGCACGCCTGACCGGCGGCTGTTCCGAACACGGAGCGTTATCCCGGGCAAGTGGCCGATACCGTGACGTACCCGCGCGACCCAGTCGTGGTCGGCGCCTCACGAGGAGGTTTGTCGCCGGGAGGACGCCCAGCCTCAATCGCTCCGTGACCTACGGAACGTACATTGACTGTCACGGTGATCCCGCACAGCGACGTTGCTGATCCCCGGCCGGCGCAGCCGACGCGCACGCCGCCGGTCCCGCGCCGACCCTGGGCGGGGCACGATCTGACATCCTCCGGCCGTTATCCGGTCGGCCGGAGTGGTTCCTGGACACACCTCCCCCCGTCAGGCGCGGCGCGGCGCCTGCGGGAGGCCGAGCGCTCCGAGCGAGCTGGAAGGGACACGGCGCGATGAGCGGCGAGAACGCCAGGCGGTTGCCGCCGCGGGCGGTGCCCGTCGGCATGGTCGCGGTCGTCGGCGTGCTCTACGCCCTCGGTTCGCTGCTCGGCTGGGGCGGCACGGCCTTCCTGGCCTGGTCCGAGGCGGGCGCCGCCGCGGCGGCGGCGGTCTCCCTGCTGGTGTCCTCGCGCAGGCCCCGCGTCCCGGCGCCCGACCCCGCCCCCTCCGCTGCCGCTACCGGCGGTGGTGCGGGCGGTGCGGGAGGAGCGGGCGGCGGCGGCCCGGGGACGCTCTGGCGGGCGTCCTGGCGCTGGTACGGCATCGCCGCGGCCTGCTGGTTCGTGGGCGCGGTCGGCAGCGCGTTCGCCGACTCGGTGAGCCGCAGCGCCCTGTCCCTGTCGGTCACCGACCTCTTCTACCTCGCCGCCGTGGCCGCGCTGGTCACCGGGCTCGTGGTGCCGATCCGGCTGCCCCGCGACGTCCGCGTCTGGGTGCGCTACGCGGCCGACACCTACGTCTTCGCCTGCGCGCTGTTCGTGCTCGGCTGGGTCGCGCTGTTCGGCGTCGCCTACCACCGGTCGGGCGAGTCGTCCTCGGAGTTCTTCCTCGAACTGCTGTACCCGCTGATCGACATCGTCCTGGTGTGCGGCGCGCTGCCGTTCGTCCTCGGCGCGGCGCGCGGGCACCGCCGCACGGCCTGGATGGGGTACGGGGCGCTGGCGGCGTTCGCGCTCGCCGACATCGTCACCACGGTCGTCCGGGTGCGCGGCGGCGTCCCGGCCGACGACCCGGCCGACATCCTGCGCCTGGCCGGGCTGCTGCTGCTGGTCCTGGTGCCGTGGACCGGCCCGCCGCCGCGCGCGGCCAAGGTCCCGGCGGCCGTGCCCTACGGCGCCGACCCGGGGCCCGCCGACGGCGACGGCGACGAGGAGTGCGGCCGGATGATCGGGCCGGGCATCGCCCCGGCGGCGATCGCCGCCGCCGCCGCGCTGTTCGTCGCGGGGCACTCGCTGACCGGGTCGAACGGGCTCGAACCCGTCGTGTCGTTCGTCGCGGGCACGGCCGCGCTGGTGCTGCTGGCGCGGCTGGCGGGCCTGCTGCGCGAGAACGACGCGCTGCGCCGGGCCGTCGACACTGGCGAGGACCACTTCCGGGCCCTGTCGGAGAGCATCAACGACGCGGTGCTGATCTGCGGCCTCGACGGGTCGGTCCAGTACGCCAGCGCGGGCGCGCTGCGGACCTACCGGTACGAGCCCGAGGAGATCCTCGGGCGTCCCCTCGTCGAGATCGTCCACCCCGAGGACCTGCCGCGCGTCCAGGAGGTCTTCAGGTGCTTCCTGGAGGCCGACGAGACCGGGATCGCGGCCGAGGACGAGGACGCGGTGCCCGGCACGCTCAGGGTCTCCTTCAGGGTCCGGGCCGCAGACGGCACCTGGCTGCCCACCGAGTCGACGGTCTCGCGCTACAGCGGCATCGGCGAGGCGCCCGGCCGGCTGCTGATCACCACCCGCGACCTCAGCGAGCAGGCCGCGCTCCAGCGCCAGGTCGCGCATCTGACCTTCCACGACGGGCTCACCGGCCTGCCCAACCGGGCCTACTTCGAGGAGCGCACCCGCGAGGTGCTGTCCCGGCAGCGGTGCGGCGGCAAGGTCGCGGTGGTCTTCGTCGACCTCGACGGCTTCACCGCCGTCAACGACTCGGCCGGGCACGCCGCCGGCGACCAGGTGCTGGCGCAGGCCGCGCGGCGGCTGCGCGCCACCGTGCAGGCCGACGGGACCGTGGCCCGGTGGGGCGGCGACGAGTTCGCCGTGCTGGTCCAGCTCCCGGCGGACGCCCCGGGCGGATCGGCCCGCGGCCAGGGCGACGGCCCCGGCGGCGGGCGCGGCCAGGGCGGCGAGACGCGGGCGGCGGTGGAGCTGGCCGAACGGCTCCTGCGCATCCTTTCGGCCGACCCCTACCGGGTGGGCACCAAGGGCATCGTGCTCACCGCCAGCGTCGGCATCGCCTTCGTCGAGGACGAGCAGCCGTCCCGGGGGGCGCCGCCCCTGCCGGGCACCGGCCCCGAGGCGGGCCGCAGGCTGCGGCGCAGCGCCGCCGACCTGATCCGCAACGGCGACCTGGCGATGGCTCGCGCCAAGGAGCTCGGCGGCGGGCGGGTCGAGGTCTTCGCCCCGCACATGCACGCCGACGTCGTCCGCCGCCTCGAACTCGGCAGCGATCTCCAGCGGGCGCTCGCCGAGGACCAGTTCTCGGTGGAGTTCCAGCCGGTGGTCGAGCTGGCGACCTCCCGGGTCACCGGGGTCGAGGCGCTGCTGCGCTGGTGGCGGGGCAACGAGGCGGTGCCGCCCGAGGAGTTCATCGGGCCCGCCGAGGAGTCGGGCCTGATGACCCCGCTCGGCGACTGGGTGCTGCGCGAGGCGTGCCGCGAGGTGGCGCGTTGGCGCGGCGACTCCTGGGACGTCGGCCTGTCGGTCAACTTCACCGCGCGGCAGATCGCCGCGCCGCGGTTCGTCGAGTCGGTCGCGGCGGCGCTGGCCGACACCGGGCTGCCGCCGCAGGCCCTCACCCTGGAGGTGCGGGAGGAGGTGCTGGTCGAGGACGCGGGGCAGAACGTGGCCCGGCTGTCGGCGCTGCGCGACCTCGGCGTCCGGCTCGCCATCGACGACTTCGGCACCGGCTACGCCTCGCTGGCCTACCTGGGGCAGCTCCCGGTCGACATCATCAAGATCGATCCGTCGTTCGTGGCGGGGCTCGGCTCCGACGAGACGCTGACCCTGCTCACCCGCACCATCGTCCGGCTGGGCCGCGACCTCGGGCTGACCGTGGTGGCCGAGGGCATCGAGCGGCCCGAGCAGCTCGAACTGCTGCGCGCGATGGACTGCCCGCGCGGTCAGGGTTTTCTGGTGGCGCGGCCGATGGCGGCGGGCCGGGTCGAGTCGCTGGTGCGGACGAACCTCAAGGCCCAGGGGCTGCCGGGTGAGGTCGGGCTGCCGCTCCAGGACGCCGCGCTGCCCCCGGTCGACGTGCTCTAGCCGTCTCGGATGATGAGATAGACTGTCCAAGGATTTGACCGGCGGCCTGAAGTCGGCGAAAGTGGGGCTCGTGCAGAACAGTTCCATCATCCTCGTAGTACTTGGTCGGCGCGCAGGCTGATCAAGCTTTTCGTCCTGCGCGCGCCCCTCGACCGCCATTAGGCGGCGGGGGTTTTTTGTTGGCCGTGTGACCTGGGAGACCGCGCGCTCCGCGCGCCCCCAGCGGGCACAGACTTCTCCCCAAGGAAATCAGGAACATGACGACCGAACAGATGACGGGAGCCCAGGCGCTGGTCCGTGCCCTGGAGAACGTCGGCGTCGACACCGTGTTCGGCATTCCGGGAGGCGCGATCCTCCCCGCCTACGACCCGATCTTCGACTCCACCAAGCTGCGTCACATCCTGGTCCGGCACGAGCAGGGCGCGGGCCACGCGGCGCAGGGCTACGCACAGGTCACCGGCAAGGTCGGCGTGTGCATGGCGACCAGCGGGCCGGGCGCGACCAACCTGGTCACCGCGATCTCCGACGCCTACATGGACTCGGTGCCGATCGTGGCGATCACCGGCCAGGTGGCGTCCTCGCTGATCGGGACCGACGGGTTCCAGGAGGCCGACATCGCGGGCATCACGATGCCGATCACCAAGCACAACTTCCTGGTGACCAACGCGGAGGAGATCGGCCGGACGGTCGCCGAGGCGTTCCACATCGCCGGCACCGGACGTCCCGGGCCGGTCCTGGTCGACATCTCCAAGGACGCGCTCCAGGCCACCGTCGAGTTCGAGTGGCCCGTCCAGCTCCAGCTCCCCGGGTACCGGCCGGTCACCCGGCCGCACTCCAAGCAGGTCCGCGAGGCGGCCCGGCTGATCGCCCGCGCCGAGCGCCCGGTGCTGTACGTCGGCGGCGGGGTGCTGAAGGCCGGCGCCGCCGCCGAGCTGAAGGTCCTCACCGAGCTGACCGGCGCGCCGGTCGTCACCACCCTGATGGCCAAGGGCGCGCTGCCCGACAGCCACCCGCAGCACATGGGCATGCCGGGCATGCACGGCAGCGTCGGCGCGGTCGGCGCGCTCCAGCGGTCCGACCTGCTGGTCGTGCTCGGCGCCCGGTTCGACGACCGGGTCACCGGCAATCTCGACGGGTTCGCGCCGCACGCCAAGGTCGTGCACGCCGACATCGACCCGGCCGAGATCTCCAAGAACCGGCACGCCGACGTCCCGATCGTCGGCGACGCCCGCGAGGTCATCGCCGACCTGATCGTGGCCGTCCAGGCCGAGCACGAGGCCGGGCGCACCGGTGACTACACCGACTGGTGGCGGCAGCTCGACGCCTGGCGCGACACCTACCCGCTCGGGTACGACACCCCGGACGACGGGTCGCTGTCCCCGCAGTACGTCATCGAGCGGATCGGCCGCCTCGTCGGCCCGGAGGCCTACTACGTCGCGGGCGTCGGCCAGCACCAGATGTGGACCGCGCAGTTCGTCAAGTACGAGCGGCCCGGCGCGTTCCTCAACTCCGGCGGCGCCGGCACCATGGGCTACGCGGTCCCGGCCGCGATGGGCGCCAAGGCCGGCGCGCCCGGCTCGCAGGTGTGGGCGATCGACGGCGACGGCTGCTTCCAGATGACCAACCAGGAGCTGGCCACCTGCGCGATCGAGGGCATCCCGATCAAGGTCGCGATCATCAACAACGGCAACCTCGGCATGGTCCGGCAGTGGCAGACGCTCTTCTACGAGGGCCGCTACTCCAACACCACCCTGCACTCGCAGAAGTCGCCCGAGCGCGCCGTCGGCACCACGATGATCCCCGACTTCGTCAAGCTGGCCGAGGCCTACGGGTGCATCGGGCTGCGCTGCGACCGGGCCGAGGACGTCGACGAGGTCATCGCCAAGGCCATGGAGATCAACGACGCCCCCGTCGTGATCGACTTCGTCGTGCACCAGGACGCCATGGTCTGGCCGATGGTCGCCGCGGGCACCACCAACGACGACATCAAGATCGCTCGGGACATGGCCCCCGACTGGGAGAACGGAGACTGATCCCGATGAGCCTGCACACCCTCTCGGTCCTGGTGGAGAACAAGCCGGGCATCCTCGCCAGGGTCGCCGCCCTGTTCTCCCGGCGCGGCTTCAACATCGAGTCCCTCGCGGTGGGCACCACCGAGCATCCGGAGATCTCCCGGATGACGATCGTGGTGAACGTCGAGGGCCTGCCCCTGGAGCAGGTCACCAAGCAGCTCAACAAGCTGATCAACGTGCTCAAGATCGTCGAGCTGGACACCTCCGCGTCGGTCCAGCGCGAGCTGATCCTGATCAAGGTCCGCGCCGACGCCGAGACCCGGTCGCAGGTGCTGGAGACCGTGACGCTGTTCCGCGCCAAGGTCGTCGACGTGGCGCCGGACGCGGTCACCATCGAGGCGACCGGCAACCGCGACAAGCTCGACGCCTTCATCCGGGTCCTGGAGCCGTTCGGCATCAAGGAGCTGGTGCAGTCGGGCATGGTCGCCGTCGGCCGCGGGGCCCGCTCCATCACAGACCGCTCGCTGCGCGCCATCGAGCGCAGCGCGTGACCCGAATCTGACACACACAACCGAAAGGCAGCAGCACTGTGGCTGAGATGTTCTATGACGACGCCGCCGACCTGAGCGTCATCCAGGGCCGGCACGTCGCGATCATCGGGTACGGCAGCCAGGGGCACGCGCACGCTCTGTCGCTGCGCGACTCCGGCGTCGACGTCCGGGTCGGACTCCGCGAGGGCTCGTCCAGCCGGGAGAAGGCCGAGGCCGAGGGCCTGCGCGTCGTCACCCCCGCCGAGGCGGCCGAGGAGGCCGACCTGATCATGCTCCTGGCCCCGGACCACCACCACCGGGAGATCTTCGAGAAGGACATCCGCCCCGCGCTGGTCGAGGGCGACGCGCTGTTCTTCGGGCACGGCTTCAGCATCCGGTACGACCTGGTCCAGCCGCCCGAGGGCGTGGACGTGGCGATGGTCGCGCCGAAGGGCCCCGGGCACCTGGTCCGCCGCCAGTTCACCGCGGGCCGCGGCGTGCCGGTGCTGGTCGCGGTCGACAAGGACGCCAGCGGCAACGCCTGGGACCTGGCCCTGTCCTACGCCAAGGGCATCGGCGGCCTGCGCGCCGGCGGCATCAAGACCACCTTCACCGAGGAGACCGAGACCGACCTGTTCGGTGAGCAGACGGTCCTGTGCGGTGGCGCGTCCGAGCTGATCAAGACCGGGTTCGAGGTGCTGATCGAGGCCGGCTACCAGCCGGAGATCGCCTACTTCGAGGTGCTGCACGAGCTGAAGCTGATCGTCGACCTGATGTACGAGGGCGGCATCTCCAAGATGTACTGGTCGGTCTCCGACAACGCCGAGTACGGCGGCTACAGCCGCGGCCCGCGCCTGATCAACGCCGACACCAAGGCGGAGATGAAGAAGATCCTCGGCGAGATCCAGTCCGGCGAGTACGCCAAGGAGCTGGTGAGCGAGTTCGAGGGCGGCCAGGCCCAGTTCGCCAAGTACCGCCAGGAGCACGCCGAGCACCCGATCGAGAAGACCGGCGCCCAGCTGCGCCCGATGATGAGCTGGCTGAACGACTGAGTTCGTTCCCCCACGCCTGAACGCGACGTGCCGCCCCCGAGGGCGGCACGCCGCGTTCTTCGTCGGACGCGCTTCAGAGGTGGGGCTCAGCGGATGAGGCGGCGGCGGATGCGGGTGCTCAGCGGCACGGGCCGGGATTCGCCCCGGACCAGCACCGCCAGGTGGCCGCCCTTGGTGAAGTAGACGGTCGCGTCGCCGGCCGAGACGATGCCCTGCTTGGACGTGTCGGTGTTCAGCCTCGGGCCCCGCACGGTGCCGAACCGCGCCTCACGGGTCACGCCCAGCGTGGTGGCGGACACGTGCACGTCCCACCGGCCCGGCCCCGGCAGGGTCAGGTCGGCGAACGCCTCGAAGCCGTCCTCGCGTTCCACGGCGGGGAAGCGGTGCTCGGCGCCCGAGCCGCCGCGCTTGCGCAGCACCAGCTCCACATCCGTGCGGCGCGTCTCGACCTGCTCGAGCGCGGCCCGTCCGCGGATCCGCGCGTTGAACCCCTGCCGGCCGACCGCGTCGAGCCGGTGCTCCACGCCGACCTCGGCGGTGATGTCGGCGTCCTGCCTGGAGACGCCACGCAGGTAGGGGTACAGGGCGTAGACCCGGCCGCCGACCACGACGGCGCCCGCCCGGTTCCCGGCCGCCTCGTCGCGGATCAGCTGCTCCAGCTCCTCGCGCAGGCCGTGCCGGATGCAGAACGCCCGCAGCCGGTAGGAGGCGGGCAGCGCGGCCCGGGTGGCCTCGTCCAGCCCGTCGGTGCCGAGGATCCTGAGGGTGCCGTCGACCAGGCGGTCCCGCTGCGGGCCGTCCAGGCCGAGGAAGCGGTGGTCGTAAACGCTCAGAACGTCGCGCAGGACACTGATGGTGCAATCCGAGGTCACGGGGCTCTCCAGGTGGGGCGGGAATACCGGTTCACGGTAAGGGCCCGGCCGTTCTGTCACGGTGCAATCCGGTTCGGCGTGTCCCATCATGCATACTCGGTATTGCCATGAGCATACTCGGTATGCATACTTGGTAGGCATGTCCATACGTCACGGCCTGCTGGCCCTGCTGTCCCAGGGGCCCCGCTACGGCTACCAGCTCCGCACGGAGTTCGAATCGTCCACCGGGGCCACCTGGCCCCTCAACATCGGGCAGGTCTACTCGACCCTGGCCCGCCTCGAACGCGACGAACGGGTCACCCGGGTCGGCGCCGACGACGAGGGCCGGTTCGTCTACCGGATCACCCCGGACGGCGAGGAGGAGGTGCGGCGCTGGTTCGCCACCCCGATCGCGCGCACCGACCGTCCCCGGGACGAGCTGTCGATCAAGCTGGCCATGGCGGTCACCACGCCCGGCGTCGACGTCGTGGGCGTCGTCCAGACCCAGCGCACCGCCACCCTGCGCTCGCTCCAGGAGCTCACCCGGCTCAAGGCCGACGCCCCGGCGGTCCCGGCCGGTCAGGCCGACCGCGCCTGGCGGCTGGTCCTCGAATCCATGATCTTCCAGGCCGAGGCCGAGGCGCGCTGGCTGGACCACTGCGAGGCGTACGTGGTCCGCGCCGACGACGCGGCCCCGGCGGAGCGCACGGACGCGGCGGGCGGCACGGGCGGTACGGGCGGCGCGGCCGAACGTCCCGGATCCGGCGTGCGCGCCCGGCCCGACGGCGCCGAGAGGGCACGCCGGTGAACGTCCTGGAACTGCACGCGGTGTCCCGCGACCACGGCGCCGGCGCCGGCCTGGTGCACGCGCTCGCGGGCATCGGCCTCAGCGTCGCGGCGGGGGAGTTCGTCGCCGTGATGGGCCCGTCCGGCTCGGGCAAGTCGACGCTGCTCACCCTCGCCGGCGGCCTGGACGCCCCCACCTCGGGCCGGGTCGTCATCGAGGGCACCGACCTCGGGACGCTCGGCCGGTCCGGGCTGTCGGCGCTGCGCCGCCGGCACGTCGGCTACGTCTTCCAGGACCTCAACCTCATCCCCGGCCTCACCGCGATCGAGAACGTGATGCTGCCCCGCGAGCTCGACGGCGCCGGCACCCGCCGGGCCCGCCGCGAGGCCGCGCTCGCGCTGCGCGAGGTCGGCGTCGACGAGCTGGCGGACCAGTTCCCCGACGAGATGTCCGGCGGCCAGCAGCAGCGGGTGGCGATCGCCCGCGCCCTGGTCGGCGACCGCCGGCTGGTCCTGGCCGACGAGCCGACCGGCGCCCTCGACAGCAACACCGGCGAAGACGTCATGCGCCTCCTGCGCGCCCGCTGCGACGCGGGCGCCGCCTGCCTGATGGTGACGCACGAGTCCAGGCACGCCGCATGGTCGGACCGGGTGGTGTTCCTCCGCGACGGCCGCATGGTCGACACGACCGGCTCGCGCTCCGGCCCCGAGACCCTCCTCCAGGACGTCCGGTGAGTGGCCGCGCGGTGGCTGGACTGAGGAGCCTGCGACGAGGGAAGCCACCGCGTGAAGCGGCCACGAACGCGCGAACGGAGTGGGCCGATGAGCAGGGTGAGTGGCCGCGCGGTGGCTGGACTGAGGAGCCTGCGACGAGGGAAGCCACCGCGTGAAGCGGCCACGAACGCGCGAACGGAGTGAGCCGATGAGCAGGGTGAGCAGGGGGAGCGCGCACCGGGCGGCGGTGCGGATCGCGCGGCGGGACGCGATGCGGTCCAAGGGACGCACGGCCCTGGTGCTGTGCATGATCGGCCTCCCCGTCCTCGCGGTCGTCGCGCTGGCGGTGCTGGCGCAGACGGCCGCATGGTCGCCGAAGGAGGAGCTGCCGTACGAGCTCGGGACGGCCGACGCGCGGTTCTACGCGTTCGGCCGAGAACCCGTGGACCAGACGCCGGGCCTGGAGGAGCTCCAGGCCCGGCCCGCGCCTGCGGGTGATGCCGACGCCCCCTGGACGTCCGGCGAGGTCGGCCGGACGCTCGCCGCGAAGTACGGGCCGGGGGTCCGGATCGTGCCGGTCTCGACCGGGACGCGGGGGGTGCTGCGGACCGCGCACGGGTACGTCCGCGCCGACCTGAAGGAGCTCGATCTCCGCGACCCGCTGGCGCGCGGCATGTTCGAGGTCACCGCGGGGCGGGCGCCGGCGTCGGCGGACGAGGTGGCCCTGGCGCCCTCGCTGCGCGGGAAGGGCTTCACGCTCGGCTCGATGGCGCAGGTCGGACGGGAGGGGACGCCCAAGCGGGTCGTCGGGTACGTGATCGACCCGAGGCGGCCCGATGCGGCGATCACGCTGGGCCTGCCCGGCGCGTTCCCGGGTCGGTCGCCCGAGCCGCCGCAGTGGCTGGTCTCGGCGGGACGGCCGGTCACCTGGGCCGACGTCAAGGAGTTCAACAAGGCCGGGCTGTCGGTGCTGTCCCGGGACGCCGTGGAGCATCCGCCGCCGGCGAGTGAGGTCGATCAGGACCTGGTGAGGTCCGGGGACACGGGCGGGCGGGAGGTCATGGCCCTGGCCGTCGCGATGATCGTGCTGGAGGTGGTGCTGCTGACCGGGCCCGCGTTCGCGGTGGGCGTCCGGCACCGGCGGCGGCAGCTCGCGCTGATCGCCGCCGCGGGCGGCGACCGCCGGCACCTGCGCGCGGTGGTGCTCGCGGGCGGGCTGGTGCTCGGCTCGGCCGCCGCGCTGGCCGGCGCGGGGCTCGGGATCGGCGCCGCCGCGCTGGCCAGGCAGTGCGTCCACATGGCCGGCGGCGAGCGGATGGGCCCGTTCGAGGTGCCGTGGGCGCTGGCCGCGGCCACCATGGCGCTGGGCGTGGGCAGCGGCCTGGTCGCCGCGTACCTGCCCGCCCGGCAGGCCGCGCGGGCGGAGGTCGTGGCCGCGCTGGCCGGACGGCGCGACGGGGGCCGGGTCCGCCTCGGTCGGCCGCTCGCCGGCGCCGTGCTGATCGTGGCGGGCGTCGTGCTGAGCCTGGTCGGGGTGCGGTTCTGGCGGGAGCTCGGCGCGGCGTTCGGGGCCACGGCGATCACCATCGGCTGCGTGCTGGTGGCGCCGTGGCTGGTGGCGGCGGCCGGGCGCGCGGCCCGGTTCCTGCCGCTGCCGCTGCGGCTCGCGGTGCGGGACGGCTCGCGCAACCGGGCCCGGTCCGCGCCCGTGGTCGCCGCGATCATGGCGGCGGTCGCCGGGATCACCGCGCTGGCCATCGGGGGCGCCAGCGACTTCCAGCAGGAGCGGCGGGAGTACGAGCGGAGGCTCCCGCCCGGGTCGGCACTGCTCCGGGCGCCCGCTGACCGGGCGGCCGAGGCCGGACGGGCCGTCCGGCGGGAGCTGCCCGGCGTCCCGCTCGTGGAGCTGCGGACCCTGCCGGGCGAGGAGAGCGGGTGCGAGTCTGGCCGCCCGCAGGAGTGCCCCGGCGTCGCGTTCACCGCGGAGCACGGACCCGGGGAGATCACCATCGACAACGTGGTGGCCGGGGCGAAGGAGGCGCGGTTCCTGCTGGGCCGCGACGATCCGGCCGTCACGGCGGCGCTCGCGGCGGGCAAGGTGGTGTTCTTCGGCGCCAAACCCCCGCAGGACGCCGTCACCACCGCCAGGGTGTCGGTGTGGGAGGCGAACGGGGGGCGGCAGCGGACGCTGAAGACGGTGCCGGGGCTGCCCGCGGTCACCCTCCCCGGTGATCCGCACGCGCGCGTGCTCGTCCCGCCCGAGGTCGCGCGGCGGATCGGGGTCCCGCCCCGGACCGAGGCGTTCGGAGTGGACCGGGCCGAGCACCGGGTCACCGGCGCCGAGGAGGCGCGGCTGAAGGAGGTCCTCCTCGACTACGGCAAGGACGGCGGCGGCGTGTACGTCGAGCGGGGGTTCACCGGCTCGTTCGGGAGGACGACGCTGCTGCTGGGGGTGGTCGGCGCGGTGCTGGCGCTCGGCGGCTCGCTGATCGCGACGGGCCTGTCCGCCGCCGACGCCCGTCCGGACCTGGCGACCCTGGCCGCCGTCGGCGCCCATCCGCGGACCCGGCGGCTGCTGATGATGGGCCAGGCGTGGTTCGTCGCGCTGCTCGGCTGCTGGCTCGGCCTGGCGGCCGGGCTCGTCCCGGGCATCGCGGTCGCGCGCACGCTCACCCTGGTGGAGCCCGTCCATGGGGCCGGGGGGATGCTGGAGGCGGCGGGCCACGGTCCGATCCTCGACATCCCCTGGACGCTGCTCGGGGTGATCGCGATCGTGATCCCGCTGGTCGCGATGCTCGCCGCCGGGCTGTTCACCCGTTCGCGGCTCCCGATGGCCCGCCGCGTGACCGCCTGAGTGGGGGGACGGGCCGGTCCGCTTCCGGCCCGTCCCCGTCCGGTGGTTCGGTCGGGCGCCGGGCTGCTGGTAGCGTCCTGGCGCGTGGCCGAGAGAGTGATCGGGGAGGGGCCGGCGGACGAGGCCCCCACCGCTCGCCGGCGGTGGTTCCGCCGTCCGCGCCGCCTCCATCGGCCGCGCCCGCCGCTCGCCGCGCTGATCGTGGTGACGGCGGCCGTGTACGCCGCGTACTCGCTGATGCGCCTGCGGGCGTTTCGGACGACCAGCTACGACCTGGTCATCTTCGATCAGGGGGTCCGCTCGTACAGCGGGTTCGGCCTGCCGGTCGCGATGGTCAAGGGCGTGCACAACGGCTTCGGTCCCGGCTTCCCGATCCTCGGCGACCACTTCTCGCCCGCCCTCGCGCTGCTGGCGCCGCTCTACTGGATCCACGACGGG